>JAFXKD010000025.1 GCA_017531925.1 Clostridia bacterium | reverse complement strand
TCAAGACTCCAAAAGGTCTCAAAACCTGTCAAAAATGGGGGTGGAAACTCCAAAAGGTATATTTTACTCTCTAAAAATGCCCTTAATATCGAGTTGATTTAGTAATGATTTCAATCCCACTCTATTGTCATACACCCCAAAAAGCACCTTGTGCTGGTTATCATAAACAGT
Source organism: Clostridia bacterium (assembly GCA_017531925.1). Lineage (GTDB taxonomy): Bacteria > Bacillota > Clostridia > Oscillospirales > CAG-272 > RGIG4608. The sequence continues at coordinate 121,207 of JAFXKD010000025.1, read as the reverse complement.
GAGTTGATTGAACGAATAATGGTACGATGCCATTTCGGAATATTTTACCAATTTTTTCTTAAACAGACGAACGACGAGTATTCCATCGGTTCGTATGATTTCGTATGTACGAAGTGCGAGCAGGGTGAGCAATAATGGAATTGCAATAATAAATATTGCCGAGAAAATAAATGCAATCCACGAATGTGTTGGAAAATCTCTATCAAAAACACAAATCAATACAGTTCCAACTACAAATAGTGTAACTGTAATGATTAAAGCTACAACCGAACAAAGTGTAAACCTTCTTGGATATTTTGTTAAAGTAATAAACTCATTTTCGTTTTCTTCTTTTTTTGATTGCCCGTATATCCAAGGAAGAATTATTGAAATTGCAGATGGAATTAGAATTGCGGGTAATATTGCAAGAAGCATTTCCATCATTATCGCTCCTTTCGCGTCAGACAAACTACACTCTCGACGTGCCCCGTCCTCGGGAACATATCAACGGGATCAACTTCACCGATAGTGTAGCCGCAGTCCGAGAACATTTTGCAATCTCTTGCAAGTGTGTCCGCATCGCAGGAAACGTAAACTATTCGGTTTATATTTCTGCGCGAAAGAAATTCAATAACCTCGGGAGTGCAGCCCTTTCTCGGAGGGTCGAGAATTACCACGTCGGGATTAAGTGCGCCGTGCTGTGCCTCAACTGATGCAAAAAGGCTTTCTATATCCTTAGCATCCCCCGCATAAAACTTAGCATTTTCAAAGCCGTTGATCTTAGCGTTTATCTTAGCACATTCAACTGCGCCCTCAACTATTTCAACACCTACAAGCTCTGAAACGCGATCCGCCATAGAAAGACCGATCGTTCCCGTACCGCAATACATATCCATCAATGATATCTTTTTATCAAATCCTTCGGTAGCCTTTTGAGCCGCCAAAGAGTATAAAAGCTCAGCTCCGTCGTGATTTACCTGATAAAATGACTCGGGAATTATGCGGAATTTCACTCCGCAAAGCACGTCCTCGATATATCTTTCACCGTAGAGTGTTCTGTACGTATTACCCAATACCACGTTTGTATTTTTGGTATTGACGTTTATCTGAATGCTCTTAACAGACGGAAAATCGGTAAGGACAGTCTTAATAAAATCGCTCTCACAGGGCATTTTTTCGCCGTTTAAAACGATGCAAAGCATTATCTCGCCCGTGTTTTTACTGTAACGAAGGTAAAGATGGCGCAAAAGCCCCTTGCCGCTATCCTCGTCATAGACAGATAGCTTTTTCTCGTTTGCGAAATCGCATACTGCGCGCAAAATCTCGCCAAAGGCTTTAGGCTGAAGCGCGCAATCAAATGCCGATACCACGTTATGTGTTTTCGAAGCGTAAAAGCCCGCAACGATTCCCTGCTTTGTCATAGCAAAGGGATACTGTGCTTTATTTCTGTAACCCTTAGTCTCATTCGTGCTATGTAAGTCATTAACAATGACATCAGGAAGTCCCGCTTTAATAAAGGCGTGCTTTACGTAGCTTTTTTTAAGCTCCTTTTCATGTTCGTACGTAATATGACGATAAACACAACCGCCGCAGCTTTCACTAACACCGCAAAAGCATTCATTATCGCGAAATTCAGATGCTTGGGTAATCTCCTCAAGACGCGCAACTGCAAAATTTGTGTTCACCTTAATGATCTTCGCCTTGATCCTATCGCCCGTCACCGCTCCGCGCACGAATACAACACGCCCGTCCTCAAGATGCGAAACTCCCGCCCCGAGATTATTCAGATCGGTAATATTTAATTCAACTATATCGTTCTTTTTTACGTTATACATAGTATTCGTCATTCGTTTCAAGGCAGACGCAAACGACCTCGTCGTTTTCACTCATATCACAAGCAAGCGCGATATTGTTATTTTTTGCGGTCACCTTTCCGGCTCTGCCCGCGGGCGTATGCTCGTAATCAAGGTATCCCACTACCATAATCTTGTTGCCGTAATAGGTTTTCTCAATGTCAATAAAACCGTTCAAAAAATCGTCAAGCTCATAATCGTAAAGGTCGGTATCCTTATTGAAATTATCCATACCGCGGCAGGTGAGAACGAACTCCTTGCCGTTCTTCAACATTACCTCCTCAAATACGGGAAGGTCGGAAAGATAATCAAGAAATCCCTCCTTAGATTCCGCATCCGAGCCCTTGAAGGCTTCAAGCGTTGCCTGTCCGCCATCCTGCGCCCAAGCAATCATTTCCCTAGAAAAACTTGCCGACGGCGCGCCTCCCTCTTTCAATATCCTGTCGAACTCTGAAAGAAGGAGGTAAGCCTTGTAATCATGTTCACCAAGAACGCTATACACGTTATACTGCGCACTAAGCTCATTTACAAGCTCAATGGACTGCTCGCCGTGATCAACGATATTTCCGAGTATATAGAGAGTGTCGCTCTCCTTAAGATTTATTTTTTTGATCAGTTTTTCATATTTATCAAGTCTGCCGTAAAGGTTTGATACTACGTAAGTCATTTTTTGCTCCTTTATATGTGATTTATAACGTTACTTTCAAAAAACTCGCAGGATATACCGTCATCCGCTTCGTTAACAAAGCGCGAAAGATTATATAGAGCGATCCTCTCGGTAAAATAATGCCCCGCTTCAATAAGATTTACTCCGTAATCCTTGCAATCGGTCATATTGTGATATCCAAGCTCACCGGAAAGATAAGTATCCGCTCCGCTTGCGCGAGCATCGCGTATGTAGCTACCGCCACCGCCGCCAACGAGTGCGAGCTTGTGGACCTTTCCGCTGTTTGAAGCATAATTAAGATGCTCGCAGCCTAGCTTTGCGCATACCACGGCTACAAAATGCTCGATATCAAGCTCCTCGGGCAGATCGCCCACTCTCATAAGCTCAATCCCCTCGCATTCGACCTTTTTAACGTCCGTCAGCTCAAAAAGCTCCGCGAGCGCGTCGTTAACTCCACCGTCAACCGCATCAAAGCGAGTGTGAAATGACATAACTGAAATATCATTTTTGATGAGCTTTATAAGTCTTGCGGGAATTCCGTAATCGCCCGAAAGCGTCTTTACCCCTCTAAAGATAAGCGGATGATGGGATATGATAAGATCAAATCCGCCATCGATCGCGTGATCTATTGCTTCAGGGGTGACATCCATGCAGAAAAGGGCTTTTTTTACCTCTCTTTCTCCGTCCGGACAGCACATAAGTCCATCATTATCCCAAGAACAAGAAAGCTCCCTCGGTATTTTTTCATTTAAATATCTGCTAAGCTCATTAACTGTCATCTTAATTACCTCATCTTAATTTTTTTGATATTTTCGAGCAGGTCGGCTTCGTAACTTACATCTTCTCCGCCCGCTCTTTTTCCTTCAATTTTTCGTAATAATTTTTTATAGTCCATCTCCATTTGCTCCGATAAAAGCTCTCCGCCGTTTTTGAGTATATACTCACCGTAAAGCAATGTGATATCATCAAATTCTCGGATAATTCCATCATATTCGGCGCAGATCGTCTGATAGATCTTTCCTCTGTCAAAAGAGAGGGCTTCACCGATTATACGATAACCGTTATCGGCAAGATATTTCCTCAGCTTTTCTGGATGCGTCATAGGTTGAAGTATAAGCCTTCTTGAAGCATCCTTGAGCCAAGGTGCCTCGTCAAGAATTTTGACTATCAGCTCCCCGCCCATTCCGAATATCGCAATGTCGTCAACCTCGCGTTTATCTATCCTTGTCAAGCCATCGCAAAGCGCGGTCTTTATTTGGCCGTCAAGGGCATATTTATGTATATTTTCATCAGCCTTATCAAGCGGGCCTCTGTTTATATCCGCGGCGATCGCAAAGGATATCCTGCCTTCAAGAATAAGAAAAATAGGCAGATATCCGTGATCCGTGCCAACGTCGGCAAGCCTTGATCCCTCACGAACGAATTGCACCGCGGTCATAAGTCTTTCATTCAGCTTTATTTTTTCCATAGTTCACCAAGACAAAAAGAGCCTTTATTCAAGGCTCTTTTTATTAATTTCCAAGAAATGCGTTGATCTTTTCTACAAGCTTGTCAGCGTCCGTGCCGTGAACAGCACAGGCATCTGCAATACATTCGCCGCGAGAAGCGGGGCAACCGAGGCAATGCATACCGATCTCAAAGAAAAACTGAGCAGTTTCGGGATTGTAATCAAGAATATCGCCGATAATGGATTCTTTTGTTACCTTCATTGTAATTCTCCTTTAAAATTTATATATTTAATTATATAACATTTTAAAGCCCGTGTCAATCTAATTTTTCGAGATTATCAAAGAAAATCCTTCATTTTTTCGATATTTCTCTCTTCAAAGGCAACTATTTCCTTAGCAAGCGAAACTGAGTTTTTGCATTCCGGCAATTTTTCATAAGCGCTGACCTTTTGCAAAAGATCTGTCACATCCATAGTGGAGCCCTGTACCATCATCTCCGCCATATGACTTGTAGTACTGTCCTGAAGCGATTTCATTTCCATTCCTATTTTAGAGGATATCTTGGAGATGGGATTGGGCTCTTTGGGTGTAATTCCCTGCGCTGTTAACTGATCGCGTACTCGTTTTGCATATTTTTCATAGGTATCAAGCTGAGTTGTCATCATTGATTTAAGAGCGGTGTCATTCACCTTGGGGAGAAGATTTATTATGGATTCTGAGCCCATTTTTACGTTGGAATAGATGTCTTGAAGAAGCTCGCAATCCTTGGATTTATTGGTGTTATTCATATTTATCCTCCTTAAATAATAATCAAAAATAGTATGCGCAGGTAAAATATTTATATTCGCTGTTGACAAAAGAAAAAATATGAGTATAATTATTTTGAGGTGATAATTATGAAAATTGAAGAATTATTTATATTTGAAAACGATGAAAAAGCGCATCTTATAACCTATATTCGAGATAATCCGCCGGAGATGGACAACGAGCCCAGACGCGCGGTCATTATCTGTCCCGGAGGCGGTTATCAATGGACCTCAGACCGTGAAAGCGAGCCTATAGCTCTCCAGTTTTTAGCGCGCGGATACAATGTTTTCGTGCTTAAATATTCGGTTGCGGATATGGCTAAAAATCTTAATCCCTTGCGCGAGATCGAGGCCTCGATCAAGCATGTCAGAGAGAACGCGAAGGCTTATAATATAAGGGCTGACAAGGTTTTTGTGCTGGGCTTTTCAGCAGGTGCTCACGTTGCTCTTTCAAGCGGCACCTTGCTACATAAGGAAGCGCGTCCAGATGCTATGGTATTATGCTATCCCGTTGTTACAGCGACCTGCGAAACACATCTTGGATCTATGTATAATTTCTGCGGAACGGATGCTCCGACCGAGGAGCAAAAGGAGCTGTTTTCGCTTGATCTGCACGTTGACAGAGATACTCCGCCCGCCTTTGTATGGCACACGGAAAACGATCCTTCCGTACCCGTGCAGAACTCGAAAAATTTGATATCTGCTCTAAAGGAGGCAGGAGTCAAGCACGAGCTTTTACTCTTTCCGGACGGCCCTCACGGGCTCTCACTTGCAACGCACGAAACATGCAAGGATATCCCCGAGGACGAGCCCCATCCTGCTTCGGTTTGGGTTGAGCTTGCCGATAAATGGCTTAAAAAGTTGTAAACAGAGTGTTAACAAGTGTCGGATAATTTATGTTTTCTGACTTTTTTGAAAAAATGCCCCAAAAGTGCCCTTTTGCACTTCTCAAAGGATCAAAAGTATAAAATCAGCGCCCCGATAATTCGGGGCGCTTTTGTGGATTAGTTATTATACATTATATGCATCTTAAATAGTATTGAATAAAATCTGATGTCAAGTATTTTGCAGCCTTTGCAGGATCTGCAAAGGTTTCCGAAGAAATAGCATCTCCTACACTCGCATTCCAGTTCTTTCTTCTATTCCATCCTTCGGCGTTTTCAAAAATGGCACTTGATAGTGAATTGCAACCAGCAAATGCATAGGCATCAATACTCTTCACTGACTTAGGAATTTCTATGCTTGATAGTGAATTGCAACCAGAGAATGCATAATCACCAATGCTCGCTACTGATTCACCGATCGTTATGCTTGTTAATGATGTGCAACCAGAGAATGCATAATCATAAATGCTTGTCACGGAGGCGCCGAACGTTACACTTTCAAGCGAAGTGCAGTTAGAGAATGCATAGCTTCCAACAGTCGTTGTAGAATCACCGATTATTACTCTTGTAAGAGAGGTACAACCCTGAAATGCATAATCGCCAATGCTCGTTACGGAGTCACCTATCGTTATGCTTTCAAGTGTAGTACAATTGTAGAATGCATAATCATTAATGCTCGTTACCGAATCGGGAATGATAACATCTGTTACAAGTTCATCACCAAAATATAGTTTTGTATCTTTGTTCAATGGACCGTTATAAGAGGAAGTGGATGAGTATATTGAGGCATAGGAGAATGAAAGACTTAACCATCCTTCAATATTTCCGTTATAAACCACATTCTTTATAGAGTCACATCCCTGGAATGCGTAACTACCAATACTCGTCACGGAAGAATAAAACTCTATACTCTCAAGTGAAGAACAATTCTGGAATATGCCTGCATATTTTTGGGAATCGTATCTTCCCCAAGTCCATGTTTTCAGTTCCTTTATTCCATTTCCTATTCTTACTTCTTTCAATGAAGTGCAATCGGAGAATAAGCCTCCCCCGATATTGGTTACGGAATCAGGTAAAGAAACGGTCAAAAGTGATGAACAACCGCTAAATGCCCTATCTCCAATAGTGGTTACAGTGTTAGGTATAATAATGTTTGCAAGTGAAGAACATCCATAGAAAGCCTGGCGATCAATGCTTGTCACCGATTTTGGGATATTAATACTCTCAAGCGATGTGCATCCTTCAAACATTCCTATATATTCCATCTCGCTGCCAAACCAATAGGATACCTGTCTAGAGTGTGAATCTATGCTTTTGATTCCATCTCCTAACACAACCTCTTTCAAGCTTGAGCATTTATTGAAGCAAGCGCATCCCAAATTAGTAACAGAATCCGGAATCTCTATTGACAGTAACGAGGTGCAATATTGAAATGCATAGTTACCTATGCTTACCACAGAATCCGGAATATTAATATATACCAGTGAACTGCATCCGTTAAATGCACCTTCACCTATACTAAGAAGTGTGTTGGGAATTACAATATTTGAAAGAGCGGTACATCCTGCAAAAGTATTGCTTTCTATATTTGTAACCGAGTCAGGTATATCAATATAGGTAAGGGACGTACAATTATTAAACGCTGAGCTTCCAATGCTTGTAACCGAATCAGGAATTTCTACACTAACCAAAGAAGTACAATCACTAAATGCACCGCTGGGAATCGCTGTAACTTTATCCGTCAGTACCACTTCTCTAAGATTAGTTAAATACTTGCAGACACCTGCTTTAATATTTCCATTAAATACGACTTTTGTGAGCAAATTGCAACCTTCAAAAGCACTTACAGAAATGCTATTGACATTGCTACCAAATGTTACACACTCTAGATTAGTGCAATCCGAAAACGCACAGGTGCTTATAGTTGTAACCGAATCTCCGATTATTACGTTTGTCAGCGATGTGCATTCACGGAATGCAGAATATGCAATACTCGTCACTGAATTAGGAATATCAAGATTCGCAAGAGAGGTGCAACCGTAAAAAGCACTTTGACCTATACTAACAACCGAATCAGCAATATCAACAGTCACAAGATGCGCACATCCTTTAAATGCACCTTCGGCTATATTAGTAACAAAGCTGGGTATTTCAAAAGAAACATCCTTTTTTCCAATTGCATAAAGAACAAGTGTTTTTCCATCTTTACTGTAAATATTTCCGTCTATTGATTTATAGTTACTGTTATTACCGGCTATATTAATTTCTTCCAGAGATACGCAGTCAGCAAACGCAGAGCTCTCAATACTTGTAACAGAAGCGGGAATTGTTACTTTTACTAACGAGGTGCATCCTGAAAAGACAGAAGATTTGATTTTTGCAATCGAATCCGGAATTGTTACGCTTATAAGAGAAGTACATCCCAAAAAAGCGGAATGTTCAATAGTGGTCATAGAGCTCGGAAAGCTTACATACTCGAGATCTGTGCAATTTTCAAATGCACTAATACCAATGCTCTTCACAGATTCGGGAATTTCTATACTTGTGAGCGAGGTACAACCGTAGAATGCAGAAGAGCCAATACTCGTCACTAAGTCGGGGATTTCTATGCTTGTAAGCGAGGTGCAACTTCCGAATGCACTATTACCAATACTCGTAACCGAGTCTGGAATAATTATGCTAGTAAGCGAGGTACAACCTTGGAATGAATATCCATCAATACTCGTCACTGAGCCCGGAATATTTATGCTCGTGAGTGAAGTACAACCCTGGAATGAATAAGCACCAACGCTTGTCACGGAGTCCGGAATATTTATGCTCGTGAGAGAAGTACAACCCTTGAATGCATAAGCACCAACGCTTGTCACGGAGTCCGGAATATTTATGCTTGTCAGTGAGGTGCAACCTTCGAATGCTCTATCACCAATGCTCACTACGGGAAGTCCGTTGTATTCCCCAGGTATATTGATATCCGTATCTTTGCAATTGCCAATACTTTTAACGTAATAACAAGTGCTATTTTTTAATGCGAATTCAAGACCTTCAGACTCTTTTTTAGGAATATCGCGAGTCTCTTCCTTTCCACATACCCCACAAATCCTTTTCTCAATTCCGCATTCAATCGTCGTAGAATCTTCTATTATTTCCCACTCACCGAATATATGCTCTCCGGTAGCATCAACATATTCACCGACATAAGCATCGCCGCAAACCAAACAAGTAAACGTGGTGTAGCCTCGGCGTCCACAATCCGGATCGGTTACAACCTCATCATATGCATGTCCTGAATTACCAATGACATCGGTATATGTATCCTCACATCTTTCGCAGAGATATACTATACTGCCATTCTTTGTACAAGTCGGCTGTGTAGATTCAACGGCTTCGTAGTCGTGCCCTAAAGCATCCGATTCTACGTCATAGCTATCCCCGCATCTCTTACAGGTATAGGTAGTATATCCCTTCTCCGTGCAAGTCGGTTCCACAGTCTCAGCCGCCTCGTAGTCGTGTCCGAGCGCGTCAGCTTTCTCAACGTAGCTATCCTCACACCTTGTACAAGCATATGTAGTGTATCCCTGCTCGGTGCAAGTCGGGTTTACGGTCTCCGCCGCCTCGTAGTCGTGGCCGAGCGGATCGGTATAATCGTCAACGTAGCTATATCCGCAAACGCAGGTATAGGTCGTATAGCCCTGCTCCGTGCAGGTCGGCTCGGTCACCTCTGCGGTGAACGGATGCTCGCCGTAAGGATGCTTAAAGGTGTAATCACAGCCCTTGAAGCTACACGAAACGAGCGCAAGCAAGCCGATAAGCATCAGCGCAAGCACTATCTGCTTCATCAAAAGTCTCTTTTTCATATTTTTCTCCTTTTTGGTCGGGGATTTTTCAATGCCCTGACGCATTTTAGTTCATACATTATACAAATGTGTGAACTTATTAAGAAAATTTTAGCACTTTTTAAACACTTTGTCAACGATTTTGAAACAAGAAATTGTCATTTTGAAGCTAAAAAATCTAAATGTTCATAAAAATCCTGAAATTGATCAAATAATGCTCTTATAATTGTAAATTGTGTGAACTTATTTTTTATATAAAGATTTAAGGCAGACCTTGCGGTCTGCCTTTTATATTTTTTAAATATTCACTATCTCGTCGAATTTGCCGTAGACTGTTTGGTTTGCACCGTTACCGACCGAGCATTCAGCGCAGGTGGATTTGAATTTTTCAAATACGGGTATAAATTTTTTGATATCTTCCTTTGTGAAGGAGAGCACCTCCGCCATATGAGCGGACTCTTCCTCATAGGTATAATTTGCAAGATAGCCGATCTCGTTCTCTATTCCCTCCTGCTCTACGGATTTGGGATTTACGAAGTCTGCAAGCGTGCTGATGATACATCCGAGGATCTCGCGGTCGGTGAACTCGTTATTCGCAAGGAAATCTGCTATACCGTCATAAAGCGCGTACGTTTCCTTGACCTTGGGATCACGGTAGGAATAAACATTGAGCGCGCCGCGTCTTGCAAAGCGCAAGCCCGTTCCGTAAGCACCGCCTACCTCACGTATATTATGCCACAAGTAGCCGTAGGTAAGAAGATTGGAAAGCGCGATATGCTTGCCGCTGTAAGGAAGGATATCGGAAATATCAAGTGAGCGGTAGTTGAAGCTGATTCCTGCGGGGATCGCATATGCGACCTTCTTATCCGTAGGATTTTTAAGTGTTGCGCCCGTAAGCTTTTCTCCCTTGGGAAGCTCGAGTGTATTTGAAAGAAGCTCCTTATTGCCCGTAAGTCCTGTATAAGAAAGGTTTTCGCTGTTGAATACCCTTGAAAGAAGCGAGCTTGCTCTCTCGCAGAACTCTGCGGGTGCGCTTTGATACTGCTGGAGCTTAGTATAGAGAGGATATCCGCCCGAAAGGATGCTGTAATATCCGCTTGCGCTGATAAGGGATTCGCTCGTATTGAGCGCAAGTCCCACGCCGTTGCCCATAAACTGCATCTTAGTATTATTCAGCTCACGCGCAAGTACGGTCTTTGCCGTTTCTTCGTCATAAACTGTTCCCGTGAGCATCTCGCTGATAACGGAAAGCGCTTTGGCTGCATTTTCTTCAAGGCAGGCTACGCTGACAACGAGATACGAATCTGCTTTATCCATTGAAGGAGAGATCGCGGTTGCGCTTACCTTCCACTTACCTGCATAGCGATTGAGAAGATTTGAAAGCTCGCTTGGGGTATGCTCACCCGTTGCAAAATCTCCAAGTGAACGCGACATAAGCTCTACGGTCATAATCTCATCCGCGACAAGTCCCGAAAGCGAGAAATAGAAGCGATAATAAGCTACGCCGTTGGTTTGCGCGGGGGTGTGAAGGATATTTTCTTGAGGATAGAATTCCTTTTTGGGAAGCTCCTTTGTAAGCTTATCAAGTGAGAGTGTGGGCATTTTTGCTATGGTCTCGGGTGTATCACGCTCCATAGCAAGCTTGGTTTCCTTAACAAATCTTTCGTGAGCCTCGTCCTTTACCTCATTTGAAAGAGATGAGGTGTATTTTTCTACCGTTGCAAGATGCAAAGCGCTTGACTCTCTCTTGACCGGAACGAGTGTGGAGATGGCGGTGATATCGTTTTCAAAGAAGATCTCGCGAAGAAGGTCCTCAAAATAACCGTTATCAAGCTCGCGCTCGAATTTTTCAAAGGTGCCGTCTATCTCAAAATACGTATTGAGCGGAACACCGTAGAAGGAATTATTCGCAATATTGATGAAATCGTAGATGCAAAGGCCCTTTACGGCGTTTCTCTGCTCCTTCATCTTGAATCTTGTGGAGGATAACTGTGAGAGCATTATCTCCTTATCGATTCCGTTATCGATGATCTCGCGGATCGTACCGTCTATGATATTCTTGATCGCGTCGCGATGCTCCTTTTCGGTATTATAAGCCGCGATGCCCCAAGCGGTCTGGATATCATCGGTAGAATCATATATATCCGCGTCCTGCATAAGTCCGCTCGTAACGAGTGCCTTCTTCAAGGGTGATGCGCTGTTTTCCATAAGATAATTTGCGAGAAGTCCCGCTGCGAGCTGTCTTTCGGCATCGTTATACATTCCGAGGTTATAGGAATAGATGATATTAGTTTTGCCCTTAGTGTCCTCGGAGGGTGAGATCGCATACTCGTGCTCACAAACTCTGTGATTGGGTCCGGATTGAACGGTGTGCTTTATCTCGCTTCTCTCTTGAGATGCCCCGGCAAGCCACTCGTCAATGATATCGGTATATCTATCGATATCCATATTTCCGCGAAGGAAGAGCACGCAGTTAGCGGTACTGTAATACTTCCTGTAAGCCGCGAGATAATTCTCGTAGGTAAGCGAAGGAATAACGGACGGCTCGCCGCCGCTGTTGAATCTCTGATAGGTATCGGGGTAAAGATCAGCCGTCATAGCTCCGTAAAGCTGACGCTGAATGGATGCGGTGGCTCCCTGCATCTCATTATATACTACGCCCTTGATATCATATCCGTTCTCCGCTTTTTCTATATGCCATCCCTCGCGAAGGAACGTTCCCTCCGCAAGTATGGGATTGAACACAGCGTCAAGATACACCTTCATAAGATTTTCAAAATCATCGGGGTTGCAGGATGCACAGGGGTACATCGTCTTTCCCTTGAAGGTCATAGCATTGAGATAGGTATTCATTGAGTTCTTGATCATAAAGAGGAAGGGTGAGTTCATAGGATAATTCTTGGAGCCGTCAAGCACTGAATGCTCAAGAATATGGAAAACTCCCGTTGAATCCTCGGGTATGGTCTTGAAAGCCGCGCAGAAGGATTTTTCCTCCGTGCCCGAATCAATATAAATGAGCTTTGCCCCGCTTATATGCTCATATTCGTAAACGTCATATCCGCAGGAGTCAAATCTCGTTTTGTTTGTAAAAGTAAAGTTTTTCATAGGTTCTCCTTTATCTGTATTATTTTCCAAGCATTATTTTTATGATTTCCTTATCGGTCTCACTCATCCCCTCACGGGCTAAAAGACCGACGTTGCGAATGGTATTTTCAACGCCCTTGGTCACTATTCCGTCGCCGCCGTAGAATTGCTTATTTGCAAGCGCCATATCGCAGCCCACTATTCCTGCCTCGACTGCCATAGCGATCTTAGCGGCACAGGAGGGTTTGGCTCCGTCGCATATCGTTCCCGAAAGAATAGCCACCGCGTTGACGAGAGTGTGGGCTATTTCGTGATATCCTCCGCCCTTCATATAGCATATTCCCGCGCCGGCTCCTACTCCTGCGCTTATTGCTCCGCAATATGCGGAAAGAGTGCCGATGCCCGTTTTCTGATGTATCGTAAGAAGGTCGGATACGACGAGTGCGCGGAGCATCTTTTCTTCCGATATTCCGTTTTCCTTTGCGTAAACCACTATGGGAACGCTTGCCGTTATGCCCTGATTTCCGCTTCCCGAAATGATACACACCGGCAGCTCGCAGCCACTCATTCTCGCATCGCTGCCCGCCGCGGCATATCCCTTGAGCTTATCCTTAAGGGGAGCTTCGCCGTTATCATAAAGTATCTTTCCGATAGTCGCGCCCCAATCGCCACGAAGTCCCTCGCTTGCAATTGCCATATTCATTTCTATCTGCATAAGAAGAGCATCCTTTATGCCTTCAAGGTCGGCATTATCGGCAAAGTCCACGATGTCCTCAACGTTGAGCAAGGATCTGTCGGCTTTTTTCAGGCTTTTACCCGTTTCCTCGCGTTCATTACGGTATTTCTCGGTCACATCACATCCGTTAACAAAAACTGCCACGACGTTGGTGTGATAATCCGTTATTTTCACGTGTGCTTTATTCCCAGCTGCGCCCGCCTCGATCGAAAGGTCGAAATTGCAGGGGCTTACAAGCTCCTCAACGGAGATCTGGCAAGTTCTTTTATACTTTTCTACCGTATCAACGTCCTGTTGCTCAAGGACGGATAAAAGCTCAAGCTTAAGGTCATATCTGCCCGAAACAACGCCTGCCGCTACCGCGCTCTCTATTCCGTGCATACCGCCCGTGGAAGGAACGATGACGATTTTAACATTCTTTATAATATTTCCGCTGAGAGATATTTTGATCTCTTCGGGATATGCGCCAAGAGCATCACGCGCTATTGCGGATGCATATGCTATGGCGATTGGCTCGGTACAGCCCATTGCTACTCGGAGCTCCTCGTTCAGAATATCCTTATAGGTACTGATCTTTTCATTGGAAAGCATAGCTTGTTTCCTTTCAAAAATAATTACCCTAATTTTATCACAATTGAATGTTCAAGTCAACCGATTATTTACATATTTTATTAAAAAATAACGCAAAACCTATTGAATTTTGCAAAAATATGTGCTATAATATACGCTGATTATTTATGAAAGGAGTTTACTACCGTGGACCCATTACCCCGAAGTTGCCCTGTGACTCGGTTTTTTAACTACGACAAGCATTCCAATTTAATAAGTATGTTCAAATGCTTTTGCTCGTTTGCAGGCAAGAAGATCCACTCACCGATCATTTCGTGAGAATAGGATTACCCTTGGATTTTTACACTGAACATATTTTGATTTTTTATAATTGGAGGAGCTATGTCTACTATATTTAGACAATTATTATTACAGTTTATACTTATCGCACTTAACGCTTTTTTTGCCGCCACCGAGATAGCGGTCATCTCACTTAACAGTCAGAAGCTCAAGGCTATGTCCGAGGACGGAGACAAAAAAGCAGAAAAAATACTTGGGATCGTTGAAGACCCCACAAGATTTCTCTCGACCATTCAGGTCGGAATCACTCTTGCAGGCTTCTTAGGCTCGGCTTTCGCTGCCGACAGCTTTGGTGATATGCTCGCAGGAGCAATCAATTCGCAGTTCGGCTTTACCGGCGGAACGGCTGATCTTATAAAAACCGTATCAGTCATTCTCGTTACACTTATTCTCTCTTATTTCACTCTCGTTCTCGGTGAGCTTGTACCTAAGAGAGTAGCTATGAAGAACAAGGAAAGGGTCGCAAAGGCATTCTGCGGCGTCGTTTCAGTTCTTACACATATTCTCAAACCCGTTATATGGTTCCTTACGGTCTCCACCAACGGATGCCTCAGACTTTTCGGTATCGACCCCGATGAGAAGGAGGAGGCGGTTTCCGAGGAGGATATCGTTACTATGCTCGATGCGGGCGCAGACGAGGGCGGTCTTGACGAGGATGACGTTGAGTACATCAAAAACGTATTCAAGCTCGACAATCTTACTGCTGCCGACGTCATGACGCAAAGAAGCTCGATCGTGGCGATCCCCGAGGATATTTCCGACGAGGAGATGATCAGACTCATCACGGACGAGGGTTATTCCCGTATTCCCGTTTATTCTGAAAGTCTTGACAAGATCACCGGTGTTCTTTATGCTCGTGAATATCTTCTCAAGCACGCAGAACCCGGCTTTAAGCTTGAGGACGCTATGTTCTCTCCCAAATACGTTCCCGAAACGATGCATCTCGATGCACTCCTTAAGGAAATGCAGGAATCCCACAATCACATCGCGATCGTTGTAAACGAATACGGTGTTACGAGCGGCGTTGTCAGTATGGAGGATATAATCGAGGAGCTCGTGGGCGAGATCTGGGATGAGCTTGACGAGGCTGTTGAACCCATTAAGGAGATATCCGAGAATAAATACAGAGTTCTCTCTACCGTATCCCTTGACGAGTTCTTTACATTCTTTGAAATAGACACCGATGAGGAGAGCGCGTCAACCACCGTTAACGGCTGGATAAATGAGCGCGCTGAGAGCATTCCCGAGGTCGGATTTACATTTACTTATGATAGACTTACCGTGACCGTGACCAAGGCGGACGATATTATGTCCCATGAGATCGAGGTCGAGGTCCTTCCCGAGGAGCTTCCTCTTGAGGAAGAGGATTCCGAGGAGTAATATTGCACAAAAACGCAACGAGATCATTTTCGTTGCGTTTTTTATTGATTTTGTGTGCAATTTATGATTGTTTTCCTTTTTTGTTAGTGTTCATTTTGTTCTAATTGTCTTTTGAAGCGCTCATTTTAGTCCCTTTTTTGTCAAATTGACGAAAATATATTTTTTCATTTATTTGATAAAAAAAGGGTTGTTTTTTGCGGAAGTTTGTGCTATTATGTATGTAGGGTATTATTGATAATTATAGCTATGCCAATTTGACTTTTATGCCCGCTGTATTAATGTATTTATATAATGAAGGATTTTGATATATGATCTACGATTTACAAAAAGCGAGCATGATGAAGAGAGTATCAGCCTTTTTGCTCGATTTTATTCTGGTCATTATTCTCGTTACTGGTTTTATGTGGATTATTTCCTCAATAACGGGCTATGACGATTACTCCAATTCCCTTTCTGAGAAAATGCAAGCCATTGAGGAGTCCTACGGTATTCCTGCAATCACGGAGAAATACGAAATTGATATTGACAGATATGCAGCGCTCTCCGATGAAGAAAGAAATAAGTATCCCGAGGATGTACAAAAGGTCCTTGAGGACTGCATTAACGATATTAATTCAAATGAAGAGATCGCAAGAGTTTATATGATGATGATAAGCCTTACCATCCTTATGGTCTCGCTATCATTATTCTTTGCGGTGCTTATCGTTGAATTTTTCATCCCACTTATCTTCAAAAACGGACAGACTATTGGCAAAAAGGTTTTTGCCCTTGCTGTTATGAGAATAGACGGAGTTAGAATATCTCCCGTAATTCTGTTCGTGCGCTCAATCCTCGGTAAATATACCGTTGAGATAATGATACCTGTCATTATAATACTTATGATGTTCTTCGGTGTCGGTAGCATCGTAACGCTCGGTGTTGTGGTTCTTATTCTGTTGTTTGAAATCATACTTGTAATAGCTACAAAAACAAATTCGTTTATTCATGACGTTCTTTCCTCCACGGTTGTGGTGGATCTCCCAAGCCAGATGATATTTGACAGCGTTGAGGCAAAGATTGAATATCAGGCGCGCATCCATAACGAGGATGCAAAAAACGCGAAATATTAATTCGCGCTTAGGTTAGTTCTCAAAAATTTTTTATATAAGAAATGGAGATTATATGAAAGTTGAATTAAAAAACCTCACAAAAATCTTCCCTAACCGTGATAAGAAAAAGGTTAATGAAGATGTTGTAGCGGTAAACAACTTTACCTTTGAGATCCCCGACGGTAAGCTTATCGGCTTGCTCGGTCCTTCGGGATGCGGTAAGAGTACTACCCTCTACATGATCAGTGGTTTGCAGAAACCCTCTTCCGGTCAGATCTTCTTCGGTGACGAGGACGTTACTGAGCTTCCGACCGAAAAGCGCGGCGTAGGCTTGGTATTCCAAAACTACGCGCTTTACCCCCATATGACGGTAAAGCAGAATATCCTCTTCCCCTTGCAGAACCTTAAGGGAGCAGACAAGCTCTCCAAGAATGCAATGCTTGAAAGAGCTTACGAGGCTGCAAGACTCGTTCAGATCGACGAGCTTATGGACAGAAAGCCCAGCGAGCTTTCCGGCGGTCAGCAGCAACGTGTTGCAATTGCCCGCGCTCTCGTAAAGATGCCTCGCGTTCTCCTTCTCGACGAGCCTCTTTCTAACCTTGACGCGCGTCTCCGTCTTCAGACACGTGAAGAGATCAAGAGAATCCAGATGGAAACCGGCATTACCACTATCTTCGTAACTCACGACCAGGAAGAAGCTATGAGTATCTCCGACTTTATCGTTGTTATGAAGCTCGGTGTTGTTCAGCAGGTTGGTAAGCCTCAGGAGGTTTATGACGATCCCGCTAATCTCTTTGTTGCTAAATTCCTCGGTACTCCTCCCATCAACGTTCTTGACGGTGAGGTTAAGGGCGGCAAGCTCCTTATAGGCGGCGCTGCTGTTCTTGACGTTCCCGGCGTTGCTGATCAGGCAGTTACCGTTGGTATCCGTCCCGAGGGCTTCAATCTTGATCCCAACGGTCCCTTCGTTTGTGAGCTTTCAAACGTTGAGGTTATGGGACGTGACGTAAGCGTTGTTTCAAGACACGCTAATTCTCAGAATCCCGTTGTCAGATCTATAATCAACTCTGACGCAAAAATTGATGCTACTGCTAATACTATAAGCTACTCCCTCAAGCCTCATAAGGTATTCATCTTCAACAAGGATACCGAGGAAAGAATTCATTTTTAAGGAGATACAATTATGGTAGATAGCAAACAACAATGGAAAGCGTGGATATACCTTGCTCCCGCTCTCGTTTTGTTGGCGATCTTTACTGTTTGGCCCATTATCAATACATCGATCATGGCCTTTCAGGAGGGCTTCAACGAAATGGACGCGCTCCGAGTAGGTAGATGGGGCTTCCCCATTGGACTTGGAAACTTTGAAAAGGTTTTGAAATTAAATACTTTTAAAACCGCTTTATCCAACACCATTATTCTTTGTATTCCCACAGTCCTGCTCTCCACTCTTCTCGCTCTTATTATTTCTGTGTGCCTTAACTCCATCAAGGCTTTTAACAGATTCCTTCAGACCATTTATTTCCTTCCCTACGTTACGAACTCCATCGCCATTGGTATGGTATTCGCGGCAATGTTCAATATCGTTGGTAACACTTCCGCTGCTAATCCTGTTATCGATTCCTACGGTATTATCAATACTGTACTTGATAAAATCGGTATAGAACCAATCAACTGGATTAATTCCGGTTCAACGTATGAAGCAAATATGGCTGTTATGATCATTTACATCATATGGAACGCGCTTCCCTTCAAGATCCTCGTTCTCCTCGGTGCTTTGCAGAGCGTTAACAAGCAGTATTACGATGCTGCCAAGGTTGACGGTACCGGCAAGGTTCGTACATTTACGAGAATCACCGTTCCGCTTCTTTCTCCTATGATCACATACGTTGTAATCACGGGCTTTATCGGCGGATTTAAGGAATATTCCAGTATCGTCGGCGTATTCGGCGACGATATGGGTCCCACCGGTGCTCAAGGCTCCTTGAACACAATGGTCGGTCTTATTTATGAAGCTATAGAAAAAGGCAATACCGGTAATGCATCGGCTGCCGCTCTCATACTGTTTGGCATTATCTTTATCATTACTATGATAAATCTCGCCATCAGTAAAAAGACAACATATTATTAATGGAGGTAACAGTTATGTCAGAAAACATCAAAAACGTTGCCCCCAATAATACCTCTCTTCACGTTATGAAGGAAAAGGATATGAACCAGGTAAACAGAACCGCTAAGGTTATGAAGGTGCTTGGTTACATTGCGGTTTACGCTTTCCTAATCTTTATGGCTGTAATCGTACTTTTCCCCTTCTACTGGATGCTTATCTCATCCGTAAAGGATATTTACGAGTACAACCTTTCAGTTCCGACTCTCTGGCCCAAGGTTATCCATTTTGATAACTATGCAAGAGCTCTCGTCGCAGCTAACCTTGAAAGAGTGTTCTTAAATACTGTTTACGTTGGTATCGTTTCAACACTCCTTTCACTCGTTATCACAGTTCTTTCAGCATTTGCGTTTGCAAGACTTGAGTTCAAGGGTAGGGACGCGCTCTTTGCAGGTCTTCTTGCTACAATGATGATCCCCGGTGAGCTTTTTACCATCACAAACTATCAGACAACCTTTGCCTTTGGTTGGAATAAAACAGACACTTGGGGCTTTACCATCCTTATCGTTCCCTTCCTTGTAAGTACTTTCTATATTTACTTGTTAAAGCAGAACTTCTTACAGATACCGAATGAGCTTTACCTTGCCGCTAAGGTTGACGGTGTAAGTGACCTTAAGTATCTTTGGAAGGTTATGATCCCTCTTGCGCTTCCCACACTCGTTTCAATTACGATCCTTAAGATGATGGGTGCTTGGAACACATACGTATGGCCCAACCTCGTTATCAAGGACAAGGATTACCTCCTTGTTACAAACGGTATCCGCGGCGGTGACTACTCCGTCGAGGGTGCAATCGATATGATCGATTACCCCGTACAGATGGCTGCAGTTACCATGGTATCCATCCCCCTCTTCATCGTATTCCTCTTCTTCAGAAAATACATTATGAAGGGCGTATCCAGAAGCGGTATCAAGGGATAATAATTAATAGGTTATTAGCCGAAAGGCAGTAATAATATTTTTTCATTTATGAAAGGACGGACAAAACCAATGAAAAGATTTCTCTCTCTCGTGCTTGCTCTTGCTATGGTAGCAAGCATGCTCATGCTCGTTGCATGTCCCATAACACCTGTTGCTCCCGGTTGGCAGATCGGCGAAACAACATTTGATACGGAAACTCCCGTAACAATCAAATTCTATAGCACAATGGGTAAAAACCTTATTGAAGCTATCGATCCTTTCCTCGCTCAGTTCATGGAAATGTATCCCAACATCACTGTTGAGCATACACAGCCCGGTGGATACGACGAGGTTCGTGACACAATTAAAACAGAGCTTCAGGTTAATGAGCAGCCCAACATCGCTTACTGCTATCCCGACCACGTTGCTATGTACAACCGTTCCGGTAGAGTAATCACTCTTGACCAGTTCATCGACCATGAGATCTACGGTCTTAAGCCCGAAGAAAAGGCTGACTTTATCGAAGGCTTTTACAACGAAGGTAGACAGTTCGGCGACGATTTTATGTACACTCTCCCCTTCTCTAAGTCCACTGAGGTTCTTTACTACAACAAGGACGTATTTGCAAAGCACAATCTCACAGTTCCCACAACTTGGGAAGAAATGGAAGAAGTTTGCAGAACACTTAAAGAGCTCTATCCCGAATCCACACCTCTCGGATATGACTCCGAGGCTAACTGGTTCATCACAATGTGCGAGCAGTACGGTTCTGACTACACTTCCGCATCCGGCGACCACTACCTCTTCGATAACGAAACTAACAGATCCTTCGTTAAAATGTTTGCTCAATGGCACTATGACGGTCTCGTAACAACAAAAGAGCTTAACGGTACAAACTATACCTCCGGCCTCTTTGTTGAGCAGAAGTCCTTCATGTCCATCGGTTCCTCTGCAGGCGCAACTCACCAGAGACCCACTGCAGTTGACGGCAAGTATCCCTTTGATGTAGGCATCGCTCCCATTCCTCAGGTTGATGCAGCTAACAACCCCAAGGTTATCTCCCAGGGTCCTTCTCTCTGCTTGCTTGACGGTGGTGACGCTCAGGAAAACATCGCTGCATGGCTTCTTATGAAGTTCCTCACAACTAATGTTCAGCTTCAGGCTGCTTTCGCTGACGCTTCCGGTTACGTTCCCGTTCTTAAGTCCGTTACCGAGGTTCCCAAGTTTGCTGAAAAGCTTGAAAAGGCTGACGGTGGTAACAACATCGCTTACCTTTCTATGAAGGTTTGCTTGGAGCAGGCTGATTACTACTACACATCTCCTGCATTCAACGGTTCTTCTACAGCTCGTGACCAGGTTGGTTACCTTATGCAGGCTGCTATGTCCGGTTACAAGTCATACGTTGAATCCGGCAAGAGCATCGATGAGTTGATCGACAAGGTATTCAAGGATGCTATCAACGAGTGCGAAAACCAGCTTTAATCTAAATTATTACAGTTTTTGAATTAGTTTTATGAAAACAAGTTTAAGAATATTCAGCGTCGTTCTTCTTCTCTGTGTTCTTGCTTCTTGTTTTGCTTCTTGCGAATTCCCTTGGGGTTCTACCACGACTACAGGGGGCGATAAGCCCTCTGAGTTCGTGGACTATGCGTCCCAGCTAAAGCTTGATTTTACATCTACGCGAGCAAGACAGGAGGTTACACTCCATTTACACGTTGACGGAGACACGACTCACTTTGACCTTCAATCCCCCATTGACGGTTCCTATCTCCTTAAAGCGAGATATCTTGGTGTAGATACACCCGAATCTACGGGCGCTATCGAAAAATGGGGTAAAAAAGCTTCAACTTACACAAAGGAGAAGCTTGCAAATGCAACTTCCATAATAGTTGAGAGCGATACTCACGTTTGGAATACGGACTCCAACGGAAGGCACTTGGTTTGGGTATGGTATAAGACGGCAGAAATGTCGGATTACAGCTTGCTTAACCTTGAGCTTCTTCAGCAGGGTCTTGCAAAGCCCAAGGGCACGGATAACGTTTATGGCACCTTCTGCTTCGACGCTTATATGCAGGCGAGAGCTCACAAGCTCCACGTTTACAGCACAGAGCGCGATCCCGATTTCTATGACGGTATGCCCATTCCTGTTACCCTTCTTGACCTTGCTACAAATCCCGAAAAGTATGACGGTAAAACCGTTACCTTTGAGGCAGTTATAACCCGTGACTTTGGAAATAGCATCTACCTTCAGGCATACAACGAAGAAACCGGTATGTATCACGGAATCAGCGCGTACTACGGTTATAATTTCTCCGGTATGGATCAGATCGCCCTTGGTAATCTGATGAGAATCGTTGGCAAGGTGTCTTACTGGGAAGGCGGAGGAACTTATCAGATCTCCGATCTTAAGTACAACGAATTCTCCCCCAAGCCCGAAGAGAATATCGCTATTATCGAGCCCGGTCACGAAATAGTTTATGAGCTTACCTCCCCCGAAGAGTTCTGCACAGGTAAATTTGATGTAATCGTTACCAATGAAGAGGGAGAAGAGACGCTTAAGACGTTCTCATACGCAGATCTCGCACTTGATACGGCTATTGAAATGCGTGGACTTAAGGTAACTGACGTCTGGACAACCGTAAACAGCGAAACGAGCAAGGGCGCTATGACTCTTACCTGCGAAGTTGACGGTTATACCATAACTGTCAGAACTGAGGTCCTCAAGGATGAAAACGGTGATCTCGTTACTGAAGAGTACTTTGATGGCAAAACAATAGACGTAAAGGGTCTTGTCGGTTACTACAACGGACAGTATCAGATAAAGCTTCTGACACTTAATGACGTTGTTGTAGAATAAAAAAATTTTTAATTTAAAAAAGGAGTTACTATGAAAAGAATTTTAAGTCTTGTACTAATCTTGATTCTTTCAGTAAGTGTACTTACCGCTTGCGAAATGCCTCCTCAGGTTCAGGACTTCCTCGCATCCCTCGGTATCGGTACACCTTCCGTTTCCTATGATTTGGATAACGCTAAGAGCACTCTCAGAGAGCTTTATCCCAATCTTCTTCCCACAAAGGAAACACCCGTTCCCTCCACAATCGCTAACTTTAACGTAACTAAGGTTCTTACTTGCGCGGACGGTAAGTACACAGTTACTTGGTCTGCTAACACAGAATCCGTTAAAATCGTTGACTACCAGCCCAAGGATGAAAACGATATCTTCTCTGCTGAGACAACATCAACAGTAAAGGTTATCCTTGATTCCGAAGACGTTAACTACGTTCTTACAGCTACAATCACAGCTCCCGACAACACAACTGCTGTTGTTGATTTCTCTCTTGTAATTCCTAAGCTTGATTGCAATACTCACGAAGAGTATATGGCAGCTGCTAAGGGTGAAGAGGTTATGGTTAAGGGTATCGTTGTTGCTATCAATGCTAAGTCTCTTGGCAATAAGTACAACCACGTATTCCTTGCTGACACCGATGTAGTGGGCGGTTACTACTGCTACAGCATTACAGAAGACCCCGCTGAGCTCGGCATTAAGGTTGGTATGACAGTTGCAGTTTCCGGTCCCATCGAGCCTTACTCCGGTATGCAGGAGATCAAGGGCGGTCAGGTTGTAATTCTCGACGATACAATTAAGACAGTTGAACCCCTTGATATCACAGATAAGTTCATTTCCGGCGCAGATCTCGGTGCTTACGTTGGTCTTCCCGTAACAATTAAGGGCGTTGAGCTCGGTGGTCAGGAGCTTGAAAACGCTACATCTCAGTACCTCTGGTTCTCTATCGGCGAAAGCAAGGGTTACGTTAGAACTTACGTAACAGATTTCGCAGTTGGTTCTTCCGCTGCAGAAATGGAATCTTTGAAGGCAGCTATCGATGCTGATCACGCTGCACACTTCGGCTTTAAGGCTGACGCTACAGGTATCCTCATCCTTTACAACGGCGCTCCCTACCTTGTTCCTATGAGCGCAACTCCTTTCACTAACTACGTTGAGGTTATCAAGACCGATGCTGAAAAGGTTGCTTCCGAAAAGGAAACACTTAAGGTTCAAACAAGCTTCACAGCTGACGGCGAAATGAAGCTTCCTCTTGTTGGCGTTAACTACGACGACGTTACTATCGCTTGGACATCCGACAGCGAATACGTCGTTATTGCTGCGGATGGTACTGCAAAAGTAACAGTTCCCGACACAAAGACTGTTGTTAAGCTTACAGCTACTCTCACTTGCGGAGAAGTAACTGAGACAGTTGAAATTGAAGTTACTCTTAATAAGAAGGCTCTTACAGCAGGCGAAGCTATCGAAATCGGCGCTGCTATGGAGCACAACACATACACAATCGGCAAGTACCTCATCGCAGGTGTTATTACTGAGGTTTATAACGAAACTTACGGTAATATGAAGATTACTGACGAGTTTGGTAATGTTCTCACTGTTTATGGAACATACTCTGCTGACGGCAAAGTAAGATATGACGCAATGGAAACCAAGCCCGTTGTAGGCGACTATGTAGTTCTTCTTGGTATTCTTGGTCAGTACAACGATGTTGCTCAGACAAAGAACGCTTGGATCCTTTCTTGGACAACTCCCACAGATATTCCTGCTGCTAACGAGATTGGTACAGCTAACCCCAACTACACAGCAGATAAGCACCTTATAACAGGTACAGTTACCGAGGTAGCTAATACTAAGTACGGTAACCTTTACATTGAGGATGCTGAGGGTAACAAGCTCTACATCTACGGTCTTTACGATCAGCTCGGCAACAGATACGATGCTATGACTAAGGCTCCCGCTGTTGGCGATACAATCACAGTTCTTACAGTTCTCGGCGCATACAATGGCGCTCCTCAGGCTAAGAACGCTACTCTCGTTGCTCATACACCCGCTCAGGGCGGTGAAGGCGGCGAAGGTGGCGAGGACGGCGGTGAAGAGGAGGAATCCGGTCCTCTTACTTCCCTTAAGACAGGTGATCAGGTTGTTATCGTAGCTCCCGCTTATAACATGGCTCTCTCTGCTACTAAGATTGCTACATACTATAACGTTGGTGTTGACGTTTCTGCAGGCTTTGGTTCTATCACCGATGCTGAGATCTGGGTTGTTACAGTTAACGGCGACGGTTCTTACACATTCACATCTCTTACAGGTAAAGTACTTGCTATGGCTGCTGATTACTCTTCTTTGAATGAAGAAGGTGAAAATAAATCCTGGGCTCTTGAAGCTAAGGATGGCGCTGAGGGTATCTTCTACTTGAAGAACACTGTTCGCGGCAACTACCTTGAATGGTATGCTTCCAAGAACAACTGGAGCACATATGGTACATCCGATCTCTCCGATTTGTTCGAGCTTAGTTTCTACAGACCCACTGATGCTACAGTAGGTGGCGGCGAAACCGGTGGTGAAACAGGCGGCGAAGGCGGCGAAGGCGGAGAAACAACAGGTCCTGTTGAAATGACAATTCCTGAGGTTCTCGCAGCTGCTCAGGGCACAGAAGTAATCGTTAAGGGTACTGTTGTTGGTTTCTACGAAACATGGAACTCTCAGTATGGCAACTGCTCTCCTTATATTGAGGATGAGAACGGCAATCGCCTTCTCGTTTTCAGAACAAAGGTTTCTGTTGCTGAAGGTGATATCGTAACAGTAACAGGTACTGTTGGTGCATACAATGACGTTAATCAGATAGCTGCAGGCGCTGCTGTTGAGATTACCGGTCACGTTGAGGAAACAGTTGATCCCAACGCACCCGTTGCAAGCGCAACAATCAGCTTCGCAGATGTTGCTAACAGAACTACTTTCACAACATCTCAGCAGGTTTGGGTTGCTAACGGTATCACTGTTACAAACAACAAATCCGCATCTACTTCTAATGTAGCTGATTACTCAAATCCCGCTCGTTTCTATGCTAGCAGTGAACTCGTAATTGAATACAAAGGTATGACAAAGATCGTATTCAACCTAAACGCTGGTAAGCCTGCAGCTGGTCTTACTGACTCCCTCACAGGTGTTGAAGGCATTACAGTAACTGCTGACGGCAATACAGTAACAGTCGAGTTCGCTTCTGCAGTAGATAGCTTTACAGTTGCAAAGCTCGCTGCTCAGATCAGAGTTGACTCCATTGAGGTTTACAACTAATTAATAATTAGTTTTCCCCTCGCCGAAAGGCGGGGGGATTTTTTATAGGTGCGTTTAAGAGAATGAAAAACAGCAGGGGTAATTCCCTGCTGTTTTTTATAGTTTATGCTTTTTATTTATGCTTTTATTTATATTTTTGCTTTAATCGGTCGAATGCCACGAGGTCCGTGCGTTCCTTGGTCATTGGGGTTACTGAAATAAATCCGTCGGCAAAGGCAATTGTATCTCGGTCGTGGTCATCGGGGCAAGTGTCCGCTATAAGCTCGCCGTGCTGTGTATAGGTGTTCTCATCGATCTGATAGAAAGCATCAGAGAAAAAGCCGTCGCCCTGTTTTGTTATCTTAATTCCCTTTACTTCCTCGGGAATGTTTACGTTATAGAGGTCGGAATACTCGAAAAGATTGTTCTCCATAATATAGTTAAACGCCATATCAAGATATTTTGTAGCACCCTCTAAATTCTCAGGAGTGGTTGAAAAGGCAATTCCCCTATGGTGCTGATTTCCTGCCTCGAATATTGCGCCCATCGTCCCGGAATATATAATATCCCCGCTCATATTTACGCCACGGTTAATACCGGAAAGGACTATATCATATTTATTATGAAGTCCGAAAATTCCAAAGCGCACACAGTCCGCGGGAGTTGATGCCATACTCCAAGCCTCTACGCCCTCAAGGAATGCAACACGCTTGATCTCAATAGGATTCATAAAATCAATGGCATGGCTCTTTCCGCTTTGCTCGTACTTTGGGGCAACAACTAAAACCTCACCGTACTGCTGTGCCCATTGTGCGAGAAGCTTTATTCCCTCGGCATTTATACCGTCGTCATTTACTATAAGAAATCTCATAACCAGCCCTCGTTATTCTCCTTATAATCCTTAATGAGCGCGTCTGCATCCGCGATAAACTGTGCCATCTCCTCCTTGGAGTGGAGAGTTGCGCCGCAAGCACACTCGTGTCCGCCGCCGCGATATTTCTCGGCAAGAGGATTTACAGGGACGAAGCGCGAACGGATACGCACGCGGATAGTTCCGTCGGGGTTATCTATAAACGCTATCCAGATGATGGATCCGCGAATGGAATCCATAAAGCTAACCGACGCGCTTGCCTGCTCGTTAGTAAGTGCGAATTTTTCCTGCATATCATTATCCACATAAAGATAAACAAGTCCGTTTTCTGTGATCTCCATCTTTTCGTGCGCGTAGGACTCAAATTTAAATTCATTGAAATCCTTGAGGTAGAGATTCGCGTACAAAACGTCTGTATCAACGCCCTGATCAAGCATAAGACCGGCATATCTTAGTGTATCGCCGGATACGTCGCGGAAACGGAAGCGTCCGCTATCCGTTACCATACCGCAATAGATATATGTTGCTGCCTGCTTGCTTATCTTAAGCTCGTCCTTGAAGGTATCGTAAAACTCCGCTATCATCTCGCAGGTGGAGGATTTTTCCTCTATCACCCAATGATAGTCGCCGTAGTGCTTATCGACGATATGGTGGTCAATCTTTACAAGCTCGCGGCAGAGCGAGTATTTCTTGTTTGAGATCCTATCCTCGGTGCCCGTATCAAGCACAAGTCCGAGGGCGTCTGCGTAGAATTCGTCCTCTACAGCCTCGTCCTCGCTACCGAGGAATTTTACGTAGTTTGCATAGTCGGAGTTGATCACGCGGATATCCTTTTCGGGATAAGTCAAGCGCAATATCTCCCTAAGTCCGAGAGTGGAGCCCACTGCATCGCCGTCGGGTCTGAAATGACGGAAAATAATTATTTTATTATATTCTTTGATCTTATCAAGTATCTGCTTTTTTGCTTCAAAATTAGTCATATTCGCTTCCTTTCTATTTTGTAAGTGCTATGAGATCGTTAAGCATAGCCATAGCCTCTGCTCTATCCTTTACGGTTGCGCCGCTAGCCTTCTGATGACCGCCGCCTCCGTATTTCACTGCTACGGGATTGATATTATATTTATTTGAACGAAGCTCGCAAAGGACGCCGTTCTCGATCTCGGTGAAGTTCACCCATATGTCAATTCCCTTTATGTCGCCCATAGTATTTACCATGCCGCGCGAGATGGTGAATGTGTCAGCCCCGTAGGACTTTGCCTCATCAAGCGTTGTATATATATAAGATACAGGAGCATCGGTAAGTGTGATCTTAAGAACGAATTTAGCTCTTAACTGAATGAACGGAAGCTCGTCGGCGTAAAGATTTGCATATATATCGTTCGTGTTGAATTTCTGCTCCATAAGGAATGATGCAACGCGGAAGGTCTGCGCGCTCGTGGAATCATAACGGAAACGTCCCGAATCCGTGATCATACCGGTATAGAGTGCCTTTGCAGCCGTGGGACTAAGCTTTAATCCTGTTTGCATAGCAAACATTCCTATAAGTCCACAGCAGGATTCAAAGGATGTATCTATAAGCTCTATATCTGCGTATTTCTCGGTAAAGAGATGATGATCCATCTTTATAACAGTATCGGCGGTCTTATATCTCTCGTCGGAGATAAGGCTGACTGCGCTCGTATCAAGCACGAACGCGAGAGCGCCCTTATAGTACTCGTCGGGAATAGTATCGGTCGTGCTATCCTCAATAAATCCGTAGCGCTTGGATGCATCGCCAACAGTATAGACCTCCTTTTCGGGATAGTTTGTCTTGATTATATGCTTTAATCCGACCTGGGAGCCAATGGCATCCCCGTCCGGATTTGAATGACGGTGGATTATTATTCTATCGTATTTCTCTATCGTTTCTTTGATCTTATTAAACATCTTTTGTATCCTTTCATAGCTTTATCATATTATTATACTATAAAACGCGCCGTTTTGCAAATGTTTTTTACAAGAAATGTAGGTAAAATCTATATTTTTTTCAAAATACACTTGAAAAATGGAAATTTATCAGTTATAATTAAAATGTAAAATTATGAAAACTACTTTGAGGAGGATACTTCCTTGACTAATTCCAAGAAAAAGCCGATAATGGCTATTTGCTATGATTTTGATAAAACTCTCTCCCCCGACGATATGCAGGCGTTTACCCTTATCCCTTCGTTCGGTGTGAACGTTGGAGAATTCTGGCACGAGTCCGATATGCTTGCGAAGGACAACCGTATGGAGATGAATCTTGCCTGGATGTACGAGCTTATCAAGTATTCCAATTTCAAAGGAAAATCTCTTAAGCGCGATTATTTCAGAGAAAGCGGCGCTGAGGTCAAGCTTTACGAGGGTGTTAAGACCTGGTTCACTCGCATCAATCAGTACGCAGAGTCTAAGGGCATTGAGGTTGAGCATTACGTTATCTCCTCCGGTCTTCGTGAGATAATCGAGGGCAGCGCGATCGCGGACGAATTTAAGAAGATCTATGCTTCTTCATATCTTTACAATGCGGACGGCGTTGCAGTATGGCCCGCGCAGGCTGTTAACTATACCAACAAGACACAGTATCTTTTCCGTATCTCCAAGGGATTCCTTGACGAGCATGACGAGAGAGTAAACGACAGTATTCCTCAGGGTGAGAGACGCATCCCCTTTGAGAATTTCGTTTATATCGGTGACTCCGCAACGGATATTCCCTGTATGAACCTCGTTAAAGAGCGCGGAGGATACAGCATTGGCGTTTTTGATCCCATCAAGGACAACCGCGAAAAGGTATATAAGCTTCTTAATGACGGACGTCTTACCTTCTATGCGCCCGCCGATTACACCGCCAAGAGCGCGATGAGCAAGTATCTTAAGCAGATAATCGACACGATAGCTCTTAACGAAAAGATCAAAGCTGAGCAGGAGCTTCTCCGCCAGCCCGCTATCGATTTCCTTATAGCAAAGGCAAATAAGGATGACGATCAGTTTGAAATTTTATAAAAATTTATCCCACCTCGCTTGAGGTGGGATCTTATTTTTATATATTATATATTTTTGAGTACTTACGCTCAAGGTAATCGATAAAACACATCGGATCGAATTCTTCACCGAGTGCTTCACGCAGAAGATCGCCCGGATTTTTAAGGCATCCGTATTTCCAGATATGCTCTCTGTTCCACTCGTTTACCGGCTCAAAGTTGCCATCTGCAAGGCATTTTTCAACGTCAACGCTCTCGCGCATCTTATGAAGAAGATGAGCACCGTAAGCAGAGCCAAGCGCGTAGGAAGGAAAATATCCGATGCTTCCGCCCGACCAATGACTGTCCTGAAGGACGCCCTCGCGATCGTTCGGAACGGTAACACCGAGGTATTCCTTATAGAGTCTGTTCCATTCTAAAGGAAGATCCTTTACCTCAAGCTCTCCGCTCATCACTCTCTTTTCAAGCTCATAGCGAACCATTACGTGCAAGCAATAGGTGACCTCGTCCGCCTCGGTGCGGATAAGTGAGGGGGTTACAAGGTTTATAGCCTTATACAAGTCTGAGGCAGTATAGCCCTTCATTTGCTGCGGGAAGCATTCGCACACCTTGGGGAACACGTAATTTACGAAAGCCTCGCTTCTGCCGAGCAGATTCTCGTAAAAACGGCTCTGGCTCTCGTGGATGCCCATAGAAACGCCGCCGTCGAGATTCGTGTATGCGAATTCATCCTCTGAGTGCATATCGTAAAGCGCGTGACCGCCCTCGTGGATAACGCTGAACATTGATGACGCGAAATTATCTCTTTGGTAATGAGTTGTAATTCTGACATCGTGATGCGAGCCTATACTCGTTGTAAAAGGGTGCTCAGTTGTACCGAGCCCGCATATTCCAAGGTCAATTCCCATTATCTTCATAAGCTCAAGTGAGAATCTTTCCTGCGAGGCTTCGTCGAAGTCACCGTGGATACAGGAATCGTCAACCTGCTCCGCTTCGCCTATTTTCCTTATGAGCGGTACGATCCTTGCCTTGAGAGTTGCGAAAAATTCGTCGCATTTTTCCATACTCAAGCCCTTTTCGTACTGATCGAGCCAATAATCATAGGGGTACTTTTCGGGTGCGCAGTAGCGGGCAAATTTCTTATTATACTCAAAGATCTTCTCAAGCACGGGGCGGAAAAGCTCAAAATCGCTATCCTCCTTGGCTCTGTGCCACACATCGTCCGCCTCAACCAAAAGCTCCTGATAAGCGATATATTCATCAATGGGGATCTTCTTCATCTCATTCATTCCGTGGCAGGCAAGGTACACCATTCTCTGCTCTTTTTCCC
Organism: Clostridia bacterium; assembly: GCA_017531925.1. Lineage (GTDB taxonomy): Bacteria > Bacillota > Clostridia > Oscillospirales > CAG-272 > RGIG4608. Next base: position 90,159 of record JAFXKD010000025.1, on the reverse strand, counting down.
CGAGCTCATCCTTATGCGCGTCGAGAAATTCAAGCATTTCAACGGTCTGCGCGTTGGTGGTGAGGTTATAGGTCTCCTCACTCAAAATACCAAGCGCGTGAGCGCGGTTTGCCGCAGTCTTTTTGGGAGCCACGGTTGCCGCATCATAAAATATGGCGGACATTGCGTGATTGTATGCGCTGAGCTTACTTTGCCAAGCGTAAAAGCTCTTTATTGCCTCTTGTAAATTCATATTTCCTCCTTATGCTGCGAAAGTAAGATCGCAAGCGTAAAATTTTGTATTAAACTGCACATATGCAAGGGCGATGATATATTCGTCCTTAAGAGTATTAACGTCTCCGTTACGAAGATCGTGCCTAACTACGGCAACGTACGGTGTGGGGTTGCAATCGTACTTGCTTGACAGCGTGCCGCCGCCCGTTATATTCCCGAACATCTCTCCCCATCCGCCCTCGTAGTTGAGGTATTCCTGAAAATCGTTGTAGTGATTGTATGTATAGAAAAGGTACTTTTCGCTTTCATCAATAATGAGGTCGCCGTTTTTATCATATCTTGCATAAACTATGCGCGCGGCTCCTCTCGTTATAGATGTGCCGTTATTGTAAATTCTTACCGCATAACCGCCTCCGGTATCCGTGCCCGTAGTGCCGATATCCATTTCATAATACTGAAGGTCGCCTCCGCATCCCGAAATGTCGGGAAGCTCCGGCTCGTACGGATATTTTGAGGTGCTGCCGCTGAATTTTGAATGATTAAGCCTTAAATACTCGCCCCAGGGGCTGCTGCTTGGAGAAGTATTCTTGGACGAGGTATAGTTAGGCGGAATCTCGCTGAACGCGAAAACGTATGCCGCTACCTACTCAAGAGTTATGTATGCGCCGCCCTTGAAGATCCTGTTTACGATATTTCCGTTTTCGTCGAGAATATAATAGGTATTACCGTCAGTTGAATAAAGCGTTGCGGTATTGCGGATGTATTTGCCGTCCTCCATTGGTCGATCCTCCGCAACCTCGGGAGCGGCGTCGGGTGTTTCTATTGAACCCGACATAAAATTATGAAGCGTTCTGTAATATGCGTCCATATAGCTTGTAGCGGGCTCATAATCTGCGTAAAACTCCGCCTTTGTCATATTTACATACGGGTCGCTCGAGGGACCTTCATCTGCATCGGGATCGTATTCATAAAGGTCGTTTCTTTGAGTGGTCGTTGTGGTTGATTGAGTGCTGCTGCCCGTATCGGTTTGAGGTAAAAACGGCAATAGCTCGCAGGAAACGAGCATACTGAATATAACGAGCAGGATGAGAATTCTATTAAGGTGCTTCATATCTTCTCCAAAATTTGATTATTTTCCTAATTATATCATATTTTTTACTCATTGAAAAGAGATTTTAGTTGAAAAATTCATAATTTTGTGATAAAATAGATATATATTTTATAAGGAGTTTTTTATGAAGTTTATTTCTTGGAACGTCAATGGCTTCAGAGCCTGCTTAAATAAAGGATTTGCGGATTTTTTTACTGCTGAGGATGCGGACTTCTTCTCTATTCAGGAGTCGAAAATGCAACCTGGTCAAGCGGAATTTGTTACGCCGAGCCATCATCAATATTGGTACAGCACGGAGAAAAAGGGTTACAGCGGCACGGCTATTTTTGCAAAGAAAGAGCCCATCTCGGTAAGGTACGGTCTTGGCATCGAGCAGCACGATCACGAGGGACGCGCCATTACGCTTGAATATGAGAATTTCTACCTCTTAAACGTATATACCCCCAACTCACAGAGAGAGCTGACGCGTCTTGATTACAGAATGGAGTGGGAGGATGCGCTGAGGAATTATATGATGGAGCTTGACAAGGTAAAGCCCGTAATATACTGCGGAGATCTTAACGTAGCGCACGAGGAGATCGACCTTAAGAATCCCAAGACAAATCACTTCTCTGCCGGATTTACCGACGAGGAGAGAGGAAAATTCACAGAGCTTTTGGCAAGCGGTTTTTCCGACACCTTCCGCTCGCTCTATCCCGATAAGGTAGAATACTCTTGGTGGAGCTATATGTTCCAAGCACGGCAGAAGAACGTTGGTTGGAGAATTGACTATTTCGTTGTTTCAAACCGCATTTTAGACAAGGTCAAGGAAGCAAAAATTCACACCGAGATCATGGGTAGCGACCACTGCCCTGTTTCGATTGAGATCGATATATAAAGAAAACCCGACGGAATATCCGTCGGGTTTTCTTTATTGATTCTTTAAATCATTTAGAATTTTTTCATGTTGGTTACAAAAGAGCCTTGGCATATCGTTCAGCGAAAACCATCTCAATTCTTTTGTTTCTTTATTTTCAGAAACAATCTCACCGCCTACTGCTTTCAGTTTATAAGCAATACATATTGATTGCGCTTTATCGCCATTTGGATATGTCATATCAAACTCTGTATAGACACCGATTAATTCAATAATTTCAACATTCAAGCCGGTTTCTTCTTTAATTTCTCTGATTGCCGTCATTTCAGGCGTTTCTCCAAATTCAATTGCTCCTCCAGGAAATCCCCAAGCATCAAAATCGGTTCTTTTTTGTAACAGTACCTCTCCATTTTCATTGATCACACATCCACCAGCAAAAGTCAGAATAATCTTATCATTACCAACTCTACTGCGTATATATTCAACATAGTTTTTCATTCTTTAGTCGCCTTTTTCCAACAAGCGTGACACATAGCAACGTAAGAATCGTTGCCGCCGAGGAGTATCTGTCCGCCCTCGGTGACGACCTTACCGTTACCGTCAATTCTTGCATTTACTACTGCTTTCTTACCGCAGGTACATATAGTTTTGATCTCGGAAATTGAGTCTGCGACCTCAAAAAGACGGTGGCTGCCCTCAAACGTGTGAGTTAAGAAATCGGTGCGAAGTCCAAAGCAAAGCACGGGGATCTCAAGCTCGTCAACGATCGCGCGAAGCTGATCTATCTGCTCAGCCCTGAAGAACTGACATTCATCGGCAATAATTACGTGACAGTCCGAGTGCTTCTTGAATTCCTCGTAGATATTCATCTCAGGTGTTATGATCTGCGCTTTTTGTTCAAGTCCAATTCTTGAACGGATAGCATCTGCTCCGTCGCGGTCATCGATCGAGGGCTTGATGAGCCAGACCCTCATTCCTCTTTCCTCGTAATTGAACTTTGTGATAAGCGCGTTAGCGGTCTTGGATGAGCCCATTGCTCCGTATTTGAAATATAATTTAGCCATTTTCAGTTCCTTTCAGCGTACGTAGCATTTAAAATAAGTCTTTCTACGATCTCGACAACCTTGTGAAGAGACTTTACGGACAAAAATTCAAAGCGGGAATGGAAATTCTCTCCGCCCGTGCAGATATTGGGACAGGGCAAGCCCATAAAGGAAAGGCGCGCGCCGTCAGTACCGCCGCGGATGGGTATAATTATTGGCTTAACTCCGACCTGCTCCATAGCCTCGACGGCACGGTCGATCGTATATTTGTGCTGATCGATTATCTCCTTCATATTGAAGTAGCTGTCCTTTACCGTGGCTGTACAGCTTCCCTCTCCGTATTTTTCGTTTATCTTATTAGCGCACTCAAGAAGGAGTGCCTTTTTTTCGTTGAATTTCTCCATATCGTGATCACGGATTATATAAACGAGAGTCGCGCTCTCACATTCTCCATTCATTTCGATAAGGTGGAAAAAGCCCTCGTATCCTTCGGTCTTTGCGGGGATCTCATCCGCGGGCAAAAGCGCGTTGAAATCCATAGCCATTAGTGATGCGTTCTTCATTTTATCCTTTGCAGATCCCGGATGGATCGAAACGCCGTTGAATTTTACAACCGCTGAAACTGCATTGAAGTTCTCATATTCGATCTCACCGAGCGCGCCTCCGTCAACGGTATAGGCGTAATCCGCGCCAAATTTTGCTACGTCAAAATGATCCGCGCCGCGTCCGATCTCCTCGTCGGGTGTGAAGCATATCCTTATCCTTCCGTGAGGCAATCCGCTATTCTTTATATTTTCGACAGCTGAAACTATTGCGGCAACTCCTGCCTTATCGTCAGCACCGAGAAGCGTTGTGCCGTCGGTAACTATAAGTTCATCCCCTACGTAATTCTTAAGCGAGGGGTATTCCTTTTTTGTAAGATAAATTCCCTTTTCCTCGTTCAAGCAAATATCGTTACCGTCATATTTTACAATTTTCGCCTTGATTGGATAGTCCGCACACGCGTCGCTCGTATCAACGTGCGCGACAAGTCCGAGAGTAACGGTGGAGTCATCAACGTTTGCAGGGAGTGTTGCGTAAAGATATCCGCACTCGTCAAGCTCCACCTCGGTGAGACCAATTGCGATAAGCTCGTCCGCTATCGCGCGGCTGAGCACGAGCTGCTTTTTGCTGCTTGGAACGGTCTCACTTGTTTCATCGCTCATTGTAGGGTATGAAACATAGTTCAAAAATCTATTTGTAATTTTCATAAGATCCTCCTTAAATATCAATTATATACATTATAGCATATTTTTTATCGATAAACAATAGCAAAATACAACAAATTATCGTTATTATTTCTTTACAAAATGAAAATACTGTGTTATAATTACGATGTATGAGTATGTAAAGGAGATAGTTATGAGCTATATTTTAACATATAAGAAGATTGAGTTTTATCCCTTGGACCCAAAGACCGAGGATATTGATATTGAGGACATCGCGCACGCGCTTTCCCTGCTTTGCCGCGCGAACGGTCATTTTAAGCATTTTTACTCCGTTGGCATACATTCCCTAAACTGTGCGAAGGAGGCTCTCGCGCGCGGATATTCCGACCGAGTTGTACTTGGTTGTCTGCTTCATGACGGCAGCGAGGCTTATCTTGCGGACATCACGCGTCCTGTCAAAAAGCATTTGCAAAAGTATCTTGAGATCGAGGACGTTCTTCAAGGAAAGATCTTTGAAAAATGGATCCCCGGACTAAGCAAGGACGAGCTTAAGCTTATCTTTGAGATCGACGACGCGATCCTTTACTATGAATTTACAACTCTTTTCGGAGAAAGCATTTTCGACTACGTGCCGACTCTTAAATCGGAGCCCGTGTTTGACTACGTTGAGTCAAGGCTCATAGAAAATGAGTTTCTTGATACATTCAAGCATCTTTGCGAAAGGATCGGATAGCGGTACTGTATGAAGGAAATAAACTATAATTGGTTCAAGCTTGACAATGCCGCCAAGATCTATCCCGCCTCTCACAGCAGGTATTGGAGCAATCTTTTCAGACTCTCCGCAACGCTTTATGAGGACGTAGATCTCAAGGTGCTTGAAAAGGCGATAGAAAACACGATACCTCGCTTTCCAAGTATTGCGGCAAGGCTCTCTGAGGGACTTTTTTGGTACTACCTTCGTCCCGTGAGCGAGCCCCCCTCAATAATGGCTGAGTACAGCTATCCACTTTCGTATATGACGAAAAAGGAGATGAAGACCTGTGCCTTCCGTGTGATAGCTTATCGCAGAAGAATTGCCGTTGAGATATTTCACGCTCTTACGGACGGAACGGGTGGACTGATCTTCCTGAAATCACTTGTTGCGGAATATCTTGAGCGTAAGCACGGAATATCCATTCCCTGCGAATATGGAATTATTGATCGTAAGGATTCCCCTAAGCCTTATGAAACCGAGGATTCATTCCTTAAAAACGCTGCACCCGTTAAGGAAACACGAAAGGATACGGACGCGTGGAGGATCGACGGAACTCCCGAGGAGGACGGTTTTCTTAACATCACTAATTTTCAAATGCAAAGTGATACGGTTTGGGAGTTAGCAAAGCAAAAGGGTGTTTCGGTCAATACCTATCTTTGCGCGGTCCTGATGAAGGCTATTCTTAAGCTTGAGTTTGAGTCCGTGCGCAATCCCAAGCACTACAAGCCCGTCAAAGTGCTTATTCCCATAAATCTGCGCCCTCTCTTTGGCAGCAGAACACTCAGAAATTTTGCCCTCTATACTATACCCGAGCTTGATCCGAGACTTGGAGATTACTCTCTTGATGAGATAATCAACATAGTGCACCACAAGGTCGGAGCCTACGCAACAAAGAAAAATATGGCAAAAATGATAGAGACGAACGTTGCGGACGAAAGAAAGCTTGCACTTCGCATAGTTCCCCTCGTTATTAAAAATCTTGTTATGAAGATGGTATTCAATTCAGTTGGTGAAAAGAAATCTTGCCTGAGCTTTTCAAATCTCGGAAAAATACGTGTTCCCGAGATAATGGAGCAGCACGTTGAAGCATTTGATTTCATTCTTGGTCCTCAGGCAAGGGCACCCTATAACATCAGTGCTTATACCTATCGCGGAATACTTAACATAACCTTTTCTCGCGATATAAAGGAAGCGCGAATTGAAAATTACTTTTTCCGTGAGCTGCAATCCCTTGGAGTTGAGGTCACGGTCTGCTCAAATCAACGACAGGAGGTAAAAATAGATGTATTGCGCTAATTGCGGCGTGAAGCTCGCCGATACTGAAAAACGATGTCCGCTTTGCGGTACGGAGGCGTATCATCCGGATATTGAACGTCCCGAGGTAAGTCCTCTTTATCCAAAGGATTTCGTTCCAAAAAGAGAGATCAGCAAAGCTACGCTTCATATAATCCTTATCTCGCTTTTCCTCATCCCGATACTCGTTACCCTCTATTGCGATTTTTATATCAACAAAACTGTTACGTGGTCTGCATACGTTGCTCTTGCTATATTCTCTATCTATATTATAGTAATTCTTCCGACTTGGTTCAAGCGTCCGACACCTGCGGTTTTTGTTCCGATCGATTTTCTTACGATCCTTCTGTTATTGCACTACATAAACTACTCAACGGGCGGAGATTGGTTCTTATCATTTGCATTCCCCGTCGTCACGTATCTCGGCTTGATAGTGACTGCCACGTGTGTTCTTCTATATTACCTGAAAAAAGGACATTTATATGTTATTGGCGGATTCTTTATAGCGCTTGGCTTCTTTATGGATATAATCGAGCTATTTATTATGATAACCTTTAAGCTTGATTTTGACGGCTGGTCACTTATTCCGATGATTCCTCTTGTATTGCTCGGACTCGGTATGATCGCGATCGCAACGAGCAGAAGCGCTCGCGAGGCACTTGCGAGAAAGCTCCACTTTTAATTTTGGAGGTACATTATGATAACCTTTGAAAACAGGATATTTAAGCTTGACACAAGATCAACGAGCTATATTTTTAAGATCGCCGATTGCGGAAAGCTTGAAAGCATCCATTACGGTGCGTACGTCAGAAAGCAATCCTATGATGCTCTCGCACTTAAAAACACTATTCAACTCGGAAGCTCGGTCGAATACGACACGAGCGCATCCTACTCCCTTGACAACGTTCTGCTTGAATACAGTGAAAACGGTAAGGGGGATTTCAGACATTCACCGATCGAGCTTATAATGCCCGACGGCACATACGTTACCGATTTTATCTATCATTCACACGAGATAAGCGACAAGGCTTATTCATCGGCTTCCCTTCCCACCGCTTACGGTAAGGCGCAGACTCTTACGGTCACGCTCGCGGATAAAAAATACGTTAATCTTCTTCTTAAGCTTTCATACACGGTTTTTGAGGACTCGGACGTTATTGTAAGAAATGCTGTGATAGTGAATAACTGCTCCGGAAGCGTTACTATAAACAAGCTGATGAGCTTTTCTCTCGATCTTCCCTCCACCTACTTCGATATAGTTACTCTTAATGGGTCGTGGATCAAGGAGGCGCACGAGAGCCGTGTGCCCGTGAGTGAGGGAATACACGTCAATTCTTCAACTGTTGGCGCATCCTCTAACAGACACAACCCTGCATTTATGCTCCTTGGCAAAAGAGCGGACGAGCAGCACGGAAGCGTTTACGGATTTAATCTTATTTATTCCGGAAATCACTACTCTGCTATCGAAGCCTCTCCCGCAGGCACTACGAGAGTAATGAGCGGTATCAATCCTCATTGCTTCAAATGGGTGCTTTCGCCAAGGGAAAGCTTTGAAGCGCCTCAAGCGATAATGACATACTCCTCGCAAGGTATAAACAGAATGGCTCAGAATATGCATTCCTTTGTCAATAACAACATTGTCAGAGGCTCATATAAGGGTAAGGAGCGTCCCGTCGTTATTAACAACTGGGAGGCTATGATGTTCAAGTTCAACCGTCAGAAGATCATCTCTCTTGCTGACAAGGCAAAAAAGCTCGGGATCGAGATGCTCGTGCTTGACGACGGTTGGTTCGGTGCAAGAAATGACGATCACGCGGGACTTGGCGACTGGGTAGTTAATACGAAAAAGCTCCCCGGCGGTCTTAAATCCCTTGCTGATGCTATAAATAAGCGAGGAATGAAATTCGGACTTTGGTTTGAGCCCGAATGCGTTAATCAGGATTCCGACCTTTACAGAGCGCATCCCGATTGGGCAATAGCAGTTCCCTCCCGCACTCCTTCACTTGGCAGGAATCAAATGGTATTGGATCTTACAAGGCAGGAGGTACGTGATTATATAGTTGATTCCGTACACGCGGTCCTTTCAAGCGCTAATATTGAATACGTAAAGTGGGACTACAACCGTCATATCAGCGATATGTATTCTCAGTCGCTTGAAAACCAAGGAGAGTTCTATCACAAATACATTCTCGGTCTTTATGAGGTGCTTGACCGCATATTCCACAAGCTTCATCCCGGAATTTTATTTGAGAGCTGCTCCTCGGGCGGAAACCGCTTTGACCTCGGTATGCTCTGCTATTCGCCCCAGATATGGACGAGTGACGACACCGATCCCATCGAGCGACTTGACATTCAGGGTGGAATATTCAACTTCTATCCCCTCTCGACAGTTTCCGCGCACGTTTCTATGAGCCCGCACGCTCAAACGCTCAGAGCAACTCCCCTTTCAACAAGATTTAACGTTGCTTGCTTCGGCGCGCTCGGCTATGAGCTTGATTTTAACGATCTTACTCCCGACGAGCTAAAGCAGATCAAGGCTCAGGTCGAATTCTACAAGGCTCACAGGCGTACTTTCCAGTACGGAAGATTTGAATTCGTTCCCGTTGATAATCCAAATCAACTTTCCTGGCAGGTAAAGCGCGACGGCGAGATAATAGCGGGGCTTTTCCAGAAAAGGACCTGCGCCGCTCCCTACCGCGACAGGCTCACAGTACCAAGTGCAGAGGTCTCAAAGGCTTACAGCGTGGAGTGTGTTAAGCAGAACCTAAGAATAAAGACCTTTGGTCCTCTTATCAATCACATAAGTCCCATAAGGCTCAAAGCTGACGGACTTTTGGTAAGCACCGTTGACAAGCATTTTTCGATGGTTGACGGACACGAAGCATACACCTGCTACGGTGATATCCTCAAGAGCGGCATTAATCTTGAAATGCAATTTGAGGGCACCGGATATAACGAAAAAATCAGATTGCTCGGTGATTTTGGAAGCAACCTGTATTTAATAAAGGAGATTTAATTATGAATCAGACAACAAGAAACAAAATATGCTTCGGTCTCGGTACCGTTGGCAGAGATGCGCTTTATTCCCTTGTAAGCATGTATCTCTTGGTTCACCTCACTGACGTTGTTAAGTTTTCTGACGACGGTCTTGCTGTGATCGGTATTATGCTTACCCTATTTGGTGTTTTTGACGCGATCATAGACCCCTTCGTAGGTGCGATAGTTGACAACACAAAAACAAGATGGGGTAAATTCAAGCCTTGGATCCTCATTGGTATGATAGGAACGGGTATTCTGACGGTTCTTATGTTCCATAACTTTGAAATGGACGAGACATCCCACATCATCCTTTTGGCGGTTACTTATCTTCTTTTCAGCATATTCTTCTCTTTAAACGATATCTCTTATTGGTCACTTATGCCTGCGATCTCAAAGGATCAGGGCGTTAGAGAAAGTGTGGGAGCGTTTGCAAGAATTTGCGCTAACGTCGGTATGTTCTCTATGGTCCTCATTTACCTCAATGTTCCCGGCTTCTTCCCCGACAAGTCTCAAAGAGATGCTTACTTTATCTTTGCAATAATCATTGCTGCTATTATGTGGATATTCCAGAGCATCACCTTGATTGGCGTTAAGGAGGACCGTTCCCAGCTTGAGAAGACCGAAAGGACCTCCCTCAAGGATCTCTTCCGCGCGCTCTTCAAGAATGATCAGCTTCTCGTAACGGCTATCTCTATGGCTCTGTTTATGATAGGATATTGCACCACCACGGGCTTTGGTACATACTACTTCAAGTATGCATATAAGAATGAGGATATGTATATGGTATTTGCGGCTGTGCTTGCTGTTGCTCAGCTTACTGCTCTTTCCATATTCCCACTTTTCAGAAAGAAATTCACAAGAAAGCAGCTCTACACAGGCTCTATGATAGCCGTAGCGATCTCTTACGTAGTATTCTTCCTCTCGTTCGAGTGGATGCCCCTCATCGTAATAGCAGGTCTCGGACTTTTCTTTGCACAGGCATTTATTCAACTTCTTATGCTCCTCTTCCTTGCAGATGCAGTTGAATACGGCGAATGGAAGCTCGGCAAGAGAAACGATGCTGCAAGCTTTGCAGTTCAGCCCTTTATCAATCAGTTCGGCGGCGCAGTAAGTAAGGGTATCGTTTCATTTACACTCATTATTTCCGGCATCAATGCCATCGCTCAGGGTCTTACCGGCGACAAGATCATTGACGCGGAATACGTTATGAACAATACGCCCGACAGCGCGATTTGGATTATGAAGCTTTCTATGATGATCCTTCCTCTCATCTGCATCCTCGTCGGCTTCGTCATCTATCAGAAGAAATTTAAGATTGATGAAAAAATGTACGCGCAGATCTGCAAGGATCTTGAGGAAAGAAATAAATAATAATGTTTGATGCAAAAGCCCTCGGCAACGCCGAGGGCTTTTATTTTATATCAGATTACTATAAATGCGCAGGAGCCGGGAGCGATGGTGAGTGTTCCCTCTACATACTTACCGCAAAGGCAAGGAAGCTCATTATTCTCTTGAAGTGTGAGAGGCTTGCCGTTAAGGTACATTACCTTATTTCTCATATTGCCGTTGCCGGAAAGCTCATAAAGCTTTGCTTTGCCGGGAAGCTCAACGGTGGTAGCGTCGGTAAGCGAATTATTGATAAGGAGATATACGTAACCGTCCTTACCGTCCTTTCTGCTATGGCAGTAAAGGTGCGCGCCCTCTACGTTGGGATTGTCGCAAGCATAAACTGTATCACCCATAAGACGTGTCCAAAGAAGAACCGCAAAATAGTTGGGACGGGGATCGAACGTTCCGTGCTGAAGGAATCCGTAGTCACTTGATGCAAGAGTATTATGGAAGATAACACCGTTTGTGAGTGTGCAGAAGCTGCCAAGCTCGTTGAGCGTACGAAGCACGTCAAGATACGTGGATGCCCAAGTATCTCCGCCGCCGCCTGCGTCACCGGATTCGGTTACCCACATCTCAGCACCGGGCATATACTGATCTCTTACGGGAATATTCATATAGCAGATTCCGGGCGCTACCTGAAGATAAGCGTCGGTGTGCGCTGCCTGTGCGGGCCAATGTCCCGTGGGCATCATTCCCGCAAGACGCTCGGAAATACCGTTATAGTAGTGATAGGAGTAAACATCCATCTTCACCTGATGTCCGCGAAGAAGGTCGTGAGCAGTTCCCATTTTGAACATATTGCCCATACCTGCGCCCATTTGAGAGATCTTTTCGTCGTTTGACTTTTCGTCTGCCATACCCGTATTGCAGGGGCCGACGATAAGACAGTCGGGATAGTTCTCTCTTACCCAGCCGTTAATGATATCCTGGTCGCGGATATAGTCATCAAAGTCATATCCGAGAGGTGCGCCCGAGATCTGAAGCATATTTGGCTCGTTCATAAATTCAAGAGCATCTATCCTGCCGCCAAGCTCATCTGTAACAGCAACGAGCTTTTCGATCTGTGTAAGTCTTATAGGGCCGTTATTTTCGTCGTGGTCGCCCGCACAGTTTGATACGGAAACAAGAAGCTTTGCATCAACTGCCTTTACAAAGCCAAGGATATTTGCCCACTGCTCTTTTGTAAGGACGGACTGATAACCCTGCGGAGCCTTGCCGCCCGTGGTGCCGTCGAAATCATAATATGTCTTTGTTGCCCAAGTTCCGGAAACGCGTACCCAAACAGGTCCGAATTCCTTAGCAAGACCTATAAGCTTTTCATTGGTGGTATCGATGGGAGGATAATACTGCATAAGTCCCGCCATTGCCGTATGGTTGGAAAATCCGCCCTCGAGCTTGGGAAATTCCTCAGTACCCGCGATCTGTCCCTCGGTATATGCCTTCCAGAACGTACCGCCCGTAACCTCGGTCATCTCAACGTTATAGGACATTAATCGGGGATTCATTTCGCGTATCTTTTGTAAATTATCAAGATTAAGCTTTAAATTGTGTGCCATTGTGATCTCCTTTAGTTTATTTACAGTCTTATTTTATCACTGTTTTCATTTTTTGTCAATAGAAGCAGTGATCTATTCAAGGATTTAATAATTTTGGTATAATATGGTAATTTTCTATCATTTTCGCGCTAAAAAATAAATATAATAATCTTGAAAGAAATGATATACTGTTAAAAAGGAGGCTTTATGGATTTTACATTTGTTGAAAAAATTGAAAATGACGGCGTTTGCTACAAGCTTTTGAGATCAAATTTTTACAAGGGGTATTATCTTATAATCGCACAGGACAAGCGTGATTTCTATTCCGGAAGTGTATTTGGAGCAAAGGAAGATATCCATTCCCTTTTTTGCGAGATCGCAGAAAGCTCTACACCGCCGTTCGCTCTTCGCGATATTTTGTACGATTTTGATAAGCAGTCGATCCGATAATTTTAAATGCGGCTTTTTGCCGCATTTTTTCTTTTTTGTTGATTTTTTGTAAAAATCGTGATATAATCAAATCATAAACCACTTTTGGAGGTATATATGAGTAGAATCTACATCAATGACGGTTGGCTTTTTTCTGAAGGCTTTAAGGATGAATATATATCGGGCGAGATGGACGCCTCATTTTCTAGGATTAGAATCCCCCACACGGTGCGCACGCTTCCTTTCAACTATTTTTCCGAGCAGGAATACCAGATGGTATCGACTTACCGTAAAATCATAAAGGCTCCAAGGGCGTGGGCGCAGAAGCGAGTTCTTCTTACCCTCGAGGGCGCGGCTCACTATGCGGAGGTTTTTCTGAACGGAGAAAAGATCGGTGAGCATTACTCGGGATATACGGCGTTTACGCTTGAGCTTACGGACAAGCTTACCTTAGGCAAGGACAACGTGCTTCTTATCAAGCTTGATTCACGAGAGAGCCTTGATATTCCTCCGTTTGGAAAGGTTATCGACTATATGACGTACGGCGGGATCTACCGCGACGTTTATCTTGATGTAAAGGATCAGATCTATCTCTCCGACGTATTCGTAAAGCCCGAGATGACGGGCAAGATCGCAAGTGAGGTGCGCGTTGCCGGGGAGATACCCGAGGGCACTTATATCGAGCAGTATGCGACGCTCGGAGACGAGAGCTTTTACATAGGCAAAAAGGGTGTTTTTACAGGTGAAGCCGAGATACACGGATTTATTAAGGACGTTAAGCTCTGGCGACTCGATTCCCCCACACTTTACGAAATAAAAACCGAGCTTTACACGGACGGAGTGCTTATGGACACTCACACCGCAAAAGTGGGCTTCAGAAAAGCGGAATTTAAAAAGGACGGCTTCTATCTCAACGGCAGAAAGACCAGGATCCGCGGTCTTAACCGTCATCAGAGCTACCCTTACGTTGGTTATGCAATGCCAAAATCAATACAGAGGCTTGATGCGGATATTTTAAAAAATGAGTTGGGGCTTAATGCTGTGAGAACTTCTCATTATCCGCAATCCCATCATTTTATTGACAGATGCGACGAGCTTGGCTTGCTCGTTTTCACTGAGATCCCCGGCTGGCAGCACATTGGCGGCGAAAAATGGCAGGAGCAGGCGCTTCGCAACGTTGAAGAAATGATCGTGCAATACAGAAATCATCCTTCAATTATGATATGGGGCGTTCGCATAAACGAATCCCGCGACGATCACGAGCTTTACGTTAAAACAAACGAATTGGCTCATCAGCTTGATCCGACAAGGCAGACGGGCGGCGTTCGCAATTTCAAAAAGAGCGAGCTGCTTGAGGACGTTTACACCTATAACGATTTTCTTCACGACGGCATAAATCCCGGATGCGATCCCAAGGAAAAGGTGACCTCAAACAAGGAAAAGTCCTATCTCATTACGGAAAATAACGGTCATATGTTCCCCACCAAGAGCTTTGACTGTGAGGATCACAGGGTGGAGCACGCGCTCCGTCACGCGAGAGTTCTTGATGCGGTGGCATCTTATGAGGACATAAGCGGCAGCTTTTCTTGGTGCGCCTTTGACTACAACACGCACAAGGATTTCGGAAGCGGCGACAGGATCTGCTATCACGGTGTATCGGATATGTTCCGCAATCCCAAGCTTGCGGCGGCAGTATTCGCGTCTCAGGGTGAGGGCGAGCCCGTGCTTGAGGTCAGCTCCTCAATGGATATTGGTGAGCATCCCGCGTGTGTAAGGGGTAACGTTTGGATCTTCTCCAATGCGGATAGCGTGAAGATGTACAAAAACGATAGGTTTATTTCAGAATACTCCACCAAGGGAGGAAGATTCCCAAATCTTCCGCACAGTCCCATACTCGTTGACGATTACATCGGCGACCTTCTCAGAACGGAAGAGGGATTCCCAGAAAAGAAGGCGGCATACGTTGCGAACGCGCTTAACTATATCGGTATGAACGGCTATTCTCAGTTCACTCCAAGGCTTATCAAAATGGCGGCTAAGTGTCTGATCGTTTACCGTATGAGCATTCATCAGATCGTTGATCTTTACACAAAATACGTTGGAAACTGGGGTGACAGAAGCTCGGTTTACCGCTTTGACGCGATAAAGGACGGCAAGGTTGTAAAGAGTGTTACAAAAACACCAATGAAAAAAATGAGGCTTGAGGTCAAATGCTCATCCACCACTCTTTGCGAGGAGAACAGCTATGACGTGGCGGCTCTCAGAATAAGAGCGGTTGACGAGAACGGCAATCTGCTTCCCTTCTCCTCCGAGCCCCTTAAGATCACCGTAAAGGGCGCGCTTGAAGTTATCGGCCCCGATATGACGAGCCTTCGCGGCGGCGCTTGCGGTTTTTACGTAAAAACCACCGGCAAAAAGGGCGCGGCAACGGTTACTCTTTCCTGCCCGCAGACCGAGGACGTTAAAATAGAATTTGAAATCGTATAAAATAAAAATGCTCCCGATTGGGAGCATTTTTTGTTATTTTATTTTGCGTTAATGGGTTGGAACGTTACTATATCCTGTTCGGGAGCAACGTAAGTTTCGGAATTGACTATAGTGGGTGTTCCGTTTTCATCAAGCACAACAATATAGTATATAGTTTCGGTAAATGTTGTGTAGCGGAATTTGAGTTTGCTAAGATCAAATGTCCAGCCTTCATGTTGGCAATTTTCAAGCAACAAAATTGCTACTTCTTCATTAACAAATGAATCTTTTATGCCTCCTTTGGGATCGGCTGGTATGTAAAGTTCCTGATCGCCCCATACTTCACCATAGTAGAGCTTGGGTGTACCGGAACGATCGGACCATAGAAGCACAGTATTATGATCTATCGGCGCACTCAAATTACTATATTCATCCTTTTTACTCGTATACCCCATAGTTTTAACCTCACGCAGTAGCGTTATAGTATCAACTCTATGAAAGCTTGAGCGTCCACTGGAACTAGAAGTATACGTATATAAATAACCGTTTTCTATTATTTTAACTACGACATCATTTAAACCATGAATTACTGTATTCAAATGATACGTTTCATGCTTTGAAATAGGAGTTCTGCTAAAATCGGCATTTATCTTTTCGAGTGCAGTCTCAAAATTCTGTCCATTTTTACTGATTCCGGTACCGTCATAGTATATAGTGACACCTTCTTCGGAGAGCATATATTCATGCTTACTATAATAAAGTGTCTTATTCTCTTCGTCGTAAGCGTCAAGGAAGTTATTTTTTACATACTTATATCCGTATTTGTCTTTAAAGATATCATATATTTCAAGAGTTTCGTTCATCACTATCTGAGTAAAAGTGAGATCGCCATTATCAGCTACGCTCATATCGTAATATTTGCCGTTCGAAACAATGATTCCTCTGTCAATATTATCAATCGAGAAATTCTCAATGGCGTAAACGTAGCCGCTTGCGTTATCAATAACGAAGCTCTGACGGTTTCTATCGGAATAATATCCGCCCTTATCGTAAAGTGCTATACCGTCATCGTCAAAGCGAGAAAGGTTATTCCCTCTTTGACTCGTTCCCTGCGGAACAAAGCTGATATAGGTGTAGCCACCGACAACGTAGAGCTTATCGATCTCACCGTTTATCTCATCCTGTGTTACAATTACTTCTTCACCGACACCCTCATATTTTACGGTATATTCAATTCCCTCGGAGGGGTTGCCTTCGGCATCGGCAAAGCCTTCAAGCACGATAACGCCCTCGCGCTCGTCAACGTCGCTCTCACAGTTATCCGTAAGATTGGGTGCGACAAGCTCGTCACCGAGATATACGTTGTACGTGAAGCCCTCAACGGCAGGAATTGTAATTGTTCCGCCCACTGTTGCTATATGTTTTGTACCCGTAGTGATAGTAGTAACGTTTTCCGTAACGGTTTTTGTAAACGTTACCTTTGTAAGACCCGTTTCGTCCGCTTCGGGAGCATTGGGATCGTACTCGGTTGTAGTCATAACTATATAATTCTTGGTTTCTTCATCTTCTGCGGCAAACGCCGTTAATCCGAACAACGGAAAAGGAAAGGCCGGAGATTTTTCCTCTCTCATTGTGAAGGAAGAGCTTTGTTTTTCCGTTACAACACCCAAGGCGGTCGCGTTACCTATGTTTGCAACATAACCTGTTAGATCAACCTCAAATGGCTTGGGGGTAGGTTTGGTCGAACCGCCGGTTGTTGTGGTAGTTGTTGTGGGGTCGCTTAATCCGTTAAACAAGCCGGGTGCTATAAACAATGTTGCCAAAAACAGTACAATAACGACTGCAACGATAATTATAATTTTCTTTTTCATTTTTAATTCCTCACTTTATTTTCTTGCCTTCCGAAAAGGCCTTGCCTGCGGCGTCGCCGAGGCGCCAATAGATATGTGTGGAGCTGTCATAGGTGATGGGGTCGAGCTTCTTTGCGTCGATCTGTCCCTTTTCGCTAAGTATTTCTTCTTTTGCGCATACATTCACTATCTCACCGATGCAGATGCCGTCCTCGTTGAATTTGATAAGATTGCATTCAACGGTCATCGGAAGCTCTGCAATGATGGGCGCGTTGACAAAATTGCTCTTTACGTGGTGAAAGCCCGCGCGAGCAAATTTATCGGGAACGTCATTTGCGGAAACTATGCCTACGTAGTCACACTCCGCAACCGTTTCGGCGGTTGCAAAGCTGAGCGTAAAGGCACCCGTTTTCTTTATGTTTTCGGTGGTCTTATGCTCGTGAGCAAGGCAGACCATAACTTGATTGGTATCATAGATACCGCCCCAAGCGGCATTCATAACGTTGGGCTCTCCTTTTTCATCATAGGTGCCCACAATAAGCACGGGCATTGGATAAAGCCACGATTTAGGTCCAAAATTTTTTCTCATATCGGTTCTCCTGAAATTTTATTCAATATATTGTAGCATCTTTTAATAAAAATTGCAATATCAATTGCAAAATAATAAAAAATATGTTAAAATGCACTAAAAGGCGGTGATTTTTAGTGAATAGACAAGAATTTGCGTCATACATTGAAGATTTTTACGGAATAAAATACGATATGCCCTTTGAGGATGACTATGATGCGTGGTGCTTTCGGCATCCCGACAACCGCAAATGGTTTGCGCTCGTTATGAGTGTGAAGAAAAGCAAGCTCGGACTTGACGGTGACGGCTATATCGACGTTGTTAATATGAAATGCGCGCCCGAAATTATGGACGATCTCTATTCTGAGAGAGGCGTATTCCCCGCTTATCATATGAGCAAAAAGCATTGGCTCACGCTCACTCTTGACGGCACTTGCTCCGACGAAACGATCAAGTGGATCGCAAGGATAAGCTATGACCTTACAAGAAGGAAGATAAAGAAAAAAAGCTTTTGAGATGATCTCAAAAGCTTTTTTATTATTCAAATTCAAGTGTTATTTTTCCTTTTGCAGGGGTTACGGTTTCGATATAGATCTTCTGCCTTCCCCTTTCAATAT
The DNA here is from genome assembly GCA_017531925.1 of Clostridia bacterium. Lineage (GTDB taxonomy): Bacteria > Bacillota > Clostridia > Oscillospirales > CAG-272 > RGIG4608. Next base: position 71,785 of record JAFXKD010000025.1, on the reverse strand, counting down.
ATCCGCCGCGAGAGTCTAAATTCTCCCCTGCCTTGATATTGAAAAGCAACTCCTTCACACCGCTCGCGCACTCATAATAAACGTTTATCTCGCCTTCGTCAAGATGCGCGGTATAATGGATCTGTCCCTCATCCGCCACGGTATATCTCGGCTTCATTACAAGTTCTCCGTCAAGATAGGAGAAGCTGACCTCACAAAAGTCGTCCTTTGTGATCCTTACGAGCATAAGTGCTTTATATGAACTGACATCGCAAGCAACCAATGATACCAGCATTATTAATGAGATAAAAAGTACTAATAATCTCTTAAAATTCATATACGCTCCTCCTTATCCAAAAAACTTTTTCATAAACTCTATTCGGGTAGCAACGACCTTTCTCGTTGTGGGGGCATCAAGCATACTGTCAAAGCCGTGCATAGTGCCCCTCGTTTCATTTATCTCAACAAGAACGCCCGCCTCCTTCATAGCATTGGCATAATTGATCGCTTCATCGTGAAGGCAATCAAATTCCGCAGTTTCAACGTATGTAGGAGGAAGGTCTCCCAAATACTTTGCCTGCATTGGAGCTGCATAGCAAATATCGTCCCTGCTTCTGTCGGGAACGTATGCGGGCCACATCATTTTGGAAAGCTCGCTGTTCCATACGGGAGTATCGGTGAATCTTCTGTTGGAGTCCGTATCCATAGTGATATCGGTAACGGGATAAATGAGGAGCTGAAAGCAAGGCATATCCGTGCCTCTGTCACGCGCCATAAGGCATACTGCAGCGCTGAGGCAACCGCCTGCGCTCTCTCCTGCGACACCTATTTTTGTTTTGTCGATACCGTATTTTTCGGCATTTTCAAATGCAAAGCGAAGTCCTGTATAGCAATCCTCAGCAGGTGTTGGATGAGGATGCTTTGGAGCAAGTCGATAATTTACAAATATAAGCTTTGCGCCAAGGCTCAGGGCATATTCCTTTGCCATCTTATAGTTATAATCCCCTGCGCCAAATATAAATCCTCCGCCGTGAATATAGACAAGGCAAGGAGACTTTTCGAGGATGGAATACGGCTCGAACACGAGTATCTCAAATTCACCGCCGTCATAAGACTTAACTGTTTCACGCGTTACCCTCATATCTTTATCCTTGAAAAGCTTTTTGGGAGGCTTGAACAACGATCCAACCCATCCTGCAAGGCGCGCGCTTCTTATGGGATTATAAAAATTGGCTTGCGGATAAAATTCTTTATTAATTGGATATTTTTTCATAGCTTACTCTATTTCGATCAATTCATATTCGCGGGAGCCAAAGCCAAGGGCAGCAGCCGCTTCTATGGTATGTACTCCGTTTCTGCTTTCGATCCTTTCTATAAGATGGGACTTACCCTTATCGGAGCAGGAATAAACCAGATCGATGCACGCCTGATCAATAGCTATGGGATCGCTTGAAGCAAGGATTCCTATGTCCGCTATACAGGGATCCTCTGCCACCGCACAGCAGTCACAGTCAACGCTCATATTTTTCATAACGTTGATGTAGAGTATCTCGCCGCCGAAATGATCGACCACGCTCTTTGCCGCGTCCGCCATTGATTCAAGGAACGAATCGTGATCAGCCGTCCATATCTTCTCGGGCTCTCCTGCGCCGTGAATATACGCCTTGCCGTATGACGAAGCCACTCCTATCGAAAGCTGCTTGATAGCGCCGCCGTAGCCGCCCATTGGATGACCCTTAAAGTGTGAAAGCACAAGCATTGAATCGTATTTCTCTATTCCTTTGCCTACATAATTTTTCTTAATAACTTTACCCTCGGGTATTTCGAGGACAAGATCCTCACCCTCGGCATCAAGTATCTCCACGGGATATTTTTTACTCCAGCCGTGGTATTCTATAAGCTTTTTATGCTTTTCGGTGGTGTTGCGCTCGCCTGCGTAAGCGGTATTGCACTCAACGACCGTACCGCCGACCTCTGTGATTATACTTTCCCAAAAATCGGGACGGAGAAAGTTCTGATTTCCCTTTTCTCCGGAATGGACCTTAACCGCGACCCTGCCGCCAAGCTCCTTACCAAGCATTTTGTAAAGCTCAAGCACCTTTTGAGAGGATATCTCCCTTGAAAAATATACCTTTGACCTCATAATCCACCTCTATTTTAACATTCCGTAGCCGCCCGCGTATTTGCTGACCTCGCTTACGGAGACGAATACCTTATTGTCACATACTCTGCGTATTTCCTTTAATACTCTCGGAGCTTCCTTTCGTGCAAGAACGATGAATATCATATTCATCTTATCCTTTGAGCCGCGTCCCTCGAGAACGGTGTATCCCATATTTCTCTCTTTAAGGTAAACGGTAATGAGCTCCGTGCTTTCATCATTTGCGATAAGCTCTAAGTTTGACGTGCCTATTGCTATCTTATTTTCAATCGTTGAGCCGAGGAAAAGTCCAACGGCGTAGCCCGTGCAGTAGAAGAAAAGCAGAATAAAATTGTCACCGAGAGTGCTTATGATGGTGGAGATAACAAGTCCCCATATCATACACTCTATGAAGCCAAGCCCCGCTGCCTTAAGTCTTTGTCCCTTTACCATCATACAGGTTTTAAGGGATTGGATGCTGATCTCAACTATTTTTGCGCCGCATACTATGAACCAAACGGCGAATGGCGGCAAGGAAGCCAAAAGCTCAGACATTCTTATTCTCCTTATCGATATTGTTATCTGTACCGGGATCGCGCGGCATTACAATAGCCGCAATTATATACGCAAGCACGCCGCTTGCTCCCGCGAGGCAGAGCGCGACCGCGCCAAGACGGATGAGTGTGGGATCAATATCAAAATATTCCGCAATTCCCGCGCAAACACCGTCTATCATCTTATTCTTATTTGATTTGTAAAGTCTCTTTTCCATAGTAAAATTTCCTCCTATTTTGTGATGTCATATTGCCAATCTATAATACCGCCAAATTCCTTGACGTTAGTATAACCAAGGTCAACAAGCGCCTGAGCCGCGATCTTGCTCCTCCTGCCGCTCCTGCAGTAAACGAGTATGAGCTGATCCTTGTTAGGAAGCTCCTTCTCTGCGCGCTCGGCTATCTCGTACTCGGGAATTAATATCGCTCCGGGTATATGTCCCTCATCAAACTCGGACTGAGTTCTTGCATCAATAATTACGTAATCCTGCTCCGTATCCATAAGAGCCTTCGCCTGCTCGGCGGTGATCCGCTCGTAGCTTATGGAGTTTGTGGGATCGCCATCGCAGGAGCTTATTACCACCAGCGAGAAAATTGATAATATAAAAGCAAAAATTCTTTTCATTTTTTCCTCCTTAGCTATCAAGATGCTTAAAAATAGCATTCCATACTTTTTCGTCCTGCTCTGTCATAGCAAGCCAATCGAATTCAGAAATAAATTTTGCCTTCTGCTCCTCAGTTTTAAGAAGTCCCTTTTTGACAAGCTTATTTCTTTTTGCGGAATAATCACCCAGAATTTTAACCGCATCTGCAGAATAGTTGGGGTTATGTCCTTTTGCATTTTCAAGCACGAGCTATACATTTTCTCTACCCGAAAGCCCTTCATAAAGCGCGTCGTACTGCGCGGATTTTGTGCAAACAGGATCATTATCGGAATAGATTAAAAGTGCCTTTGTTTTCGATGCTCTGAGTGTTTCGACCGCATCGTAGAAAACAAAATCGGGGTTGGCTTTTCTCTCATATTCAAGAATGGCTTTTCTGTAAATACTGAGCACACCCGAAAACATTGACCCTATGAGCCTTTCAACGGAAACAAAGCCCGAGATTGCCACTATATGGGAGATGTCAGGATGAAGAGCGGTAATATTAAGTGTTGAAAATCCGCCCCAGCTATGTCCGATTACAGAAATATCTAAGTCCGAAAAACGCGCATCCGATTTTAACGTATTAAGGCAATCGTTAAGATCGCGAAGGGATTGCGACATTCCGTTAGGATTTTCACCGCCCGAAGCCATACAGCCTGTATGATCATAAGCAAACACAAGATATCCGCGTTTGCAAAGCATTTCGATCTCTCTTAAATAAGAGGCGTGTCCACCGCCAAAGCCGTGTTCAAAAACGATAATTCTGTTCGCTATCGGGTTTTCATATGAATACAAATACCCCTGAAGCTTATGTCCGAGTGATGATTTGAAGGCATATTCTTCACAATTAAGGCCCTCAAAATCCCCCGCGCTGAAATAAAATGCCGTTCCGTCACCGTCGCAACGCTTAAAGGCTATACCTTTATATGCGTTTAAAATTTGTTTTTCAAAAATCATTTTTCGCCTCCCGGATATATTTATTATTAATAATTATATCACAAACCTAATGACAATTCAACATTATTTTTATACCAATGTCGTTTTATAGTGTAAAATATACAAAAATAATAAAAATTAGAAAAATCTCTTTATTTTTTATTAGAACTGTGGTATAATTTTAAGGTATATTATTATGCAGTTTCGCAAATTGGAGGTTTTTATGAAAAATTACACCAAAGCTCTTTCCCTTTTGATCCTGCTTTTAATTGTCGTACAGGTATTTTCGGTTAACGCTTTTGCGTTCTCGCCGATAGAGATTGACGGTATCTATCAATCTGCTCCTCGATACGACAGCGCCGATGACGTAAATTACGTTAAAGACGGAAAGTATATCTACAACTGGGGAATACGAGAAGAAGAAGCTACCTTCCTTACAACGTATGCTGAAAGCTTTTACACGGGAAATAACACGTATGACGTGCTTTCCGGACTTGCAGGCGGCACAACCGACAAGGATGCGCCAAACAGCGCTTTGTACAAGGCACTTTCTTCTCTTATGAGCAGTAAGCACAGCTATGAAACGTCTTACAATGCTACAAGACCCTTATTCAAATATACCGACTGCGAAAACGGCGGTGGAAAAATCTCATCCTTCTATTCCGGTGATCCCGTTGGTCCTTCTTGGGATAGCGGAAATACTTGGAACAGAGAGCATTGCTGGCCCAACAGTAAGGGTAATGCCTCCGGCAACGGTGAAAACGATATTATGATGCTTCGTCCCGCCTCTGTCAGCGAAAACTCATCACGAGGAAACAAAGCATACGGTCAGAGCTCCGGCTATTATAACCCTAATTCCGAATCCGGCGGCGAGCACGACCTTCGCGGTGACGTTGCGAGAATTGTTCTCTATACCTACGTGCGTTGGAAATGCACCAACACGGGCTCAAGCTATAATCCCAACGGCATTACCGGAACGGGTGGTGTAATCGAAAGCATCGACCTCCTTCTTATGTGGATAGAAGAAGACCCTGTTGATACATGGGAGCTTGGTAGAAACGATGCTGTTCAGGCTATTACCGGAACGAGAAACGTTTTCGTTGACTATCCCGAGTTTGCTTTCCTTCTCTTCAGCGAGGAAATTCCCGAAATGACTACTCCCTCCGGCGAGGCTCAGAATGGCGCGTGCCATTGGGATGAAGGCACTGTAACCAAACAGCCCACATGTACATCCGAGGGTACCACAACATACAAATGCACAGATTCCGGTTGCGGTAAGACTAAAACAGAAACTATCGCAGCACTCGGTCACTCCATGGACGGTGGCAAGGTAACTGTAGCGGCTATCTGCACAACAAACGGCACTACCACATTCTCCTGCACAAGATGTACATACACGAAAACCGAAACTGTAAAGGCACTTGGGCACGATTGGGGAAATTGGGAAATCGTTGAAGCTCCTACCTGCTCCGCAGAAGGCACTCAGGAAAGAGTGTGCAAGCACGATTCCTCTCATATCGATATCTCACAGGCGGACAAGCTTCCCCATAGCTTCGGTGATTGGATAACAGACAAAGAGCCCACAGAGACAGAGGACGGTAAAAAGCACAGAGTATGCTCTGATTGCGGCACAAGAGAAAACGGTATAATTCCCTCTATCACACACGAGCATAGCTATAAAGCGACCGTTATAGATCCCACTTGCACCGAGCAGGGCTACACACTTCACTCCTGCCTCTGCGGTGACTCATACAAGGACACATATAAAAACAAGCTAGGTCATACCTTTGTAAACGGCAACTGCTCTGTTTGCGGCGCGGTTGATGCCAAAAATGCATTTATTACAGCAGTAGATTCTCTTAGCAATCTCAGCGGTAAATCACTTTACAACGGCATTTGCGAGGCACTCAGAGTTTACGGTGATCTCTCAGATGAAAGCAAAGCTGAGGTAGCCGATAAATACGAGGAGCTTAAGAAGATAGCAACCGATTATAATAACGGTGTTTCAGCAACAAACTCTTATGCCGATCTGATGTCATCAAGAGTTGTGGGTATTGCAGTAACCCTCTCCTCTCTCGCTCTTGCACTTGGTTGTGTTTTCGGCAAAAAATACATCTGATATAGGAGGTAAATATGAAAACAAATAGATTAATAGCATTGGTATTAGTTCTTATAGTTGCACTTTCGCTTTGTCTTACCTCTTGTGAGGATGAAAAGAACAAGGATCTTGCCAAGCTCAACGAGCTTGCTGCAAAGCTTGACGGCAATTACACCTTGGTTATCAACGTAAAATCCGACAACGGAAATGTTTCCAATAAGAAATACACCGTGTCTGACGAGAACGGCAAAAAGACCGTTTACGCAAAAATTGAAACACTCAATAAGTTTGATGTTTCCGGCGGAGAGATCACTCCCCCCGAGTCTTATTCCACAGTAACCGAGGGATACCTTACTGAGGCTGAAATAGCAAAAGGAAATTTTGAATTGCCTGAGTTTAAATTCTCTTCCTCAAATATCACTATAATGAATAACAACATAATGCCGGAGACAACTCTTGTTGGAAAGGTAAATTCACTCACAGAGTTAATGGGCAAAACATTCGATGCGTCCGACGTTAAGCTTTCAGTAGTATGCAACGAAGCTGAAATTAAGCTTATTTCAATAAGCTTCACATCATCACAAAGCTATACGGTAACATTAACCTATACATTCTAAATCAAAAATTAACGGGAGTCCTTTCGGGCTCCCGTTTTTTATATTCTGTTGGTATAAGATATTCCTTTTTCTTTAAGAAATGCTCTTTTTTGCTTATAGTCGGGGATTATCCTCTCGACCTCTTTCCAAAACCTTTGTGAGTGGTTCATCTCCTTAAGGTGAGCAAGCTCGTGGACTATTACGTAATCCGCAATATCCTGCGGCATAAGCATAACGGCAAGATTGATATTCAGATTTCCCTTGGACGAGCAGCTTCCAAAGCGCGTTTTCTGAGTGCGGACCGTAATTCTTCCGTATTCAACACCCATAAGAGATGCGTAAAGGCTGACACGCGTGGGTATCTCCTTTTTTGCCCGTTCGCGAAGCTCTGAGATCTCCTGCTCGCTAAGCTTTGGCGGCATTTGTGCAATAGTGCTTTTCACCCTTTCAAGATGCTCCGTTATCCAAGAGCTTTTGCTTTGGAGGAAGGCATCGATATCGCGCAATGGCATTTTGAGAGGGGCGCGAACTATGATACTCGCTTCCCTGCTTATTTCTACGGAGACTGTCCTTCTCTTACTTCTGCGAAGCTCGTATTTAAGATCTGTCATATTCGAAATCAATATTGACCGAACCGACTCCGCCGTCTATATCGATAACGTTACGTCCGTTGCCGTGTGTAAAGCTGCCCTTGACCGTTGAGCCGTTGATAGAAGCGTTGCCAATTCCCGTGTCAATTCTAACTGAGTAATCGGACTCGTTTCCGCATATTACAAGCTCGGTCTTTCCAACGCCGCAATCGATATCGCAGCTACCGGTAAGGGTGGAACGGATCTCGGTATCTCCGACACCAAGGTCAAGATCAAGATCGTTTATACTTCCACCGCGGACCGTAAGCTTTCCCGCGCCCGCGTCAAGCTCCATTCTTTCTTTTACGTAAAGGACGTCTATATTTACGCGTCCCGCACCGAAATCAAGGGACATTCTGTCAGCGGTAAGGCTATGTATATCAACATCTCCCGCACCTGCGCTAAGCTCGATAGCTTCAAAGCTCTTATCCGTGGGAATAGTAATAATTATTTCTCCGATCTTCGTCGTATGAATACTAAATCTTCTCCGCTTCTGCTCTATGGTAAGGCGTCCGCCTGCATCGCCTACACAAAGATCCTTGATATTTGAGGAAACAGAGAGTCTTTCACCCTCAACTATCTTCAGCTCTGCAGCAGATACGTCTATTTCAAGCCTTGTAACGTCATTTGCGATCTCGTATTCAACGTAATTTTCAAGAACCATATCGTCATCCTCCGAAAAACCAAAAATAAATCCAAGCAAGGATACTGCACCGACAATTATCGCCACAGCCAATCCTATTGCTAAAGCGATGGCAAGATATTTTATTATTTTTTGCAGCTCGGTCATCTTATATCAACTCCTCCGAAAATGCAAGCGCCCTCGATATAAATGGTATGTACGCCACTCTGACTGCTTTTCTGATTATCAACACCGCCGAAGATAGCAGCGGTATTTGTTACCACCTTCACGTTATCGGGAGCTATGATATCTATTCCGCCGAACACTGCGCACACCTTGATAACGCAATCCTTATCTATGATCGCACCGCGAAGGTCACAATCAATTCCGCCAAATACCGCAGTAAGATCCGCGCCCTCAAAAACCGCGCCGTTGAAATCCATTTCCGTGCCGCAGAATACCGCAACGCCGTTCTGAAGATCTCCGCCGTTGACCTTTATTTCTTTAACTATCTTATCTGTTTTGTTCTTAAAGAAGGATGAAAATATCATCTTAAGTCCGATATATGCGATGATGGCGGGAACAAGAAGCTTCCAGAACATATCAAAATCAAGAATATCCTGCGAGCAAAGAAGAAGAAATCCGCCTATGCAAAGACCGAGTATCGCTCCGCTCTTGTCTCTATCCTGAATTACCCCTACAAACGACGGGATGATTATAAACAGCGTCCACCAGCCGTCAAAAAAGATATCAAAGTCTATAATATTGAATGAATTGAGTGCGATAACGACCGCAGCTGCTACGAGGACTATTCCCCAGATTGCTTTTTTTAAATTTTTCATTTATTTGCTCCTTTCGGGATTTTCTGACTTAATTATAGCAAATTCTTGCAAAAATTTCAATATATTTTAGTTTCTTTTTTGCTACTTTCGGTTGCATTTTGGCTTTTTCACCTTGAAAAGCAAGACTTACTGTGTTATAATGAGTTGTATTTTTGAGAAAGGAGATAAAATATGAAGAAGAAACTCACCATAGGCATTCTTGCTCACGTTGATGCGGGAAAGACCACTCTCTCCGAGGCGATGCTCTATACCTGCGGTAAGATACGCTCCCTCGGGCGCGTTGATCACGGCAACACGTATCTTGACACCAACGCAGTTGAGCGCGAGCGAGGTATCACTATTTTTTCAAAGCAGGCGCGTTTTTCTACCGATGCTTGCGATTTTATTCTCCTTGATACACCCGGACACGTGGATTTTTCCGCAGAGGCGGAAAGAACGCTATCCCTTCTCGATTACGCGATACTCGTTATAAGCGGCGCGGACGGCGTTCAGAACCACACGAGAACTCTTTGGAATCTGCTTGAATTCTACGGAGTGCCGACCTTTATTTTCGTCAACAAGAGCGATATAGCTATAAAAACGAAGGATGAGCAGGAGGCGGAGATATCCTCGGTGCTTGGTGACGCGTGCGTGGGATTTTTTGACACGCAGACGAAATCCGAGCTCGACGAGAGGCTTGCTATGATCAGTGAGGAATTTCTTGAGACTCACATCAGAGGCGAGGAGATCGATGACGGTGAAATATCCGCTCTTATTAGCGAGAGAAGGCTCTTCCCCATCGCGTTTGGCTCTGCGCTTCGCTTGCAGGGCGTTGACTATTTACTTGAATTGCTCGACAAATATACTCTCGATCCCGTTTACGAGGGGCAGAGCTTTGGCGCAAGGGTATATAAAATAGCAAGGGACGGCAACGTAAGGCTCACCTATATGAAGGTTATAAGCGGTTCTCTTAGTGCGCGCGACGAGATATCCTATATGACCTCCGACGGCAAAAGAGTCGTTGAAAAGATAAGTCAGCTAAGGCTTTATTCCGGTGATAGATTTGAGCAGGTGGAAAGCGTGCGCGCAGGCGAGATATGCGCAGCCATTGGTCTATCCTCCACCTATGCAGGTCAGGGCCTTGGAGCCGAAAGCGACACACGCGCTCCCGTGCTTGAGCCCGTTCTCTCATACAGAATAATACTTCCAAAGGGCTGCGATCCAAATCTCTACTTCCCCAAACTCAAAGAGCTTGAGGAGGAGGAACCATCCCTTCACCTATATTGGAACGAGGAGCTTCGTCAGATAGAAGCTCGGCTTATGGGCGAGATACAGATAGATCTTATCAAGCGCCTTGCGCTCGAAAGATTTGGCATTGAATGCTCATTTGACATTGGAAAGATACTTTACAAGGAAAGGATAAAGTCTAAGGCAATAGGAGTCGGACATTTCGAGCCCCTTCGTCATTACGCGGAGGTTCAGCTCCTGCTTGAGCCACAGCCTAAAGGTACGGGACTTATATTCGACGTCCGTCTGCCCGAAAATATGCTCGCCACGAATTGGCAAAGGCTCATTCTTTCACATTTATATGAAAAGAGCCACCGCGGAATTCTCACGGGAGCAATTCTTACCGATACAAAGATTACTATTATCGCAGGTAAAGCCCATCTTAAGCACACCGAGGGCGGTGATTTCCGCCAGGCAACATTGCGAGCAGTACGCCACGGGCTTATGAAGGGCGGATGCGTTCTTCTTGAACCGTTTTATAAATTCAGGCTTGAGATCCCCTCTTCCATGGTGGGCAGGGCTATGAACGATCTGCAGCTGCGATATGCGGACTTTGCAATAGAAGAAAATACCGAGGACTTTACTGTTATCTGCGGCAGAGCCCCCGTTGCTACCCTGCACGATTACGTTGCGGAGGTCATCTCTTACACGCGCGGCGAGGGAAAGCTCACGTGTGTGAGCGACGGTTACGATGAATGTCATAACCCCGAAGAAATTATTGAAAAGTCCGGATATGATCCCGAAAGCGATCTTAGAAATCCTCCCCATTCCGTATTCTGCGCCAACGGTGCGGGATACGTTGTAAACTGGCGCGAGGTCGATTCTATGAAGCACCTTGACGTAAGCATTTCCGCAGATGAAGCCGCAAGCGCGGTCATACCGCGTGTCAGCACTATTGCTAAGAAATATTCCCTCTCCGACGATGAGCTTGAGGCTATAATGCTTCGTGAATTCGGTCCCATCCGCCGCAAAAAATACAGCGAGCCGAAGATCATCTCAGCGGGCAAGGTCAAGCAAAATAAAAAGCCCCCTATCAAGCAGGAGAGTATGGTGATAGTTGACGGCTACAATCTTATCTATGCTTGGGATACATTAAAGGAAATTGCAGACTATTCCCTTGAAAAGGCACGTGAAACACTTATGGATATGCTCTCCAACTACGTTGCGTACACCAAGGAAAAGCTCACTCTCGTTTTTGATGCCTATCTCGTGCCCGAGGGCATCGGATCGGATTTTGAACACGACGGTTATCGCGTGGTATATACTAAGGAAAATCAGACTGCAGACGCCTTTATTGAAAGGATGATGCACGAGCTTGGACCAAACTATAAAATTCGCGTTGTAACAGGCGACCGTCTGGTTCAATTCGCGGCAGTACACTCGGGAATATCACGAATGACCACAAAGGAATTCTCGGACGAGCTTATAAGCGTTGGTAACGAGATAACGGAATTCGTTAAAAAATTGGCTGAAGAGCAAGAATAGAATAAGACCTGCGGATATTCCGCAGGTCTTTTTTATATGCTTTTAGTTAATCTTTTCAGCGCCTCGCTTGCAGGATATATAAGGAGTCCCACGGCAAGGTTCCCTATCATATGGATCATATCGAATGTAAAGCCTGCGGCTATCCAAGCAAGAGCTTGCTCAAGGGTGAAATCAAACATCAACGCCTGCACCGGAGCATACAGTACACCGAAAAACAATCCGTGGAGCGCGCAGATCACGGGATATACCACGCACGCCACCGCCTTTGGCATATTTTTAGGCAGCAGCATCGTAGCTCCCCAAAGCAGCGTCCATATATACAGATACGGCACCCACCAAGCGTTAAAGCCGGCGAACATTCCGTTTAGAAGAACGTAAACATATATCGGAATAAGTGCCTTTTTACGAAATACTATCGTATACGTCACCGTTAACATACCGAGCAGGTGTATGTTCGGGAGCGCCTCCATTACTATCTTTGATATGAACATCAGAGCGGACAGAATTCCAAAAAGGCAGATCTCCTTAGTATTCAGGCGCCTATTTTTCATATACTAACTGAAAATGGTCCCCGTCAGAAATAGCCGTTGTGTCAACGCCGCTCATCATATATTCCCTGTCGTATCTGTAAAAGCCCCAATACGAGCCGTCAATGTCATAATCTGCAAGGATGCCGTTGACCCTTTTTATGTACATTCCGTATTGACTGTCCTCGCCCTCGATAAGTCCGTTTTCAAGTAACGCTTCGCCAAGGCTTTCAGCATCGGTGTGAATAGTGAACGTAACGATATGCTCCTTTACGCGCACGTCAACCGTCACCGTTTTTGCTCCCACACCAAGCTCCGTATCGACGGTATGGATAGCATCTGCCCAAGGATCCTTTTCGTTGCAGGATGCAAGTGCAAGCATCATCACGATCGCAAGGATCAACGATAATTTTGTAATAACTGTTTTTTTCATATTTTTATTTCCTTTCTTTTCAAAAGGATAAAGTAAAAGCGCCCTTTCCTCCTGAAAAGCGCGCGAAAACACGGAGCACCCTGCCGTACTCCTACTGACACTCGCCTTTCCGTTTGCCCGAAAGTCCCCTTACGTGTCGCAGAACGGTGAGCATTCCGACTTATTGCAAAAGCAAATTACGGCAATGGCTGTTGCTGCGGATTTGCACCGCGATTTCCTCACCCCCGAGCCGCTCCGTCAAGCAGAGCGTCCGACTAAATGAACTGCGTTTATTCTTTTGTCAATATATGATAACATATTTTTTTAAATATTTCAATAGCATATACTAAAATCCCGACGGAAATTCCGTCGGGATTTGAATTTAATCGGGAAGCTTAACGCATTTTTCCTTCTTCAATAGTTTAACTATTCCCTTAAAGGGATGATTATTGGCAATATCAAGAAGTCCGAGCGCCATCTGGTGTGAGAGCATACCCTCACTCGCGTATGACATAGAACGCAGGCTCATCGTGTACATCGTCTGCCAACCAAAATATGCGTTCTTGATCTTCGTCTCCTTATCGGGGGACTCCTTTCCGCCCTTTTCAAATTCGTACATGAGCTTTGCGCCCGTGGTGATCGCCCAGAAAAGGAATTTTCCGCCCGCAGTCTTATACTCCCTTATCGGAGTATTGAGATCGTAAGGCCTTTTCACCTCCGGAGGAAGTATCTCCCTGCCTATAAGCTTATCAAATCTGAAATCGGGAATATTGAGGAATCTGTATTTATTAACGCCGTAAAGCTCTTTATAAATAGGATCCTCAAGCACCTCTTCTCCGTGATCGATGCTTACGGGTGCGGAAAGCAGCACGGTATTGACGTCACTACAATCATAGAAGATATAATCGCCGTTTTCAAGCACCCATCTGCCACCGATATAGTACTTAAGAGCATCGAAGGGGATATCAACGCAAACGGTCTTCTTCTCGCCCGAAGCAAGCCATACCTTTTCAAATCCGCGAAGCTCACGCAAGGGCTTTACGACGTCGCTCTTCGGAGCTTCAACAAATATCTCTACCACCTCTGAGCCATCCACCGTACCGGTATTCTTTACATCAACGTAAACCTTATATGAGCCCTCAGCCTTCTCCACTCTCATATTACTGTGAAGGAAGGTGGTATATGACAGTCCGTATCCAAAGGGATATTTCACAGGAACACCAAAGGAAGAGTAATATCTGTATCCGACGAAGATGCTTTCCTTGTATCTGTCGTTTGTAGTCTTTGTAAACTCCTCGCAGAAAGGAACGTCCTCATATTTTACGGGCCAGGTCTCACAAAGCCTACCGGAGGGGCTGTGATGACCGAACAAAAGCTCGTAAGCCGCCTCTCCTCCCTCCTCGCCGGGAAGGTACATATTAAGAATTGCATCTATCCCGCTATCAAAGCTCATATCAACGGGACATCCACCAAACATTACGAGTATCACTTTCTTTCCAAGCTTGGAAAGCTTTCTGAGAAGAGTTACCTGATTTGCGGGAAGTGAGAGAGTCTTTCTGTCAAAGCCCTCGCTCTCCGCGTATTCAGAAAGACCGCCGAATACGATGACCGCATTCGCTCTTTCTGCCTTGAGAAGCGCGCGCTGAAGAAGTGCGCCGTCATCCTCAAAGCTATCAACGCTATACCCCTTTTCATATACATAGTTAACACAGTGTTTGTCAAAGGCTTCCTTGGGAGTTGTCAGCTTGTATGGGCGGATGAGAGATGAGCCCGCGCCCTGATAACGCATTTTTTCAAACATCTCACCGATCACGAGATATCTTTCATCATCGGAAAGAGGAAGCACCTTATTTCTGTTTTTCATAAGAACTGCGCTATCCGTGCTTATCTCTCTTGCGAGCTCTGCGTGATCAAGGAACTTATTCTCCACCTCTTCCCCCGGAAGCGTGGTATTATACACCATATTGAGAACGCGCCTTACCGCTCTATCAAGGGTCTCCATAGAAAGTGTGCCGTCATTCACCGCATCAATGATCATTTGTCTGTTATGACCGATATCTCCGGGCATCTCAAGATCAAGACCGGATTTGAGTCCCTCAACTCTGTTATTCACCGCGCCCCAGTCACTCATAACAAGACCCTCAAAGCCCCAATCATCACGAAGAACGCCATTTAAAAGCTCGGGATTTTCGGAAGCATACTTACCGTTGACCTTATTATAAGCGCACATAACGGTCTGAGGTCTTCCCTCCTTGATTATGGGCTCGAACGCCTTGAGATATATCTCTCTGTACGCGCGCTCGTCGACGATCGAATCGCCGAAATAGCGGTTTGCCTCGTTGTTGTTGCAGGCAAAGTGCTTAACACTCGTTCCAACACCCATATCCTCAATTCCGCGCGTGAGCCTTGCTCCAAGCTGACCCGCAATGAGCGGATCCTCGCTGAAATATTCAAAGTTTCTTCCGCAAAGAGGATTTCTCTTGATGTTGACGGCAGGACCGAGAATAAGATTTACGTTGTAATAGCGACATTCCTCGCCCATAGCAACGCCCATCTTATAAAGAAGCTCCTTGTTCCACGAGCTGCCCGTTGTACAAGCTGCGGGAAAACAAGTGGAAAGCTCGGTCTGACCAAGACCGATATCCTTATCTCCTTCCTTCTTTTTTCTGAGTCCGTGAGGACCGTCGGTAAGGAAAATAGAGGGCAATCCCACTCTTGTTACCTTATTTGTATGCCAGGATTTGTGACCCGAGAGAAGGCAAGCCTTCTCTTCAAGGGTCAACTGTTCCATAATTTCATTTACATTAATCATATCATCACCTTATTTATCAAGCTGCTCAAAGTAATTTGTAAGCGCAGTATAAAGATCGCCGTATTTCTTAACGGTTCCGTCGGAGTTATAGCTGTCAACGAAGGTGTAAACACCCTCCTGATCTCCGTAAGCGGTCTTTTGGTTGGACCAAGCCGCAAGTATCTCCTCATAGCTTGCCGTTCGTATATCAAGCTTAAGGTTATCCACAGAAGGATCTCCCGCAAGTCCGTCCTTATTGTAAAGGTGAAGCTTCTGTACGACAAGTCCCCAGGAGTTATCCCAATAGCCTACGGATATGATCTTGTAGTTCCATATAGTCCATCCCCAACCCATCTGATCGTATTGGTTAAGGTATTTTACCCACGCGTCCTGATCGCCGAAGAAGGTAAACTCACCAACGAGCTTGGGAACATCGTGATTAAGAATAGCATCCATACCGAACATAAAGCTATAGAAAAGCTCGTTGGACGTGCCCATATAATCCCAGTTATAATAGTGGCACTGATAAAGCACGTTCTCCCAACCGTATCTTTCGGGTCTCGGAAGAGATGCCGGGAACCAAACACCCTCTATCGAGATAACGTGATATGGATCGACCTCTCTTATAGAATCGTAGAGTCTGTCCATAACCTCCCACTGATAAGGAAGTGTTCCGATGTCATTCTTTATAGTGGGCTCGTTGACAAGATCGAACGCAAGAACCGTTGATGCAAGATCGGGGCACTCCACGGTATAATGACGTGCGATCGCCTGCCAAAGCTTGCACATAAATTCTATGTAATCCTCGTTTTTCCAGAAATCAGCATCCTGGCTTCCCGAGTGATCCATACTGCTCTGTCCACCCATAACACCGTGCATATCGATGATTACCTTGAGGTTTTCCGCTTTTGCGTATTCAAGGAAGGTATCCACCTGATCGAACACAAGCTCGATATCCTCAAAATCCATAGCGCAAAGAAGGTCGTCAAGCTCATCAACTCCATCGCCGTCATTGTCGAGCTTATATCTTACCTCCGCGGTAAGGAAGGTCCTATAATAAACGGGGAGACGTACAGTATTCATACCCATATCGCTGATAAGCTCAAAATCCGCGGGAGTACAGTACGCATTGAAATAAGCATCATTCAGAGTTTTCATCTGCTCTGCGGTAAATCTTGAACCAAGCACACAGTCCATCTGATCCTGATAAATATCGTTATATTCCTCAACGATATAGTTACCGTCCTGGCTGGTCTTCACATAAGAACCGTCATCATTCATCTCAGCTCCCATAGAATTTATGGACATCCACGCCTCTGTAACAAAAAGGTTACCGAAGTTTATTCCCTTAATGTCGAAACGGTCTCCGTTTTCGTCGTAAAGTCCGTTGCCAACAGCTGTTACCGTATTGTATTCATTTGCCTGAATATCCACGTGCTCAGGCGCATCGTACACATAATTCTCTCCGTGGATATATCCAACTAAAAGCAAAGAGAGAAACGCGAGCAAAACAATGCCCAAAAACACTGCAAAGCCAATTAAAAAGCCCTTCATTTTGTGCCTCCAAAGAAAAAACAATTCCAAAAGCGTACCATATAGATAATATGTACCGCCACAGGTAATTTAATTATAGCATTATTGGAGAATCCTGTCAATCAAATCTGGTATATTTTTTTACACAAATATCCAAGTCGGAAATTGTCTATTTTAAATAATTTCATCCTTGTCTTCTTCTTTGCTTTTTTGATGTGTAAACTCGTCCGTGCAAACAAAATACGCTAAATAAAGCTTCAAAAATCTTCAAAACTCACATAAAAAGCAAAGATGAATAATGCTCAGATTCCCTTTCTGTATTGATTTTTACGCTAATTTTCGTCATTGTGCACAATTTTCAAAGCGGTTTTTTTACACCGCTAAGCACTTTTTAAAACTCACATCAAAATATTCAAGACAAGTTAAATATCCTATCAAAAAAATCAAGGACAGATTTTCGCGTTTTGTAATAGAATATGGTTGAATAGTGGGAGAATGTTTATTTTTACAATCTCACACAAACAAAGCACTTATGGAATATATAAAAATGAATCAAATAACCTTTAAACAATACAAGAGCATCGACTTAACGTTGATATGCATTATCACCGCTATCTTCGAAACGATAGCCACCCTTGCTACGAACAGATGGTTCAATCTGCAGGCAATGGCGATCTCAATAACGCTGACTATGACCTGCGTTGCTCTTATGAGGTGGAGCGCGTATGCAGTCATTCCCTCGGCTATCGGCTCCTTAGCCTTTTGCATAGTATCGAGCGCAACTCCGATACAGTACCTTATCTACTGCGGTGGAAGCATCTTTTCTCTCCTTTCCCTTATTATCATCAGGCAAGTAGGAAAAGAAAAGCTCAGACGCGACTTTGTGTGGAGGCTTATCTTCGTAACCTTCACATATCTTTCCACAGTTCTCGGCAGATGGCTTATTTCCCTTCTCTTTGAGCCAAGCCTTATGTCGCTCGTCACGTTCATCACAACAGATATTCTCTCCCTGCTCTTTGCAGTGGTAGTGATGAGCTTGCTCAAGGGCGCTGACGGAATGATCGAGGATCAAAAGGAGTATCTTCTCCGCATCGACGGAGAAAGCAAGGAAGAGGAAGCCGCTAATCTCAACGACCCCTTCAGCAAATAATCTACATTAATATAAAACACCGAATGGAGATTCTTATGAAAGTAAAAGCAACCGATTACCTCGTCTATGACGAAAAAAAGAAACAGTACAGAGAGGACCCCGAGCAGATAGTGCGCGATGACGTAGAAAAGCACTACTGGAAGCACGTTGGACTTACCATCCTTAAGGACTGGCGTCTTTACCTTATGCTCGTTCCCATGATCTTAGTGTTCTTCTTCTGGAGATATATGCCAATGTACGAGCTGCTCAGCTGCTTTAAGGTTGATGAAACGGTAAAAGAGGTTGCGGAACAGTTCTATTCCGGCTTCTCATATTTTAAAAAGCTTTTTGGAGGAACTGCTGAGGAATCCATCCTATTCTGGCAAGCGTTCAGAAATACATTCCTTCTCAGCTTCTACGGCTTGTGCTTCGGCTTCCCGATGCCCATCATCGTTGCACTTTTCTTCAACGAGATCAAATCAAATATCGCAAGAAGCTTTTATCAGGTTCTTACATATCTTCCTAAATTTATGTCAACGGTCGTTATGACAACCCTTGTTACAATGCTTCTCCGTCCCTCATCCGAGATCGCTGAGATAGAAATGGGCGTTATCTCACGTCTCTTCGTCTCACTTGGACTTGTCTCTCCCGAGATCGGTGCAGAAGGACTTTTGCATCAGCCCGAGTACTTCCGCGCTATCTATCAGATAAGCGGTATCTGGGAGACAGCCGGATACGATAGCATCGTATTCTTTGCAGCAATTATCGCCATCTCACCCACAAGCTACGAGGCAGCGCAGATCGACGGCGCAAACAAGTGGGCACAGATGAGATATGTCGTTCTTCCGAGTATTCTCTCCACCGTAGTAATTATGCTTATAACACGTATCGGATCGCTTTTGAGCGTAGGATACGAAAAGGTGCTTCTTCTTATGAATGGCGAATCTTATATGACCGCTAACGTAGTTTCCACATTTGCAAAGGATATAGGTATGGGTAACAACCCCCAGATCGGTCTTGCATCCGCGGCGGAGATGATCAACAATATTACCGGTATGCTTCTCGTTATAGGAGCTAACTCCATAGCCCGCAAGGCTTCCGATGTTTCACTTTACTAATAAAGGAGGTAAAAGCTAAATGAAAAGAAAACTTGAAGTAACAGAGCTTATATTTAAGATCTTAAGCTATACCTTTCTTACTGTTTTTGCTCTTTGTTGTCTTTACCCCTTTCTTTATGCAATATCCGCATCAATGAGTGGCATCGATGCACTCGAGGGCGGTAAGGTAGTTCTCTTCCCCAAGGATATACAATTTGAAGCATTCGCTTCAATGTTTAAGGACAACGTATTCTGGAATTCATACACCAACACCCTCTTCCTTACCTTCTACGGTACGCTTTGGGCAATGGGAGTTGCAATTCTCGGTGCTTACGCGCTCTCTAAGAAGAGATTGCTTTTCAGACAAGGCCTTAACTTTTTCCTTGTATTCACAATGTGGTTCTCAGCAGGTATTGTTCCTCAGTACAGAAACTATATCAACACAAGAGAAGTATTTGACAAGATCGGTCTTGATGACGATAAATGGCTCATAGTTATCGCCATGGGTATGGCAGCTATGAATATAATCCTTCTTCGTAACGCGTTTGAAGGAGTTCCCTCTGAAATTGAAGAGGCTGCAATAGTTGACGGCGCAACTGAGTTCCAGGTACTTACAAACGTATATATCCCGATGAGTAAATCAACTATAGCAACAGTTGCTCTTCTCTTCGGTATATCCCGTTGGAACGGATATTTCTGGGCAAAGCAGATGACCACCAACCACAACGAATGGCCCCTTCAGGTATATATTCGAGATCAGCTTGAATATTTCCAGGATAGCGAAAACCTTATTGGTTGGGATTATCCCTACTCTTCAGACTCCGTTATCTATGCTCTCATCGTTTGCTCCGTTATCCCGATCCTCGTTATTTACCCCTTCATTCAGAAGTATTTTGCAAAGGGCGTAAATATGGGCGGCGTAAAGGAATAATTTTCGGTTATTATTGAGTGGCAACACTCGTGGTAATAAATATTATAATTTTTATTGGAGGAAAACACAATGAAAAAACTCTTATCACTCGCATTGGTTCTTGTGATGATGCTTGCTCTCGTGGCATGTCCCCCCGTTCAGGAAGACCCCCTTGAGTATGCTGAAGGTACCATTCTTAGAATGGCAACCGGTTACAACAATGCACAGACAGGCCTTTTCTTTGATGCAAAGTTGATTTCATCAAACGATAAGAAGGACGGCGTTGAAGACGGTGCTATCACTCTTCACAATGGCGTTTCCTATCGTGAAGGCGACCTTAAGCCCACTTGGGTTGAGGTACAGAACAGACTCGGTATCGTAATCGAGAACAAGTACCAGGGTAACTCCGCTGCTAACGAAATAGCTTTCTGGGCTGAACAGTTCGCAGAGGTTGACGTAGTTTCCGGTACAGCTTCCAAGCTTTCCGAATACGGTGCAGCAGGCGAGATCGTTAACCTTGCTGAGCATCTTGATAAGATGCCCAACTTCAAGGCTTACCTTGAGGCTAACCCCATCGTTCGCCTTTCCATCACAGGTGACACATCCAATGGTGCTATCTACTTCTCTCCCTACTTCGACGGTGTAAACGACATTGAGCGTATGCCCCTTATGAGAACTGACTGGGTAGAAAAGCTTCTTAACGGCGAAGGAGACTTCACAGCTGAAGCTTCTAAGAATCTTGCAGCAGCAGTTTACGAGCCCTATATGCCTACAAGCGGCAAGGTAGCTATTGAGGTAGTTAAGGCTGACGGCTCTGCTAAGGAGACAATCTATAAGGATTACACAAACGGCAATATCATCGCTATTATGAACGCTGCTCTTGCAGCAGGCGATGTTACAGGTGTTGAAGCAGTTAATATGCTTCGTGATTACATCGACACAGCTTATAACGGCTACTACGGCACCAAGAGAGCTGACCTCTTCATCGGTCAGAATGCTGCTTGGGACGCAGACGAGCTTGTTGCTCTTCTCCGCTGCGTAGTTGCTAACCCCCAGACACTCAACGGCACAGACACAGTTCAGGGTCTCTTCTCTCGTGAAGACGGTAACAACCAGAGACGTGTTGATATGTTCCGTTTTGCAGGCACACTCTTCGGCGTAAGAGGTCTTGAATCCCGTCAGGATTACCTCTACGTTGGCAACGACGGTCTCCTTCATGATGCACGTCAGGAAGAGGCTACATACGTAGCACTTGAGAGAATGAATGCTATGACACAGGAAGGTCTTATTTCCAAATCCTTTATTGAGGATGACCCCAGCGTTAAGACTGACGTAATGCTCTCTAAGGATGCAGGCTTTATGCATTACGACTACAACCAGACACAGACAGTTTACAACGAAACAAAGCTTAACGGTAAGGGTGAAGATGAATCTGACGTAGGCGAAAAGTATATGGCAGTTATGGTTCCCGTTGCTCGTTGGAATGACGGCACAGGCGAAATATTTATGAGATTTACAGAGTCCTGGAGATCCGTTAAGACTGACGGTTGGGGTATCTCTGTTAAGGGCGTTGGCGACGACGTAAACAAGCTCAATGCTGCTCTTAAGCTTATCGACTATGCATACAGCAAAGAAGGTCAGATCCTTATGTCCTACGGTCCTGATGAATTCATCAAGAGAAATGCAGACGGTTCTTACGTAATGTTCGACTTCAACGGCGAGCAGTGGCCCGTTATCGCTGATGAAACATTTGATGAGCTTTGGACATTTGCTAACGGTAACTACACCAACTTCGCTCGTCAGTTGCTCGGTTCTACTCTTTCCTTCGTAAAGAGCCAGTCCTTCGAGTATCAGTGCACAACTGAGGTTGGTAAGGAAGGCGCGGGATACATCTCCAGAGCTATCGCTCTTGGAACGATCAAGCATCCTGAGCTTGCTATCACCGAGAATCCTTGGTGGACATCCGTTCCCACAGTTCTTCCTACAACAAAGGTTCAGAACGATGAGTTGAAGACACTCTCCGCTCTTACAGGTAGCGGCGCAACAGGTAAGTTCTCCTCCAGCAAGGATGAAGAGGGTAAGGTTCAGACAAACCTTCTCGTTGACATCATCTCTGTAGGTTATGCAGGTGAAGGAACATCCAACCGTGCTGATATGCTCAACACAGTTAAGGACACTTGGGGCGGCAGCAGATATCTTGAAATCAAGAATCTCGCTTGGGAAGACCTTTTGGATTTCTACAACAAATAATTGTATAGATCTCTAATTTAATTATTATTTAATCTAAACCGAGAGGGGAGCCTCGCTCCCCTCTCTACCCACAAAAGCTTTGCAAAAATACTATAATTTCGTGAAGTCGCGTCCACGCGACGGTACGCGACAGAATGGATGAAACTATGTATAGAAAACAAATGAAATTTCAAAGGCTCGTATGCTTCGCACTTCTTGCGGCATCGGCTCTCGTATTCATATACTCCCTTGGTCTTGTGACAGACCTTTACGATGCATTTTATTATGCAATTCCCAACCCTAACAGACTCGATAGAACAGACGTTGCCGGAGCTCGTATTTATTACGATATCCAGCCCTTCAACTCTGCTCTCACTACCGTAAGCATCGTACTTGTGATCTTGTGTGTTGCAGTATTCCTTACTAATACTCATTCACGCAGAAAATATTATCTTTCTAATTACATAACCACCGGCTTGATAGTTCTTGCTAATATTGGTACTACTATTTGGGGTGTTATTAACGTTTCCAAATTCAGACATCAATTTTTAACTACAGTTGATTTTGAGCAGCTTAAGGCATTTGCTGAGAAGAGCCTCAGCACAACTTATACAGAATCTACATTTTGGTTTGATATAGGTTACGTCGTTTTTGGAATCCTGATCATCGTCAGCGCACTTGCTGTGTATAATCTTATTTTGAAATCAAAACTGATGAAAGAAGAACAAAGAATTATAGAAGGAGGAGTTTAATGCTATGAACGGCAACATTGATATTAAGAAAGACCGCTTGCGTTATACAAAAAACAGCACCTCCGCAACGTTTGCTTACGTTGCTATACTCTTTAACGTCTTCTATTTTGTCAGTATTTACAATACAGATGTAGGTAACTACTATTACACTATAGATATCGGCATTTCGGTAATCTGCAACCTTTTGTTCCTTCTCTTCACTTTCCTCTGCTCAGAGGGTGTTAAGGGATACAAAATGTCGTATTCCGTAGCCTTCATTCCGCTGGGAATTTTCCAACTTGTAAGAATATTCGGCATTCCTATGGATGCATACAACACGATTCTCCACCTTGAAGGCAAGGATGTACCCGTTATGCTTAAAGACCAGTTTATTTGGCTTATCGTTTGCCTTATAGCTTCCGCTATCGCTTGCTTTATCGCGGCTGCCATCGGAATCAATAAAACCAAGACTCTCAGAAATTACGAAAAGCAGATAGGTGCTTAATTTTTAACACTCCAGACAAGAAAGGCGTGTATTTATGGCTTCATTAACATTAAAAAACATTAACAAGATTTACGATAATAACGTTCAAGCGGTGTTTGACTTCAACCTTGACGTTAAGGACGGAGAATTTATAGTTCTCGTAGGTCCCTCGGGCTGTGGAAAATCCACGACCCTTCGTATGATAGCAGGACTTGAGGATATTACATCGGGTTCACTCATCATCGACGGCAAGGACGTTACAAAGATGCCCGCGAAGGACAGAGATATAGCGATGGTTTTCCAGAACTATGCTCTCTATGCTCATATGACCGTTTACGAGAATATGGCATTTTCCCTTACGTTAAGAAAGGAAAATCCCAATATTATACACGAAAAAGTACTTGCGGCTGCTGAGATCCTCGGTCTTACCGATCAGCTCAACAAGAAGCCCAAGCAGCTCTCCGGTGGTCAGCGTCAGCGTGTTGCTATGGGACGAGCAATCGTTCGTACTCCCAAGGTGTTCCTTTTCGACGAGCCCCTTTCAAACCTTGACGCAAAGCTCAGGGGCGCGACACGTCGAGAGATCCTTCTTCTCCACAAGCGCCTCGGAACTACGATGCTTTACGTTACACACGACCAGACCGAGGCTCTTACACTTGCTGACAGAATAGTTTGTATGTCCATGGGTTACGTTCAGCAGATAGGTACTCCCCTTGAGCTTTATGACACCCCCGCCAATATTTTCGTTGCAAGCTTTATAGGACTTCCTCCGATGAACTTCTTTGAGGGTAAGATCGAGAATGGTTACTTTGTTTCAAAGTTCTTTTCTGCGCCCTTAAGCGACGAGCAAAAGGCTCTTCTCTCTCAATATGAAGGCAAGGAGATCATACTTGGCGCTCGTCCTGAAAATATTGTACAGGATGATAACGGTTATATCAATATAAACGTTACTCTTAATGAAAATCTTGGTCAGAATACTCTCGTACACGGCAGCATTAACGGTCACAAGATAACTGCAAAGTTCCGTGAGTGGTGTGAATATCGCTCAGGTGACAAAGTAAGCGCTAAGATCAACCGTATGCACTTCTTTGACAAAGAAACTACGTCTGCTATCAGATAAGGAGCAATTAATATGGATAAAAAAACAAAAAAAGCCGCTAATAGCAAATTCAAGACAAGCTTAAAGGAATTCTTTCGTAAGCTTCTTGTTTCTTTAAAGAAAAAGCCCGATATAATCCCCCTCGGACTCCTTCTGATAACATTTTTGATCTTTTCCTTGAATCTTACAGACATCTCCAATACTACCTCAAAGATTCAGGGCCCCAATATGGGTCTTAGCGAGTTTGTTGCTATGCTCCTTTCTATTTTGTCAATGATATGCTTGCTGAACGCATTTCCCAAGAGACAAAAGCCCAACAAAATGATGATAATCGTTTATCTTATATTGTTCGCGGTCACAGTATGGGCTGACATTAATTACATTTCCTGTATAAACGCAAGCTCCATTAAGATCAATGCAGCTACAGCGTACATAACCAAAACAAAGGGTATTATTATCGCACATATCATAGGTATGTCTCTCACTACAGTAGCTGTGTTTTTAGAACCGGTTATTGCTAAGCTTCTCAAGAAGATCAATACATCAGTCGAAATTGAAGAAACTGAAGTTGGTGAAATTGAACTTGCAGAAGAAGAATAATACCATATTATGAGCAAGAAAACCTCCCCTAAGAATACAAATGAAGCCGAGTACTACAAAATTAATACAAAGGCCATTGATCGATTGGTCAATGCTGAAAAGATAACGCCCCCAAAGGATAAAAAGTTAAAGGACCCTGCCAAGCAATACAGATCGGACTTTCTCGACAGGATCCCTGCACCCGTTAAAGCATTGTTTTTAAAATTCTGGTTTAACGGAGCTGTTTGCTATTTCATTTTCTGGGGACTGGGTCTTAATACCTCCTCCACCTTGGATATGATATTTGTATTAGCCGTAGCTCTTGGTATCATTACGGATATTTTTCTAAATAATATTATCCGTTTTATTGAAACCATCCCCGGAGAAAATGAGAAATGGCTGATGTTTCCCAAAAAGAGATTTTGGACATTCTTTGCAAATATTCTCTACGCCTTCGTAGTATTGTTTTGCGTGATCCAGACTTATGAGTTTATCGCCATTTTCTATGTTGAACCCATCCTGTTCGGTCTGTTCTATATGGGATTTGACCTTCTCTTCGTTGGAATGAAAAATCTCCTCTTCAAAATAATTGAGGATGCAAAAAACAAGGTAAACAAACAATAATATGCTAAAAATACTATTCACTTCATCCAGCTCTGCGTGCTTTGAATGGAAAAACGAGCTTTCATATTACACCGAGAAGGAATATACGATTTACCTCAACGGAAAAGAGGTTCTAACCTCAAACACTAATGTATTTTCCCTTCACGGTCTTATGCCCGACACCGAGTATAAGCTCAGAAGCTCTACCCGTGCGGGAACGATCACCTTCAGAACGGAAAAAGATACTTACGTTGTTAACGTTAAAGACTTTGGCGCGGTGGGTGACGGAACTACACTTGATACGCTGGCTATCCAAACCGCAATCAATTGCCTTCCAAGACGCGCAAAGCTCTACTTCCCTGCGGGCGACTACCTCACAGGTCCCATCTGCTTAAAGAGTCATATTACGATTGAGCTTTCAGAGGGTGCGAGGATACTCGGCACACCCGATACGGCACTCTATCCCGTAATACCCGCTCACACAAGGGATATGATAAGCGGTGACGATATAGAATTCGGAACCTGGGAGGGTAATTCCGTTCCTATGCATCAAGCTCTTATCTTTGCTGAGTATGCAAGGGATATCACTATTATAGGTCCCGGAACTATTGACGGAAATGCTCAGAATTCGACCTGGTGGCAGAACCCCAAGGCTCCTATCGGACGCCCCCGTCTTATGTTCTTTAACCGTTGCAGAGACATAAGAGTTCAAGGCATTACAGCGCAAAACTCTGCGTCCTGGCAGATACATCCCTATTATTCCAAAAACGTAGATCTCTATGATCTATCAATACTCGCTCCCAAGGACAGCCCCAACACGGATGCAATAGATCCCGAGGCGTGCGACGTTGTCAACATCATTGGCTGTAAATTCAGTGTTGGTGACGATTGCATCGCAATAAAATCCTCAAAGATCGACCTTGCGAGAAAATATAAGACCCCCGCAAATCGTCATACAATCAGAAATTGCCTTATGCAGTTCGGTCACGGAGCGGTGACTCTCGGAAGTGAGATGAGCGGTGGAGTTACAAACCTTACCGTTAACCGTTGCGTATTCAGACAGACCGATCGCGGTCTCAGAATAAAGACACGTCGCGGACGCGGAAATACGGCAATAATTGACGGTGTACTGTTCGAAAACATCAAAATGGAGGGCGTTATTACCCCCATTGCTATAAATATGTGGTACAATTGCTGTGATCCCGACCGAGAAAGCGAGTACGTTTGGTCAAGAAAGGCTCTGCCCATTGACGACCGTACTCCCTATCTTGGCGAATTCACATTCAGAAATATGGCCTGCACGGGTGTTGAAGCAGCGGCTTGCTACTGCGACGGACTTCCCGAGCAGCCCATCAAGTCCATCGAATTTGAAAATATCTCCTTCTCATACGCCGATGATGCACATCCCGCAAAGCCCATTATGAAAAGCTTTATGGATGATGTATGCAAAATGGGTATGTATTTTGACAATGTTGAGACGCTTACTCTCACAAATGTCACGATCGACGGTGCAATAGGCGATACCGTTATAGCCAATCACGTAGCTGAAATCATAAAATAATCTGAAAGGATGCCCGATATGTATTCAAAGATTGACGCTTATATCGAAAAGCTGCTGAATAATTCAACACCCGATGCGCCCATATGGAACATTGAAAGCATCCGCCAAGGCAAAGCACCGCATTGGAACTACATAGACGGTTGTATGATCACTTCCCTTCTTGAGATCGGAAGGATAACCGGCAACCGCAGGTATTTTGACTTTGCTGAGCGATTTATAGATTATTACGTTTTCGATGACGGCACTATACGCGGTTACGATATTGAGAAATACAATCTTGATGATCTCAATGAGGGCAGAGTCCTCTTTGAGCTTTACGAAAAAACCAAAAAGGAAAAATATCGCCTGGCAATCGAGCATCAGGCACTTCAGCTTAAGGGACAGCCGAGGACCTGCACAGGTAACTTCTGGCACAAGCTCATTTATCCTGACCAGATCTGGCTTGACGGTCTCTATATGGCACAGGTTTTCAGCACTAAGTATCAGAAGTATAAGGGAGAAAAGGATTATTCCGATATCCTTATGCAGATCAAGAACGTGCGAAAATATATGTTCAATGAAAAAGACGGTCTTTATTACCACGGACTTGATTGCTCAAGATCGATCTTCTGGGCGGATAAGGAAACGGGTCTTTCAAAGAACTATTGGCTCAGAGCTATTGGCTGGTACACGGTCGCTATGATCGACATAATCGAAATAGTTGACGACGATAAGGTAAAGGCTGAGATCTCCGAGATATTCTCCGAGCTTATGCGCTCAATAATCAATTACCGCGATAAGAACAGCAAAATGTACTATCAGGTAGTTAATATGGGAGAGCGCGATGGAAACTATCTTGAAACGAGTGGTTCTTCTATGATCGCTTACGCAATGCTAAAGGGCGCAAGACTCGGTGTTCTTCCAAGCGAATTTGCCGCCTTTGGAAAGGAAACGTTTGACGGTATCTGCGAAAAGTATTTGCAGATAAAGGACAACGGCGACCTCAATCTTTCCGGCATTTGCCTTGTTGCAGGACTTGGACCCGAGAACAATACGCGACGCGACGGCTCGTTTGAATATTATATTTCCGAGCCCGTGGTTGAAAACGATGCAAAGGGCGTTGCTCCCTTTATTCTCTGCTACACAGAGATACTCAGAAGCAGGTATAATATATGAAATTAATGGTTCGCGCCCACGATCTTGGAGTTAAGGGCGCAGAAAATATAAGCAAAAGAGTTTGCGAGCTATCGCTCGACGGAGTTCAGCTCGTGGTCTATAAGTCCATTGACGGCGTAAGCTACGCTCCCGGCTCTCTTTCAAAAGAGCAAGCCGCACAAATATCAAGGGTCATAAAGCAAAACGGCAAGGATATTGCGCTTATCGGCGCATACTTCAATCCCGTACACCCCAACATCCAAAAGATCGAAACCGGTGTTGCTGTTTTCAAAGACTATATTTCGTTAGCTCAAAGCCTTGGATGTGGCTTCGTTGGAAGTGAAACGGGCTCATATAACGGTGATCCGTGGATATACCACCCTATGAATCATTCGGATGAGGCTCTCGACAGAGTGGTTGATACCTTCTCTGCTCTCGCTTCATTTGCGGAAGAAAACGGTGTAAATATCGCTATGGAGGGCGCATTCGGTCACGTTTGCCATACTCCCGAGCGTCTTTTCGAAGCAGCTAAGAGGATCGGCAAGGATAATATCAGATTTATTTTCGATCTTTATAACTACCTCGACATTTCAAACGTTGATACAGCATACGAAATACTTGAAAGAGGTCTTTCGCTCCTCGGCGATAGAATACTTCTCTTTCACATCAAGGATTTCGTTATTGAGGACAACAAATTAAAGCAATGCGGTGTGGGACGGGGTGTTCTTGATTTTGACAGAATACTTCGCGCGATATATTTCCACAATAAAAATTCAATCCTGGTTTTAGAGGGCACCACGGGGGAAGATCTTCCCTTTGCGGTAACCTATTTAAAAGATAAAATCCACAAAATCGAAAATGACGCGAGCGTCATAGAATAAAGGAGTCTTATGGCATACTTATCTCTTAAAGACATCAACAAGATTTATCCCAACGGCTTCCACGCCGTTCACAACTTCAATCTTGAAATCGAGCAGGGCGAGTTCATCGTTTTCGTCGGCCCCTCCGGCTGCGGAAAATCCACCACCCTTCGTATGATAGCAGGACTTGAGGATATAAGCAAGGGAGAATTTTATATAGACGGAAAATACGCAAACGAAATGCGTCCCCGTGAGCGCGGAGTCGCAATGGTTTTCCAAAGCTACGCTCTTTATCCTCATCTCTCCGTTTACGATAATCTCGCGTTTGGTCTTTCCCTTCAGGGTATCGACGAGGATATTATTGAGGAGAGAGTTCTTGCAACCGCGAAGATACTCGGTCTTTCTGACTATCTTGACAGAAAGCCCAGAGCTCTTTCGGGCGGTCAGCGCCAGAGAGTGGCAGTAGGACGCGCCATTATCCGTAAGGTGGGCGTATTCCTTATGGACGAGCCCCTTTCCAACCTTGATGCCAAGCAAAGAGTTACTATGCGTTCTGAAATCACGGATATACATAAAAAGGTCGGCTCCACTACCATCTACGTAACGCACGATCAGACCGAAGCTATGACTATGGCGGACAGGATCGTTGTTATGAAGGACGGCTATATTCAGCAGATCGGTACTCCCTTTGAGCTTTATTTTAAGCCCGTTAACCTCTTCGTTGCAGGATTTATCGGTGAGCCTCCTATGAATTTCGTTCGCGCGATAGTAAACGGCGGATCCGTTGAGCTCGGCGGCTCAAAGCACGATCTTCATGCGGTAATAGGCGACGATATCAATAATTACGAGGGCAAGGAGATCGTAATTGGCTTCCGTCCCGAAGCGATCTCTCTTGAAGAGGTTGATAATTCCTTTAAATTCAATGCCGACGTTGAGCTTACCGAGCTTCTTGGTGATAATACAAACGTTTACGTTGATATGCAGGGCGATAAGGTGATCCTTAAGGTCGATCCGCACAATACTCCTGAAATGGATACAAAGATCAGCTACTTCGTTCCTCACAAGAGCATCTATCTCTTTGATTCAGAGACCGAAGAAGTAATAAATAAGTATTAATATAACAAAAAATAAGGGTGGACTTTTAAAAGTCCACCCTGTTTTTTATTTTCAATTAAAAATTGAAATATCTGAGTGCGTTATTATAACAGATGCCCGAAACGATTTCTGTAAGTCTTTCCATATCCGCAGGATATTCGCCCTCTTCAACCCATTTGCCAATAAGGTTGCAAAGTATTCTTCTGAAATACTCGTGTCTGGGATAGGAAACGAACGAACGGCTATCGGTAAGCATACCTACGAAGCGCGCAAGCATTCCGAGGTTGGCAAGTGCCTGCATCTGAGCTTCCATACCGTCTCTCTGATCGTTGAACCACCAGCCCGATCCAAACTGGATCTTGCCTGCAACGGGAGCCTTCTGGAAGTTTCCGAGCATTGTACCGAGAACGTAATTATCCTTGGGATTAAGAGTATAAAGAATTGTCTTGGGAAGGCAATCTCTGTATTCAAGGCTATCCATAAATTTAGAAAGATTTTCAGCGATGCAAAGGTCGTTGATCGAATCGAAGCCAACGTCAGCGCCGAGCTTCTCGTACATCTTTCTGTTATTGTTACGAAGTGCGCCGATATGAAGCTGCATAGCCCAACCGAGTCTTGTATATTCCTCTGCGCAAACCGTGAGCATAGCGGTCTTGAAGGCATCGATCTCCTCGTTCGTAAGATCACCGCCCGCCATTCTCTTATTGAAGGCAGCCTCTGCGTCGCCCTCACCGTAAGGAACGTACTCAAGCGCGTGGTCGGAAAGACGGCAACCGTGATCGTGGAAATATTGAATCCTTGCTCTCATCCAAGCAATAAGCTCGGAATAGGACTTAACACCCGTCTGCTCAATATAAGGAACAAAGGTCTCCTTGCCTATCTCTACCGCCTTATCGGGACGGAATGTGGGAAGGATCTTGGTCGAGAAATCCTTGAGCTGCTCGTGGTATTCAAGAGTATCAAGGGGATCGTCAGTAGTACAGATTATTGCAACGTTTGATCTCTTAATGAGGTTCTGCGCGCTGTACTCGTCCTTAGCAAGACACTCGTTCACTCTGTTCCAGATCCTCTCACAGCTCTCCTCGTTAAGAGTCTCATCGATATCGAAATATCTCTTAAGCTCGAGATGTGTCCAATGATAAAGAGGATTTCCGATAAGATAAGGAACCGTTTTAGCAAACGCCTTGAATTTTTCATATTCATCCGCGCCGCCCGTGATATATTCTTCGTCAATGCCGTTAGTTCTCATCTGGCGCCACTTATAGTGGTCTCCGCCAAGGAAAAGATCAAAGGCATTTCTGAATTTATAGTCCTCTGCGATCATCTTGGGGGGAAGATGGCAGTGGTAGTCAATAATGGGAAGATCCTTTACTGCAGCGTAAAGTTTTCTTGCAGTTTCGGTCTTAAGCATAAAATTATCGTTAATAAAGCTCATAACGTTACACCGTCCTTAAAAATTGATATTTCACGATAGGAATGAAGCTCATTCTTAGTCTGCTCACCCTCGGCTACTCTTATTATATACTCAAAAAGCTCATTTGTCAAGGGATTACCCTCAAGCGTGGGAGATGCATCAAAGTCTATCCAATTAGGCTTTCTCTCAGCAAGTGAGTGATTAGTAGCTATCTTTACCGTGGGAACGGGCGCACCAACGGGTGTTCCGCGTCCCGTTGTAAACAGAATAATATGCACTCCTGTCGCCGTAAGATTGGTTATTGCAACTATATCGTTTCCGGGACCGTTGAGGAGTGAAAGACCGTTCTTCGTAATTACGTCGCCGTAATCAAGAACGTCAACCACCTTTGAAAGACCGCCCTTCTGGATGCAACCAAGGGATTTTTCCTCCAAGGTGCTTATACCTCCCTTTTTGTTTCCTGGGGAGGGATTTTCATAAATAACCTGATTGTGTCTTGTGTAGTAGTCTTTAAAGTCATTTATGAGCCTTACGGATTTGTTGAATATCTCCTCATTCTCCGCTCTCGCCATAAGAAGGTGCTCTGCTCCGAACATTTCGGGCACCTCGGTAAGCACGCAGCTGCCTCCGCTTGCTATGACCTTATCGGAAAGACGTCCAACGAGAGGATTTGCGGTAATTCCGCTATATCCGTCGCTTCCGCCGCACTTAAGTCCGATCTTGAGCTTTGATACGGGCACGGGTTCTCTTTTGAACGTATCCGCGTAAGCCTGAAGCTCTCTGACAAGCTTGATACCCTCTGCAACGTCGTCGCTCGCGTCCTGCGCATTAAGGAACTTTACTCTGTTCTCATCAACATCGCCAAGAACCTTCTTGAAAACGTCGATGTTGTTGTTTTCACATCCAAGTCCAAGCACAAGCACACCGCCCGCATTTGGATGATTGACAAGTCCGCGAAGTACGAGCTGAGTAGTGGTTTGATCGTCGCCGAGCTGTGAGCAACCAAAGGGGTGCGGGAAATGAAGCGCGCCCGTTTCCTTGGCTATCTGCTCTGCTACCTTATTTACACAGCCGACCGTAACAACGATCCAAACGTCGTTTCTTATACCCACGTCACCGTTTTTACGAACGTAGCCCATAAAGGTACGGCTCTTGTCCTCCTCCTCAATATCGTAAAAATGAGGATCATACTTATATTCAAGATTTCCCGAAAGGTTGGTCTTGATATTATGATTGTGAACGTGCTCGCCCTTTGCAATATCAACTATCGCGTGTCCTATGGGGTTGCCGTATTTTATGATATTTTCACCCGCCCTGATATCACGGAGCGCGTATTTGTGTCCGTTTTCCAGGTTGATGTCAACGTTGTCAAGTTTGTTTATAAGCATTTTTCAATCTCCTCTGCAAGGAAGGAAAGATCCTGTCCCCAAAGCTCCGCATTTGCAAGGATCTCTCTTGCGCTGTGATCTCTCATAAATGCCACTACCTCGGGCGCGTCCTGAGGCATATCGGTCTTATAGAACTCAATAAGCTTTGCAAACGCGAAAATGAGAGTTTCAGGCATCTTATCATATCTCTTTATGTATTCAAGAATGGAAGGAAGAACTCTTACCTTGAATTTGCTGACTGAGTTAAGAGAGATAGCGGAAAGATAGTGCTTGATATAGGGATTGCCAAATCTCTCTACCACGCTGTTTGCGTATGCAAGAAGCTCATCACGAGGAAGATCGAGAGTGGGGATGATCTCATCAAATACGCATCTTCTGAGGTGCGCGCACATTCTTTCATCATCGATGCAGCTCTTGACCGTATCAAAGCCCTCAAGCATAGCATAAGGAACGAGGGATGTATGCGCTCCATTGAGGATACGCACCTTCCTTGTGCGGTACATTTCAAGCTTATCCTTTGTAACTATAACGTTTAATCCTGCAGAAGCGAAAGGTATCTCACTCTCAAGATCGTGCTCTGTTTCAATTACCCAAAGATGGAAAAATTCGCTCGTATTGAGCATATTGTCATCGTAACCGAGTCCAAGGTCCTCTCCTCTCGGGAAGCCCGTGTTAATTCTGTCAACAAGTGTATTGGTAAATACGTTTTCACATTCAACCCAATTTTTAAAGTCATCGCCAAGCTCCCAAAGATCTGCGTACTTGAGTATGCACCTTTTAAGATTGTCGCCGTTTCTGTCTATAAGCTCACAAGGAAGGAAGATAAATCCTCCGAGTCCAAGCTCAAATCTTCTCTTAAGAAGCAAGGTAACCTTTGCGGGAAAGGTCTTGGGAGGAGCATCCGTTATCCTGTCCTCCGCAGAGAATACGATACCTGATTCCGTCGTGTTTGAAACAACGAATCTGAACTCGGGGTTTTCCGCAAGTGCAAGATAGGAAGCAAAATCCTCATAAGGCTTTACACAACGGGAAATTACATCAACGACCGTTTTGTCAACTCCTTCAACACCGCGGATAACGTGCGTATAAACGCAGTTCTGCGCGGAAAGAAGATCGCACATACCCTGTTCAATGGGCTGAACGACTACAACACTTCCGTTAAAATCGGAGCTTTCGTTTACCTTCTGAAGCATCCAATCAACGAATCCGCGCAAAAATCCGCCCTCTCCGAACTGGATAACTCTTTCGGGTCTTACAGTCTTATTAAAATCCATAGCAAAATCCTCCTTAAAAGAATCAATCAATATCAAAATAATCCTGTCTGATTTTCAGTTGGCATAAATACCCATATATATTTTATAATAAAGTTATGTTCCGCTACCTTAAAAAATTTGCATATTTTCCAAAAGTATCTTGATTTTTTTGATATATGATGATATAATACATTTAATAATTCTTAGGAGGCAGGAAATGACTTCCCCAGCTATCAAAAATTTAGACAATTTTTACTTTCACCGTAACGAGAATAAGACCTGCTCAAATTCCACCCAGCATTATCATTCCGGCTTTGAGCTTTACTATATGAAGGAGGGCAAATGCCATTATTTTATTAATGATGCCTCGTACGATATAGTATCCGGCGACATAGTTCTTATTCCCTCGGGTCTGATACACGGCACCAGCTACGGCTCTAAGCCCTGCACCAGACTTCTTATAAATTTCAACAACGGATTTGTAAATCAGAGCTTACTTAATAAGGTGCTTGAGCTTGGATATCTTTATAGAAATCCTACCACTCGCGCAGAGGTCGATCTTTTCTTCAATAGCATTGAAAGCGAATACAAAAGAAATGACGAGATAAGCGCCGCAAGCCTCAAATCCTTGACTGAGATGCTTTTGCTGCTTATAATCAGAAATCACAAGGAAAGCACAGCTAAGGATAACAACACCATCGTCAGTGCCGCAGTAAGATACATACAGGAGAACTATACTCAAACTATAAGACTTGCGGATGTGGCAAAAATGCTATCCGTCAGCGAGGAGCATCTCTCCCGCACCTTTAAAAAGGAGATAACCTTTGGCTTCAGTGAGTACATTACACTAATCAGGCTTCAAAAGGCGGAGCATATGCTCAAAAACGAGCCGAGCCGCGCAATAACCGAGGTAGCTTACGCCTGCGGCTTTAACGACAGTAACTATTTCTCATACAAATTTAAAAAAGCATTTGGAATTACACCGAGCGAGGTACGTGACGGAGGTATTTCAGCAGAAAAGCCGGACGGTCCAAACCACATAGCTTGAAACGGGAGAAAATATGAAGGATATACTTTTTGCAATCAATGCTGTTTTGCCAATCATCCTGACCATCGCAGTCGGATACGGTCTTAAAAAAATAAAGCTTCTTGATGACGAGAATGCGAAAAAGCTCAATACTCTCGTATTTCGTATATTCTTACCGGTCATGCTCTTTTTAAACGTATATAAGATCGAGGATCTTGGAGCCATAGACCTTACGTTCGTATTTTACGCCATAGGCATAACCGTGCTTCTCTTCCTTATCGGAATCCCCGTTATGCATATACTTTTCAAGGATAACCGCCAAAGAAGCGTAATGCTCCAGGGCATATTCAGAGCGAATTACGCGCTTGTCGGTATTCCTCTCGCAGAGTCGCTTTTCGGAAGTGAGGGTAGCATTATGGCTTCCCTTTTATCCGCATTCATAGTGCCGGTATTCAATATCCTTGCGGTGATCTGCCTAACTATCTATTCTGCCGGTGACA
Source organism: Clostridia bacterium (assembly GCA_017531925.1). Lineage (GTDB taxonomy): Bacteria > Bacillota > Clostridia > Oscillospirales > CAG-272 > RGIG4608. Next base: position 35,638 of record JAFXKD010000025.1, on the reverse strand, counting down.
AAAAGCCTTCTCTTAAGGGCGTATTTATCGGAATAGTAAAAAATCCTCTGATCCAGGGTATTGCGTGCGGCTTTGTTGCGCTGTTGATAAGAGCAGTTTTCACTGAGCTTGGCATCGGCTTGCGCCTCTCACAGATCACACCCGTATATAAAACGCTTCAGAATCTCTCAAGCATAGCAACTCCCCTTTCTCTTTTAGTCCTTGGCGCAAGATTTGAGCTATCCGCTATACCACACCTCAAAAAGCACATCATCATAGGTACGGTAAACAGAACGGTAATCGTTCCGCTCATCGGTATCAGCATAGCGGTGCTTCTGAACAGATTCAGCGGAGCGCAATTTGCAAGCTTCGTTGCGTGCTTCTGCACTCCCGTCGCGGTCTCAAGTGTTCCAATGTCTCAAGAAATGGGCGCTGACGCAGACCTTATGGGACAGCTCGTCGTGTGGACTACCGTGTTTTCCGCCTTCAGCATCTTCATCGCTTCTTACGTTTTGAAGGTGCTTGGCATATTCTGAAACCTATATTATTCAAGGCTTTCGCAAGCGAAAGCCTTTTTTCTGTCTGCTTTTGGAGCATATACATTGTGCAATATATCAAAAAAATCAATATGTTTTTTGTGTGAATAATAGAAATTGGGCTTTTTGCAGTATTTTTTATGAAATATTCACTATTTTTATTGATTTTTTGATTGGTTTATGATAAAATATACACAATGGCATAATGTGTTCATTTTATTAATTAATATGGAGGTTATTTATGAAAACCAAATTCACAACAAAGCTAATCTCGTTGTTACTTTTGGCACTTATTGTGCTTCCGGTAATGACTCCCATATTCCCGGTATTTGCTGCGGATATAACCACATATCTTCTTGATGCGGGTAGCTTACCCGACGTTCCTGCAAATACAAAGGAAGAAGGCGACACCGACACGGGAGGCACAAAGAGCTTTTTCACTGTTCACTATAAGAACGCCACCCGTATTGAAAGCACTTCAAATACGTTCAGCGATGGCTTTGCGCCCTCTAAGCGTATTAATATGCAGGGAAAAATGGAAATCGTTGACGGCGTACCCGTAGGCGCATTATCCTTTATGACACAGGGTCCTGCAGAAGTAAAGGTATGGTGGGGATGCGGCGATGCAGGTCGTCAGATGTCCATAATTGACAAAAACGGCAATAAACTCGCTTCCACCAATGAAGCTGCTGTAAAGAACGGTCTTTATATCTCCACTCTCAACATTGATGCCGCAGGAACTTATTATCTTGGCGGCCTTGAAGGTAGCAACTACATCTATAAGGTTGCGGTTAAGACACAAACACTCGACCTTGGTCCACGTGAAGAATGGATTAATATCAACGCCCCCAAGATTGAAAGCTGCATAACTACCGAAGCAGGAAAAATCCAGCTCACCATAAATGCAGTTGTAGGACACAACGGTGCGGATTCTCTTGATATATATATGTATCAGGACGGAAAGGTCATTTCCAAGGCGACCTCCACATCTCATAAATCCTTACATAAGCTTACATTCTCACCTGTAGAAACAGGAGATTATTCATTTAAAGCTATTATACATCGCGACGGAGAGCAATCAAAAACATCTGAACTGTATGACTACAGTTACATTCTTCCCCTCGCCGCTCCCTATATCACCAATATAGCAAACCTCGGCAGCAAAACTATAAACGTAATATGGAATCCCGTAAGAGAAGCGGACTCCTATAACGTTTACGTTGACGGCGAGCTTTATCAAAACACGACTGATAGAAGCTGTGTTATCGCCGGACTTACAAGCGGCGCAAATGCAAACGTCTCCATTGAGGCGGTCCGCGGCTCCGACGTATCGGAAAAGGGCGAGTCCTCCATCAAGGTAGGCGCAAAAAAGATAGCTTGGAACTATACTATCTACGGTCCTTCCGCAAAAACAGGCAGCAACTCCTATCTTGAAAATAAAGATGGCTCCGTAATAGTTTCCTCTCTTAACGGCAGCGGAAAGCTTCAGCCCACCGGTGCTGACGGACTTGGATTCTACTACACAGCAGTTCCCACTACTCAGAACTTTACGTTCCGCGCTACGGTCGTTGTTAATAACTGGACGTTCTCCAACGGTCAGGAGGGCTTCGGTCTTATGGTTACCGACCATGTTCCCTCAAGCGATTATACCTCCAACGATTTCTGGACAAATCAGTATATGGCTGCTTGCACAAAGATCGAATATTGGTATTCTACAGACGAGGAAGGCAACTACTATTTCTCCACAAGTGATGAAAAGATCGGAACCAAGTATTCAATGAAACTCGGTATCGGATCGATTTCCAAGACCGGCATTGATCAGTCCATTATCGACAGAACCGCTCTCGGCGAAACGGGACTTATCGTTGGTCAGAACGGTTACCTTAAATCAGTAATTCACACACTTGAGCGTAAAGCAGGCTTCTTTAATAAGGAGGCAGGCACGTATAATATCATAGGAAACTGGAAGAACTCCGAGGGTGTTGAGGGCTCCTTCCCCGAGGAAGAGCTTATTACAGAGATGACTCTCGAAATCCAGAAAAACAATACCGGTTATTTCATTACGTACTATGACAAAAACGGTAATCCGGTAAGAACGATCAAAAACTACGAGCCCGATGCTCTTAATAAATTCGACTCGGAATATGTTTACGTAGGTATGTTCGCCGCACGTAACGCAAACGTTACGTTTAAGGATATCGAGCTTACAATGACAGATCCCGCGAACGATCCTCCCGCAGAGGAAAGACCTATCGAAATAATAGTTCCTACAGTAACTATTACTTCTGCAACTTCCACCACCTCTACAAACTATAATCTCGTTGCTGATGTCAACCTTGACGGTACTCTTGAGATCACCCTCAACGATAACGTAATCGTTTCCAAGCTTGACGTTAAGGCTTACGAAAGATTCTCTAAGGTAATTGACATAAGCTCTTTTGCAAGCTATGACTATCCCAATACTCTTGTAGTAAGATTCACTCCCGATCCTGATCAGGAGCTTCCTCCCTACACAAAGCTCTCCACAACGAACGCTGTAACGTCAGTTATTGAGATCAACCTTTATAAAGGTAATTATCATAGAAAGAACATCTATGTTTCTCCTGACGGTATGTATTACAATACTGGTTCAAAAGAGCATCCTTACGATATTTACACAGCAATTCAACGCGTAGTACCCGGACAGACCATTATCCTTATGGAAGGCACCTATAAGCTTAAGACAGGCTTGACGATTCAGAGAGGTGTTGACGGAACTGAAGAGAATCCCATAAGAATGATAGCGGATCCCGAGGCAAAAACAAGACCAGTGATCGACTTTATGGGTGAGGGCACCGGCATCCTTCACGGCGGCAATTGGTGGCACTTCTACGGCTTTGACGTAACCAATTCCCTTGATGGGCAAAAAGGATTCCAGGTTTCAGGTAACAATAACATCCTTGAACAGATCCACACTTATCACAACGGCAACACCGGTATCCAGCTCAGCAGATATAACGGAGTTGACCTTACGATTGATCAGTGGCCCGCTAATAACCTCATTCTTAACTGCACCTCTTGGGGCAATGCGGATACAGGTTACGAGGATGCTGACGGCTTCGCTGCTAAGCTTACCATAGGCGAGGGCAACGTATTTGACGGTTGCGTAGCATATAATAACGCTGATGACGGTTGGGACCTCTACGCAAAGGTAGCAACCGGTGAGATCGGTGCCGTAGTTATCAAGAATTGCGTAGCATACGGCAACGGATATCTTGAGGATGGCACAAATGCAGGTAACGGAAACGGATTCAAGCTTGGCGGTGACTCTCTTCCCGGTCAGCATCAGCTTATTAACTGTATCGCATTCAATAACAAAGCAAAGGGTATTGATTCTAACTCTTGCCCCGACATCATAGTTAAAGATTGCATTAGCTATAATAACGGTTCACATAACGTAGCTCTTTATACTAATACAGCTAACGATACAAGCTTCATCGCTGAAGGCATTATCTCTATTAAGGACGATAAGATCGGCGAAGATGGATTCAAGGTGAACGAGAGCTTTAAGCCCAAGGGCAATCAGGATCCCGATGCATATATGGGAGCTTCCAACTACTATTGGATGGGCGGTGTATGCTCCAATGCAGCAGGAGAACAGCTCACTACAAGCATTTTCAAGAGCACTGAATTCAAGGGCATCACAAGAAATGAGGACGGCACGATCAATATGAACGGCTTCCTTGAGCTTAATGAAAATGCTCCCGGCGGTTCAGGCACTACAGGTGATTCAACTCCCTCCAATACAATTACACTCGTTCCGGACGAAGAACATAACTACAGTGAAGAATGGACTCACGAAGATTATTACGTACACTGGAAAGAATGCGAGTGCGGTGATAAGCATATGATCGGCGAACACGAATTCACAGTTATAATCGATGTTCCCGCAACAGAAACAGAGGCAGGAAAGCAGCACTCCGAATGTACAATATGCGGATATAAGCTTCCCACGCAGCAGATACCTGCTCTTGGAAACAACAATCCTCCCAACATTTTCGAGGATTTCGGCGGATGGATCGCTTGGTTCTTCCAGATGATAGCGGATTTCTTCGCTTCCCTTTTCGGTATCAAGTCTTAAATAAAAATCAAATATCCCCCGAGATATTTTCTCGGGGGATGCTTTTTTATATTCCGTATTTTTCAATTATAAAGTCCATATCCTTGTCACCTCTGCCGGAAAGGTTAATAAGGATAGATCCTTTTTTCATCTTTTGCGCAAGCTTGATGGCGTAAGCTACCGCGTGCGCGCTTTCTATGGCAGGTATAATGCCTTCGGACCGCGCAAGAGTGTAAAATGCATCAACGGTCTCTTCGTCATTGATAACGTCATACTTTACTCTGCCTATATCTCTGAGGAATGCATGCTCAGGTCCTGACGAAGGATAATCAAGCCCGCTCGCAATAGAATATACGGGAGCGGGTTCGCCGAGCTCGTCCTTGAGCATCACACTTCTGAAACCGTGCATTATTCCCTCTTCACCGTATTGAAGGCTTGCGGCATGGTTTCCAAGCTCCTCACCCTTTCCAAGGGGCTCAACGCCGTAAAGCTCAACGGGATCGTTCAAAAATCCGCTGAATATTCCAATTGAATTCGATCCTCCGCCAACGCAAGCAACAACTGCATCCGGTAGCTCGCCCGTCATAGCGAGGAATTGCTCTCTTGCCTCCACACCGACAACGCTTTGGAAATCGCGCACCATCATTGGGAACGGGTGAGGTCCTACAACGGATCCAATACAATAAATAGCATCCTTGTATTCCCTTGCATACGCCTCAAACGCTGCATCAACAGCCTCCTTGAGAGTTGCATCACCCTCTGTAACCTTTATAACGTTAGCACCGAGGATCCTCATTCTGGCAACATTCGGTGCCTGCTTTTCGATATCGACCGCGCCCATATAATATCACATTCGAGTCCAAAATATGCCGCAGCCGTTGCAAGAGCAACACCGTGAGATCCCGCTCCCGTTTCCGCTATGAGCTTTTTCTTGCCCATAAAGCTTGCAAGAAGCGCCTCTCCCATACAGTGGTTGATCTTGTGAGCGCCCGTGTGATTAAGATCCTCACGCTTAACGTATAGCTGCGCACCCGTACCAATACTGTTAGAAAGCCTTTCAAGATGTGATATAGGCGTTGGTCTGCCCTGAAAATCACGTCTTATCCTACGAAGCTCTCCTATGAATTTCGCAGATTTACATATGGTATGATATGCGTCGCATATCTCCTTCATAGCTTCCTTAAGCTCGTCTGAAATATACGATCCGCCGTATCTTCCAAAATACCCATCATTATTAGGATAATTCTTAAAATATGTATCAAACTCTATATCGTTGTACTTCATAGCATTCTCCAAAAAAGTATATTTTAAACTATTTTATCATCAATTTTTGCCTATGTCAACTGTATTGCAACATTATTCGCAAAAAATTCATAAAAAAACCGCACCCATACAGGATGCGGTTCATTTTTATAGTTAAATTAGCCGGGCTGCTTGCCGAAGTATGCCTGAATACCACCGTCAACGTAAAGGATCTGTCCGTTTACAAAATCTGATGCGCTTGATGCAAGGAATACTGCGGGACCTGCAAGATCCTCGGGATCACCCCAACGACCTGCGGGTGTCTTTGTATCGGTAATGAAGCTATCAAATGGATGCTTGCTTCCGTCCGCCTGAGGCTCACGGAGAGGAGCTGTCTGAGGAGTAGCGATATATCCGGGACCAATGCCGTTACACTGGATATTGTACTGACCGTATTCGGATGCGATATTTCTCGTGAGCATCTTAAGTCCACCCTTAGCAGATGCATATGCGGAAACAGTCTCGCGACCGAACTCACTCATCATAGAGCAGATATTAATGATCTTACCGCTTCTCTGCTTGATCATAGAAGGAAGCACTGCTTTGGAAACGATAAAGGGAGCGTTGAGGTCAACGTCAATTACCTGACGGAACTCACTTGCCTTCATCTCTATCATAGGAATTCTCTTAATAATTCCCGCATTGTTAACGAGAATGTCGATAACTCCGACCTCTTCCTCGATCTTAGCGACCATAGCCTGAACGGCATCCTCATCTGTAACGTCGCAAACGTAACCCTTAGCGTCGATTCCGTCCGCTGCGTAGGATGCAAGACCTCTGTCAACAAATTCCTGCTTGATATCGTTAAAAACTATCTTTGCGCCCGCTGCGTGCAAGCCCTTTGCGATCGCGTATCCGATACCGTAGCTTGCGCCGGTAATAAGAGCTACCTTGCCCTCAAGAGAAAAATTCTTTGTGCTCATAATTAATATCTCCTTTATATTTTATCTAAGATCCTTAGTCTGAATGTGGTCCATATCCGTGAATTCCTGATTTTCGCCGCACATAGCCCAAATGAATGAATAATTCTTTGTGCCTACGCCGCTGTGGATCGACCACGAGGGAGAGATAACAGCCTCCTCGTTGTGCATAATGATGTGGCGCGTCTCATTGGGCTCGCCCATCATATGGAATACCGCATCATTCTCATCCATATCAAGATAGAAATATACTTCCATTCTTCTTGCGTGTGTGTGCGAGGGCATCGTATTCCAGTTTGAGCCGACCTCAAGCTGAGTTAGTCCCATAGAAAGCTGGCAGGATTCCATAACCTCGGGGTGGATGTACTGATTGATAACTCTCTTGTTGCAATCCTCAAGAGAACCGCAGGGCACCTTTCTCGCCTTTGTTATATCTATCTTTCTGATAGGATATTCAGTATGCGCGGGGCAGCTCGTAGCATAGAATTTAGCGGGAGACGTGGGATCAACGCTGCGGAAGATAATGTCCTTGTGTCCGCGTCCAACGTATATACCGTCGCGGGGGTTCATCTCGTAAACCTCGCCGTCGATAACTATCTCACCCTTACCTCCTATATTGATGCATCCAAGCTCTCTGCGCTGAAGGAAATAATCAGCGGCAAGCTCCTTGCCCGCCTCAAGAGAAAGCTCATTTTCAACGGGATAGATACCGAGTACTATGATTCTGTCAATATGGCTATAAACCATTTTCACAACGTCCTTTGTAAAAAGACCGGAAATATGAAATTCCTCTCTGAGCCTGTCAGTAGTATAATATTTTACGTCCTTTGCATTAGCAGCATCTCTGACTTCCATAATAAATCTCCTTTAATAAAAATCAAAATTTCGTCACTTTAAAGATACCACATTTGGCTCAATAAATCAAGAGATTTTTTGAAATTCATATATATTTTGTATATATTGTACAATCTATTATATATCTAATAAAAATAAGGGATTAATTTTCAAAAAACTATGGAAATCAAAGCGCTTTTGTGATATAATAACTATAATTAGGTTAATTATACCCATTTATAAGGCACAGGAGGGCTTATGGCTCATTACATAGAAAAAGCAGAAAAATTAACACTTCCCCTCGTCGTTCTCAACGGTACGGTCGCTTTTCCCGCTATAACCGTAAACTTTGAGCTGAGTGACAAAGCAAACGTCGCTGCGATAGAAGCGGCTAACAGCGTAAATTCATTTATATTCATAGTTTCAAGAAAACATATCTCAAACGAGCCCCTTGATCTTTCAAAGGTCTTTAACGTAGGTACTGTCGCAAAGATCAAGCAAAGCATAAAGACGCCTGAGGGTAAGCTCCGCGTTATCGCAGAGGGCTTTGCAAGAGGCGTTGCGGAGGAATACAGGGACTTTGCAAATTACCGCATAGCAAACGTTATGTGCAAGACCATAACCGTGACCGAGCAGGACGATATTAGGGTCGAGGCTCTCACAAGAGAAGCAGTTGCGGCAGTTGAAAAAATGTCCGCCTTTCTCCCCGCTCCTTCAAAGGAAGTGCTCAGCACTATGAAAACCATCAGAAATCCCGGAGCGCTTGCAGATTTTATTGCATCAAATATTCTCGTGCGCCACACGGATAAGCAGGAGATCCTTTCGATATTCGAGCCCCTTGCAAGGCTTGAAAGACTTATTGTGCTTCTTGAAGAGGAAACTTCCCTTCTCGAATGTGAGAAGAGTATTCATAAGGAGGTCCGCGCTCGCCTTAATCAGAATCAGAAGGAATACTACCTTCGCGAGCAGCTCAGAGTGATCAAGGAGCAGCTTGGAGAAACGGCTGAGAGCGACGACTATATAGACAGAATAATCGAAATGCAATTCCCCGAGGAGATCGAAGCAAAGCTTCTCAAGGATGCCGAGCGAACCGCAAGACTTCCCTTCGGCTCTGCGGAGCTTTCGGTTATGAGAACGTATTTCGACACCGTTCTCGATATCCCGTGGAAGTCCTCAACAAAGGACAGAACGGATATCGCGGCAGCCTCTAAAATCTTGGAGCGCGACCACGACGGTCTTGATGAAGTTAAGAAAAGAATACTCGAATTTCTTGCAGTAAAGGAATTGAATCCCGACCTTAAGAACCAGATAATCTGTCTTGTCGGACCTCCCGGAGTTGGAAAAACGTCAATAGCGGCTTCTATCGCTACCGCTATGAAGCGCAAATACGTGCGCGTTTCCCTCGGCGGCGTTAGAGACGAGGCTGATATAAGAGGTCACAGAAAGACATACGTCGGCGCAATGCCCGGCAGAATTATAAACGCGCTCATTCAGGCTAAGGTCAATAATCCTCTCATTCTTCTTGATGAGATCGATAAGCTCACGCGAGATGCTCACGGAGACCCCACCTCCGCGCTTCTTGAGGTGCTTGACGGCGAGCAGAACAAAGCTTTCCGCGATCACTTCGTGGAGCTTCCCTTCGACCTTTCGGGCTGCTTCTTTATCGCTACCGCAAATACACTTGATACCATTCCCCGTCCCCTTATAGACAGAATGGAGATCATTGAGATAAAGATATACACCAAGCGTGAAAAGCTCAGCATCGCCAAAAATCACCTTATCCCCAAGCAGCTAAAGCGACACGGCTTGAATAAGCGCACTCTTAAGATATCCGACAGCGCGCTTGAAGAGATGATCGATCACTACACGCGTGAGGCAGGTGTTCGTAACCTTGAAAGAACTATCGCATCTCTTTGCAGAAAGGCAGCGCACGAGCTGGTTTCAAGCGGAGCAAAGAGCGTAAATATTAAGGCTGAGAACATCGCAAAATACCTTGGCGAAAGAAAATATATCCCCGAAAAGATAGACGATTATAACGAGATCGGCACCGTGAACGGACTTGCCTATACCGAGCTTGGAGGCGATATGCTCAAAATTGAGGTTGCGGCTCTTGACGGCACGGGTAAGATAGAGCTCACGGGCTCTCTTGGAGAGGTAATGAAGGAGAGCGCACAGATAGCTATAAGCTATGTACGTTCCGTTGCAAAGGAATACGGAATTCCCGCAGATTTTTATAAAACTAAGGATATACATATCCACGCTCCCGAGGGCGCAGTGCCCAAGGACGGACCGAGCGCAGGCGTTACTATGGTTACAGCGCTTATCAGCGAGCTTGCAAGCATTCCCGTAAGGCGCGACGTCGCTATGACGGGCGAGATCACTCTTCGCGGCAAGGTGCTTCCCATAGGCGGTCTTAAGGAAAAGACTATGGCGGCTTATAATGCAGGCGTAAAGACCGTGCTTATTCCCCACGGTAATCTTAAGGATCTTAACGAAATCGATCCGTTAGCGCGAGAAAGTCTTGAATTCATTCCCTGCAAAACGCTTTCCGACGTGCTTGATATCGCACTCATCAAGCAGCTCATTGAGCCCATCTTCGAGGAGACCATACCCCATATTACTAAGAACGAATCCGCACCCATCGGCGCGGGAATATACAGAAAGTAGGACGATATGGCAGTTAATATTCAAAATACGAGCTTGCGCATCAGCGCAGGACTTTCTAAGCAGTTTCCCACGGACCCTATGAAGCAGGTCGCTTTTTCGGGACGCTCCAACGTTGGTAAAAGCTCTCTTATAAATACCGTACTTGGCAGAAAGAGCCTCGCAAGAGTCTCCTCAATGCCCGGTAAGACCATCACCATCAACTTTTACGACGTTGATAAAAAGCTCTTTTTAGTCGATCTTCCCGGATATGGCTATGCAAAGCGCCAGCTTGAGAACAAGCAGGTATGGTCAAGCCTCACGGACGGCTATTTTACTCAGAATAAGAATATCGACCTTCTCTCCCTCGTGGTGCAGCTCGTTGACTGTAAGGTCGGTATCACGAACGATGATGCAATGATGATATCCTTTCTCAACGAGATGGAGATACCCTATATCATCGTAGCCACCAAGGTCGATAAGCTCAACAAGACGGACAGAGTAAAGCAGCTCGAAAAGATCGCAAACGATGAGCTTTTGGACAACAGCACCGTAGTTATTCCCTTTTCCTCTCACACGGGAGAAGGAAAAACAGAGCTTTTAAAGGAAATATTAAGATATACAGGATTCTGATCAGGAGGTAAAAATGTTAGAACAGCTTCAAAGCATGCTCCCCACTCTTTTGCTATCTCTTCCCGTAGCGCTTATATCACTCTCGGTCCACGAGTCCGCTCACGGATACGTAGCAAATAAGCTTGGAGATCCAACAGCAAAAAATCTCGGACGAATAACCCTTAACCCTATGAAGCATTTTGACCTCCTCGGCTTTGTATCCATGCTGCTCTTCAGAGTGGGTTGGGCAAATCCCGTACCGATAAACGCGAGAAATTTTAAAAATCCAAGACGCGATATGGCAATATCCGCCGCCGCTGGACCTCTTTCAAATCTCTGCCTTGCATTTATCTTTGCAATACTGTTAAAGCTTTTGAATATATCCTACGGCTTTATCACATTTACAAACGAAACAGCTTTTCTTGTAATGTATTTTCTGGAGATAATGCTCCTTAGCGGAGTGATCCTCAATCTGAATCTGATGATCTTCAATCTCATACCCATCCCTCCGTTCGACGGCTCAAGGATTCTTTACGTGTTCCTTCCCACCGATCTTTACTTCAAGGTAATGAGATATGAAAAGTACATTATGCTCGCATTCATACTTCTTTTTGCAACGGGTGCGCTCGATGGCCCCCTCAGCTTCCTTACGAATTTAGTTATGCGACTAATGTTCAAGCTTCTCGGTCTTTAACACAAATACTAATTTAGGAGTTTTTCTGAATGGAAAGCATCACCTACCGTCTTGATCAGTTCGAGGGTCCCCTTGACCTGCTCCTGACTCTGATACATAAAAATAAAGTGAATATTGAGGACATCCCCATCTCCCTTATATGCGATCAGTATATGCAGTATATCAAAGAGGCGCAGCAGATGGATATGGAGATAGCAAGCGAGTTCATCGTAATGGCAAGTGATCTTATGCTTATAAAAAGCAAGCTCCTCCTTCCCCGTGAAAAGGAAGAGGAGGAGGATCCCAGAAAGGCTCTTACCGACGCCCTCCTTCGCTATCAGCAGGCTAAGGATGCAAGCGCTAAGATGCTTCCGCTCTATGCCGCATTTTCGGGCAGGCAGATAAAGGATACGGACGAGATAAGCATTGACCGTACCTTCGTTGACGATCAGAGCGTTGAGGTGCTTTACCGTGCTATGCGCCGTATAGTTGACTTTAACGAGGCTATGGATAAGGCTCAGAAAACTGCCTTCACGCCTATGATCGCAAAGCCCATAGTGCCCGTTGAGCATAAGATATTGCAGATCATGACCCGCCTTAACAATAACCGCTATCAAACGCTTGAGGATTTTGTCAGCGACAGCGTTTCTCTGCCCGATATGATAGCGATATTTATCGGCGTGCTTGAGCTTGTAAAAACTAAACGTATATTACTCGTTGAGGACGAGGATCTGCTCCCCGACGATAACTACGGTATAAATACCGTGTTCACACTTAATGAAAACTACGTTCCCGAGGAAACTGAAAGCGAGGAAACAGACGATGGACGAGAATAAGACCATTCAGGAAAAAAAGGAAATAAAAAATCCTTCAGCGGCAATCGAGGCAATACTCTTCGCCGCGGGATATCCAATGAAATATGAAAAGCTCGCAAGCGTGCTTTCACTCACGCAAAGCGAGGTAAAAAGACTTGTTTCCGAGCTTGCGGAAAAATATAATTCCGACGAATTTGGTATTATGGTGCTTATGTTCCCCGAGACCTGTCAATTCTGTACCAAGGAGCAGCATATCGAGCTTATACGCGAGGCATTGGGTATAAAGCGCGGCGGCAATCTTTCCAACTCCTCTATGGAGGTGCTTGCAATAGTTGCTTACAATCAGCCCGTAACGAGAAGCTTTGTGGATCTTGTTCGAGGAGTGGATTCAAGCTATGCTATGGGGTCCCTCACCGATAAGGGACTGATCGAGACCTGCGGCAGACTTGACGCGCCCGGCAGACCAATGCTTTACGGAACGACGGATAAGTTCCTCCGCGTGTTCGGTCTTAACTCCGTGGACGAGCTTCCCGAGGTCGAGCTTCTTCGCGCAAGCGACGAGCAGATGGAGATAATGATGCCCGAGGAAGAGATCGCAGAATAAAGCTGCTTACACTTTGTTGAAAGGAGGGAGAGCTTATTATTGCCCTTTATATAATTCTTGGGATACTTGCGCTGATATGCCTGATCCTTGCGCTGAGAATAAACCTCAACATAAGATATGAAGAAGAATTTTCAGTATATCTGCGCGTGCTTTTTATAAAGATCAGGCTTTTCCCTCAGAAAAACAAAAAGTTCAATGCAAAAAAGCACGATAAAAAGCAAAAGAAAAAGCAGGATCAGCCAAGCACCTTCATTAAGGATAAAGCCTTGGCAGATAAGGAGAAGGACGAGCTAAGCTCTAAGATACTGACCGTGGTGCAAACGGTCAAGGCGTTCTTTACCGTTTTTTCGGGTCATTTGCGAGTAAAGCTTGCAAGGATCCATATTACAGTCGCCACATCCGATGCGGCAAAAACAGCCATCCTATACGGAGTAGTCTCCGGAGCTGCCGCCTGCCTTGTGGATCTTCTTGACGAGATCACCAATCTTTCAAGGATCAAAAAAAGCTCTATAATCATCGAGCCCGACTTCGTTTCGGAAAAGAGCAACATAAGCATTAACATCACTCTTTCCATAAGCGTTTTCGGAGCGCTAAGAACACTTGTAAAAACACTTTTTAGATATATCAGGCTTAAATACATCAAACCGAAAGGAAACTGAAAAATGGCAAACGAAAACAGATTTGACACGATGTTCAAAACATCCTTTGAAAACATCAAAAGTATGCTCGACTCCAATACAGTCGTTGGAAATCCCATCGAGCTTTCAAACGGTACAACCATCATCCCCATCTCAAAGCTCAGCGTAGGCTTTGCAACGGGCGGAGTTGACGGCAGCGCCACACCTCAGAAATCCTCAAAATTCGGAGGCGGAGGCGGTAGCGGTATGAGTGTTACTCCCGTTGGCTTCCTCTCGGTAAACAAGGACGGAAGGACCGAATTTATCAGCGTTGAGGGTAAGACCGGTATCGATCCCGTTGAGCAGGCGTGCGACCTTCTTGACCGCTCACCCGAGATCATTCAGAAGATCAAGAATATCTTTGAGGGCAAAAACGATAAGCCCGAGCAGGTAGTGGTTGAGGAAATAGTAAAATAATAAGTAATAAAACCGTGCCTCGGAAAGTATAATACTTCCGAGGTGGGTTTTTATGAAGATTTTAATTAGAATATCGGCTTTTATTACATTTTTGGCTCTGTTTATAGCTCCTCTTCAGGCTTTCGCGCAGGATAACTCCATTGGGAAAGTATCGGCAAGCTCCGCCTGCCTTATGGACGCGGACAGCGGTAAGCTTTTGTATTCAAAGAATGCGGACAAGAGACTTCCTATGGCTTCCACTACCAAGGTAATGACGGCCATTGTCGCCCTTGAATCGGGAATTCCTCTTGATACGGTCGTTAAGGTACCAAGGGAGGCAGTGGGCGTCGAGGGCTCGTCCGTTTATCTTGCAGAGGGTGAAAGAATTACCCTTGAGGCGCTTCTCTATTCCCTTCTCTTATCCTCCGCTAATGATGCCTCGGTCGCGATAGCCGTTGCGGTCGCAGGCTCGCTTGAAGCATTTTTATATATGATGAACGAAAAAGCAGAGCTCCTTGGACTCTGCAACACGCATTTTTCAAACCCGCACGGACTTGACGCAGAGGATCATTATACCACCGCGCGTGAGCTTGCCAAAATTATGGCGTACTCTTCAAATAACGAAGAGTTTATGAAGATCTGCAGAACGTATAAAACGGTGATTCCTAAACAGGATGACGGAACGCGCGTGCTGATAAACCATAACCGCCTTTTAAAGAGCGATGAACGCGTTATCGCAGGAAAGACGGGCTTTACCAAGAAGAGCGGCAGATGCCTCGTAACACTTGCAGAGTGCGACGGACTTCGACTTATATCCGTAACTCTGAACGCCCCAAACGATTGGTCGGATCACACCTCACTTTACGATTTTGGATTTTCAAATTATAAACGCGTAAGGCTTGAAAGCATATCACTTACCCTTCCCGTGGTATCGGGAAATAAAAAAAGCATCATCGTATCAAGCATTGAAGAACCGTCACTGCTGATACAAAGCGAGCTTGCAGATAGTATAGAGGTGAAAATATATGCGCCGCGCTTTCTCTTTGCAAAGATAAATAAGGGCGATGAGATAGGCAAAGCAGTATATGTATGTAACGGAAGGATAATGGCATCCTGTTCTCTTTACGCTTGCGAGGACGTAATGCAAGAGCATTACCGATTCAGCCTTTTCGAGTGGCTAAATAATATACTTAGAGGATTTATTAAATGGAAAAGATAAGACTTCAAAAATATTTTACCGACTGCGGCGTTCTTTCCCGACGAGCCGCCGAGGAGGAGATAAAAGCGGGAAAGGTCAAGGTCAACGGTATCCAAGCGGAGCTTGGCGATAAGATCGACCCGGAAACCGACGTCGTCGAATACAAGGGCAGAAGGATACTGCCCCAAAAGGACGAGAAGCGCGTTTATATTCTATTGAATAAGCCCTGCGGAGTAGTAACGAGCGCAAGGGACGAAAAGAACCGCACCTGCGTGACCGATCTTGTAAAATGCGGAACGCGCGTGTATCCCGTGGGCAGACTGGACCTCAATTCTCAGGGGCTGATTCTTATGACCAATGACGGAGAGCTTACCAATAAGCTCACCCATCCTCGCCACGAAATACCAAAAATCTATGAGGTAGAGGTGGTCGGCAAGGTCACCACAGAGCAGCTGAACACCTTAAACAGCTCTATGACCGTGGACGGATACGTCCTTCTCCCCGTCAAGACCGAATTTTTATCAAAGGATGATAGATTCACAACACTTCGCATGACGCTTTATGAGGGCAGAAACCGCCAGATAAGAAAAATGTGCGAGCAGGTGGGCTTGAAGGTTGCAAAGCTCACTCGAGTAGTGATTGGCTCGATAAAGCTCGGGGACCTGCAGATAGGTAAATGGAGATATCTTACAAACGACGAAATAAATAAGCTAAAAAAATAAAAGACGGTGTAACCGTCTTTTATTTTTTCTTTAAATATGCAACTCTGTCACATCCGCCGTAATCCTTGAATATCTCACAGCAAAATCCGTTACCTTCGGAGATCCTTTTTATATCCTCCGCCTGGTCATATCCTATCTCAAAGAGGATAAATCCGCCATCCTTTAAAAATTTTGAATAATCCTTCACGATCTTGTCATAGAATAATAGACCGTCCTCGCCGCCGTACAGCGCAGCATACGGTTCCCTTTTCACTTCCTCGGAGAGTCCCTCTATCACCTCGGGACGAATATATGGCGGATTTGAAAGTATCGCATCAAATACCCTGCCGCATAATCTATCCTCCTCCGAAAGCACGTCAAAAAGCATCGGAACAGTCCTGTCCAAAACACCGTTATGTGCGGCATTTTTTATAGCGATATCAAGAGTTTTTGGAAACTTATCCACCATAACCGCACAAAGATCCTTCCTTTCGGCAAGAGTGGATACGGCAATACAACCGCTACCCGTACAAAGATCAATAAAGCTTGCCCCCATAGGTAAGAGCTCTATCGCCCTCTCAACGAGTATCTCCGTATCCGAGCGCGGGATTAAGCAATTCTCATCAACGAAATACTCTTGTCTGTAAAACTCCCATTTGCCAAGAATATACTGAAGCGGCTCCCTGCTCTCGCGCCTCAGAAGAGCTGATTCAAGCTCGGCAGAGCATATATCCTCATCTCTGTGAGAAAGTATATATGAAATTTTTTTATCTGTAAAGCTCTCTGTAAGCAGCCTCGCCTCGTATTCATATTCCTCGGGAGAAACCGTCTTAAGCCTCTTTATAAGCTCGTTGTAGTTCATACATACCTCAATAAATGTTTAAATTATTTTTGAAAAAAATATTGCATTTTTCGGGATTTGGTGTTATACTGTAGATAGAAAAATATTTTTGGAGGCTGAAGCTATGGAAAAAAGAACAAATTACGGTAAGATCATCGCTATCACACTTGCGGTTATCGCCGCTTTCACGGCGATCGCTTTCGTTGTTTACAAGCTCTTCGTAAAGGATCTTGCAAAGGTTTACTCTCACGAGGACGAGTGTGACGATCTCTTCCTTGAAGAGGATGACAACTGCGAATGCGAGTGCATTCAGTGTGAGGACCCCACAGTTTGATCTATCAAATTTAAAGACCCTTAGATAAGGGTCTTTATTTTTATCTTTTCATAAGCTTTTGCGCCCTTACGTCCGTTCCCATAAAGAACAGCACCTGATACTCTCCGAACATACGGCTCGTAATACGGTCGGTATATTTCTTCTGAATATCGTCCTTTGAAAGATTGGTGCTTATTATGGTGGGCTTTTTGCGGCTCAGCCTGTCGTTTAAAAGATTGTAAAGCGTTGAGACTGTGAACTGATTGATTATCTCCGTTCCAAGATCGTCGATAATAAGCAGATCACACTCAAAATAACGCTCAATAAGCTCGTTAGGCTCGTTGGTATAGGTCTTGAACCTCTGCGTTTCAAATTGCGAGAAAAGATCGATAGCGCCCGTATAGAAGACGTCGCTTCCCCTCTCGATAACGCGCCTTGCCACCGCGCTTGAAAGATGCGTTTTGCCAAGTCCGGTGCCACCCATCATCAAAATGCTCGGCGAGGTCCTCACGTCAAATGTATCTGCATAACGAATAAGAAAATCTCTGTTCCACGTCATTCTGTCAAGATGCGCGGGACTTTTTTTATAGTAATCGAGCGAGAAATTATCAAAGCTCTGCTCTCTGATAAGCGATGCAAAGCCGCTGTTCTCAATTCCCGCAAGCACGAGTGCCTCCCTCATACAAGAGCACATCGTGTTCTCAATAAAGCCTGTGTCACAGCACGCTGCACATTCGTACTTAACGTCGGAATAATCCGCAGGATATCCGTATGCCTCAAGAAGCGCGCCCCTCTTTGCCTGAAGAGCCTCGTTCTTCTCCCTTATCTGAGCTATTTTGGACATCGTATCACCGCCCGAAAGGGACGCCTGAAGTATCTCTATACCCACGAGCGAAAGCTCCTTGTCGAGTCTTGCAAGCTCGGGGATCACAGATCTTAGCTCACGCGCTCTGTCGTCGGCTCTCTGGCGCGCTATGAGATATTTCTGCGAATATTCTTCGTATATTTTTTTGTAAACTGAATTATTGTATCCCATAGACACTCCTATTTCTTATCTGCATAGCTGCGATCAAGCGCGGCGTTGAAGAATTCGTCAATATTAAAGCTTGAGCCGTCCGTCGCCTTTTCCACCTCACGCTGAGCGACGAGGGCATCGACCTGCTCGACGGTCTTTATTCCCTCGTTGAACCATCTCTCAAGTATCGCGTGCGCATAAGGAATGGATGGCTTGCCCGTTGCACCAACGGTTATATCGTAGGCTCTTTCTATGATCTCGGGAGCAAAGCTGTAGGTGGATATCCAAGCCTCAACGCACTTTTTCTCCTTTGACGTGAGCTTTCTCGCACCAAGTCCGAAAATATTCTTGATCTTTGTCTCAGCGGCTTCCTTTTCCTCACGGGCATAGAGCGCCTCCTGAAGAACTGCCGCATCGGTAAAGCCGTCATCAAGGCAGGAAACAGCGATCTTTTCAATATATCTCATCGACTTCATTTCTTTTCTTGCCGCATAGTGCATAATAACGAGGATATAGTCGTTATCAAGTCCGAGAAAATCGACCATTCCCATAAGTACCTTAATGTCCGCCGCCGTAAAGATCTTGCCAAGAACGTTCTGGCACTCGTCAACAAGACCAACCACGTGCCTGTGCTTTTCAAGCAAGGAATTAAGCTCGGAGGTCGTGTATTGCGGAAGCTCGGAGACCTTTACACGATTCGGCACTACCTTTTTATCAACCGCAGCAGCGGGCTTTTTCTCGGAAGGGACCGCACCGTCATCAAGCGAAAGCACGCCCGTACCGTTCCAGAAGGAAACGGATGCTTCAATCGCCCCCTCCTCACACTCAAGCGCGGATGCAAGCTCGGAAAGATACTTCCCCCTTCTGTATTTTTCGGAGGATGAGATGAGCATAAGCACCTTTATGTCAAATTTCTTGGCTTTATCTATAAAAGGGATGACGGATGCGGGAAGCACCGTGACCTCACTCTCAAAGTTCAGTCTGATATGTATTTTTTCGTTCTTTTTCATAATGCTTACTCGTTATTCTTTGAATGAAGTCTGTAGTTAAGAGTCATAAGAGAGTCGCCAAGGTGAACGTTCTCAACTATAAGATTACTGTCAACACTGTCAAGCTCCTGACCCGTAAAATTCCATATACCGCCAATATCCGTCTCAGCGATCCTCTGCGCCATTTCAAGCGCCTGCGCTTTGGGGAGTGTAAGCACCGCCATATCAACGGTGTGAGTTGCGGCGTATCTTTCAAATTCGTCTATGTGAAGGATCGGAATATCGTTAACGTTGGTTCCGACAAGCGCTTCATCAACGTCGAAAATCGCCACCACGTCAACACCGCGTTTTTCAAACATCTCGTTCTTTGCAAGGGCGCGTCCGAGATTACCACCGCCGATAATTACCGCCTGAAATCCCGCACTGACGCCAAGAAGCTCGCAGATGCGCGCGTAAAGATAGTTCACGTTGTATCCGTATCCCTGCTGACCGAAGCCGCCAAAGCAGTTAAGGTCCTGACGGATCTGGCTCGCGGTTATATTCATTCTGCGTGAAAGCTCCGCGGAGCTTATCCTCATTTTACCCTCGCGGATAAGTATCCTAAGATATCTGAAATATCTCGGAAGTCTCTTGATCACCGCGCTTGAAACGTTATCCTTGGAGATCGGTGTCTGTTCCTCACCGTTAACTGCAATATCTTTTTCCTTCATAAAGTTACCTCGTCTATATTAACATCATTAATTTTTGAGTTTTCCACAGGCAAAAGCCATAAAAATGCCTAAAAAAACAAGTTTTCCACATTTTCCACAGAGTTTTCCACAGGCTGAATGTGGAAAACCTGTCAAAATCAGTCGAGCGGCGAATATGCGCTCGCATTGAGATAGGTGTCTGCAAAATTTCCCTTTTGATATTCGAAATATCCCGCAAGGGCAATCATAGCTCCGTTATCACCGCACAAAGAACGGTCGGGCATAGCAAATCTTACTCCCTTTTTATCGCAAAGCCGCGCAAGTGCGGAACGCAAGTGCGAGTTAGCGGCAACTCCGCCCGAGATGGCAAACATAGTCGCTCCGCTCTTTTCAAGAGCCGCATCCACCTTTGTGCATATAGCCTTAACAACGCACTCCGTATAGGATGCCGCCACGTCCGCATAGCTTATCGCTAATCCCTTTTGAGTGCTTGAGTTTATATAATTCAGCGCGCTCGTCTTAAGTCCGGAGAACGAAAAATCAAGATTGTCACCGTGAAGCGCGGGAGAAGGAAATTTGATAGCCTTTGGATCTCCCTCGTAAGCGAGCTTGTCAAGAGCCGCACCGCCGGGATATGGCATTCCCATGACCCTTGCGATCTTGTCAAACGCTTCACCCGCAGCATCATCGCGTGTTGTTCCAAGCTCCTCAAACTCCGCATAATCCTTAATATGATAGATGGATGTGTGTCCACCCGAAACAACGAGCGCAAGAAACGGAGGCTTCAGATCCTCATTTTCAAAATATGCAGCCGCAACGTGTCCCTTTATGTGATCCACGGGCACGAGCGGAATACCGTTTGCAAAAGCAAGACTCTTAGCAAAATTTACACCTACGAGCAACGCGCCGATTAGTCCCGGTGAGCTTGTAACAGCGATAGCACCAAGCTCCTTTAAGGTAATGCCCGCACCGTCAAGCGCCTCGTGAGTAATACGCGATACCGCCTCTATATGTGCGCGACTCGCTATCTCGGGTACAACACCGCCGTAAAGACGGTGGATATCTATCTGCGAAGCCACAATATTAGACCTGATATAAGGTCTGCCGTCAATAATCTCTACTATGGAAGCCGACGTTTCATCGCACGAGCTTTCCATTCCTAAAATGTACATAATTAACTTCCTAATCTGAATTTTTGATCATTACGAGAGCATTCTCCCTTGGCTCTCTATAAAAATCCTTTCTCTTTCCCGCCGTCAAAAAGCCGAGCTTTTCGTATAGGGATATCGCCGGATCATTGCTCTCTCGCACCTCAAGTGATATCAAGGTTATTCCCCTCTTTTCGCATTCCTCAAGGACGCGAGTCATCACCATATGCGCACAGCCCCTCCTTTTATAATGCTCGGAGGTCGCAACGTTTATTATCTGCGCTTCGTCAAGCACCGTAGTTACTGTGCAGTAGCTTGCAAGCTCATCCCCTTCAAAGCAAAGAACGGCAAAATTCCGCTCCGATGCAAAAAACTCTGCAAGAGAGCCCTCGCTCTGCGGATGTGTAAAAGTGCAAGCCTCAAGCGACGCAATAAGCGGAGCGTGACTCTTATCGCCAAGAATTACGCGCGCCATCTCAATAACCGAACGTTCCCGTAAGAGAGTCGTCGTCCTTTATCCAATCGTTCACGTCGATAACGCGGAAGCTCTGCTTGTCGTCGCGTACTACGACGTAGGCAATACCTGCATTAATGACCTGCTTTTTGCACATCATACACGAGGTGGTGTTGGGCACGAGATTTTCATTTGAAGGATCAACGCAAGCCATATAAAGCGTTGCGCCGAGCATCTGATCTCTCGGAGCGGCAATAATTGCGTTTGCCTCCGCATGAACGGAACGGCAAAGCTCGTATCTTTCACCGCGGGGGATGCAGAGCTTTTCCCTCATACAGTACTGAAGCTCGTTGCAGTTCTTTCTGCCCCTTGGCGCACCGTTGTATCCCGTGGAGATGATAACGTCATTTTTAACTATTATTGCCCCGTACTTCTTTCTCATACAGGTGCTTCTTTCCGCAACGGTCTGTGCTATATCAAGATAGTAGTTTTCCTTTGATATTCTGTCCATCGTTTTCCTCACTTCAAAATGAAAATAGTGATACATAGTATATTATAAAGTAAATTCCCCGCAAAATCAAGTGTTTTTCAAAATTTAGTCGAATAAAAATCTCCGATTCTCTGCGCATCGGAGATAGTCTTATAATATCTTGCTTAAAAATTCCTTAAGTCTCGGGTGCTTCGGATTTCCAAATACCTCGTCGGGAGTCCCGTCCTCCACAATATTGCCACCGTCCATAAACAGAACGCGGCTTGCCACCTCGCGAGCAAATCCCATCTCGTGAGTAACGATCACCATAGTCAGCTTCTCATTCGCAAGTGAGCGCATAAGATCAAGCACCTCTCCGACCATCTCAGGATCGAGCGCGGAGGTGGGCTCGTCAAAAAGTATTACCTTCGGCTTCATAGCAAGCGCTCTTACGATGGCGATCCTCTGCTTCTGACCGCCCGAAAGGGTCGAAGGATAGGCATCCGCCTTGTCCTCAAGCCCAATACGTTTAAGAAGAGCCATAGCCTCGGCATCAAAATGCTCCGCTATCTGCTTTTTGCTCATTCCCTGATTTTTCATCTGCTTGCCGTAGATATGCTTTGGAGCGAGCGTGATATTTTCAAGCACGGTCTTGTTGCTAAAGAGGTTAAAGTTCTGAAAGACCATACCCATATTCTGCCTGTGGAGATTGATGTCAACGCTGAAATCCGCAATATTCTCACCGTCGAACATAATGATACCCTCATCGGGGTCCTCAAGACAGTTTATACATCTGATAAAGGTGGATTTGCCAGAGCCCGACGGACCGATAACTGCCACCTGCTCACCCTCGTGAATAGTAACGTTGATGCCGTCAAGCACGTCCTTGCCGTCAAATTTCTTATGAAGATTTTTAATTTCTATCACTTTTTGCAAATCTCCTTTCAATGATCTTGATCCCCGCACTAATGATAAGCACAAGAACGATGTAGATAACGCCCATCATAAGATACGGTATCATACTGTCGTATTTTACCATACCAATATCGAGCAGAGCCTTATAAAGATCGTAAACCGCTATAAAGCTGAGAACGGAGGTCTCCTTTATAAGACTTATGAACTCGTTTCCGAGCGTGGGAAGAATGTTCTTGACCGCCTGCGGTACAACTATCTTTAACATAGTCGTTGAATATGTAAGACCGAGCGCGCGTCCTGCCTCCATCTGTCCCTTATCAACGGAATTTATGCCGCCCCTCATTATTTCGCTAACGTATGCGCCGCTGTTCATACCGAACACGATCATACCCACGTTGAGCGCATCCATTTTGATGCCAATCGAGGGTATTATAACGTAGTACGCGATAAGGAGCTGCGCAACTATTGGAGTTCCGCGGAAGATGAGCGTATAAAGGCTGCAAATCTTATCGAGTATCTTGTATGCCAATTTATACTTGGGAGCAACTCTTACTATCGCAATAAGGGTACCGATGATTATACCGATGATAAGACCGAGGACCGCCACCTTAACGGTATTAAGCAATCCCAAGAGCAAAATACCGGAATAATGCGGATTTTTAAGAGTATTTATGAAATTTTCAAGCTTTAGGGCAAGATTTAAGCTGCTTGCCTCATTGGTTGCATCAATAATAGCATTTGCAGGAGCCTCATCAAGCACAACGGCATAAATATTTCCGTTGATAAGATCGCTCACAGCGACCTGCGCGTTAGCATAGGCCTTACCGTCGAGATTATCAAAGCCCGAAAATCCCCAAAGCTCATCACCGTTAACGTAAAGACTTCCCGTGGTCGCGCTCTGATATCCAACGCCGACACCGTTAAGCGATGAAAGCATGGACTCAACGTCCGATACGCTCTCGCATTTGTCAAAATCACTGTTGTCGGATAAAACTATAAGCTTCTGCGAGGCCTCGTAATAAGGGACCGTAAAATCATACGTTTTCTCGCGCTCCGCATCCACCGTGATACCCGCCATACCGATATCCGCATAACCTGCACCGACCTGAACGAAAATCTCGTCAAAGCCTATATTCTTAACTACCAGCTCAAGACCGTTAGCCTTCGCGTACGCTGCGGCTATTTCAATATCAAGACCATAGATCAATCCGTCCTTTTCCATATATTCAAACGGTTCAAACGGACAGTTGGTAGCTACTACAAATAAGTCCTTAGTATTCTGCACGTCGGTAGTTGCCACGGGATAGCCGACCTTTTCGCCCTCTCCCTCAAAATACTTAGCAACGAGCGCGTCAAATTCTCCGCTTTCCTTTATCTGCGCCATAAAGGAATTCATACTGTTAACAAGAGCCGTATTTCCCTCCTTACACACAAAGGCGTATTCCTCGTTCGTAAGCTTAATGTCAACCGCCTTTATGAGCTTATTCTCCGTCTTGGAGCAGGATACCGTAGCAAATACGCTTACAAGAAGTATTATCAAAGCAATAATTTTAATAATCGTCCGTTTCATTTTATATATCTCCAATTCTTTTTCAACCTTCGTGATTATACTAAATAATTATTCATTTGTCAATAGATTTTTGAAAATTTATTCACTATTTTTTAAGTTTTTTCTGCATATTATTCATTATTTATGAATATTTGCAAAAAATTCAAAAGCGGAGGCTTTCGCCTCCGCTTTACATTTAATTCTCAAAAATTTCGATAGTAAACTGTGTTCTCTCCGCCTGCGCGCCCCTGATCTCAACGATATAGTCAAGCTCTATCCTACCGTTTGTGAGTAAGGTATTTCTTACCTCCTTGGTAAGCACGCAGATCTCAAAGGGCATATACTCGGTCTGATAAGTGCAGATATGTCTTTTCCCCTTTTCAAAAACGAGGATGGTGTTGACCGTGCCGTGTCGCATCATCGTCACAAGACCGGGCTGTGAGCGTTCAAATCTCACCTGTGTGTGCGAGCCCTCCATACCGGTAAGCTCGCTCTCGTCATATGCGATGATAACGCGCTCCTCGGTAACGTAAAGCTCTCCCTCCGAAAACATTTCGATGGGACCCTGCTCCTCTTCCTCCTCAGGCTCATCCTCAAGGGGCTCATACATAAGCTCACCGTCAAGGAATTGACCGAAGAAGCTGTCATCGGATGCCTCTCGAAGCGAGGTCAGCTTAATTCTTATACTCTTTTTTACCATAGTTTAATAAAGCTCTATGAGCTCGTCCTTTGCGCTCTTTGTAAAGTTTCTGATGCCGTCGTCCGTTATAGCAGCCATATCCTCTATACGGCAACCGTAGGTCTCGGGAATATAGATACCGGGCTCAAAGGTAACGACGTTACCCGTAACGAGCTTAGCGCCGCTGTCGATACCGGGAGCAAGACGGGGGCTCTCGTGAATAAACATACCAACTCCGTGACCGAGAGAGTGACCGAACCTTCCCTCATATCCCGCGCCGTTTATGATATCTCTTGCTATCTCATCAAGACGGTAGCAGCCTCTCTCACCCGTAGAAGCCGCCGCAAGAGCCTCCTTCTGCGCCTTAAGAACGGTATAATAAACTCTTTTTATCTCCTCGTCTGCCTTACCGATGCAAACGGTCCTCGTCATATCCGAGCAATATCCATCAAAAACGCAACCGAAATCCATCGTCAAGAATCCTCTTTCAAGCTTAACATTTCTCGGAACGCCGTGGGGCATTGAGGAAGCCGTGCCCGACACCGCGATGGTGTCAAAGGAAGTTCTCTCCGCACCACTCTTTCTCATAAAGAATTCAAGCTCAAGAGCAACGTCGATCTCCGTCATATCGGGACGGATAAATTCGAGAATATGGCTGAACGCCGCATCTGTGATCCTCTGCGCCTCTGCCATTTTGGCAAGCTCATCCTCAGTCTTGGCCATTCTCATAGCAGTAAGGATCGCGGACGCGCCTCCTACGTAAGTAACCTTGCCCTCTGCCGCCTTTTCAAAGAAGGAGAGATATTCAAGGCTGAGCGCACTTTCTTCAACAAGGACGGTCTTAACACCGTTTTCCTGCGCAAGAGCCGCAACGTGCTTAAGATGTCCCTTGGGGGTGAGGATCTCAAAATCCTCGTGATCTATCTGCGCATTTGCCGCCTCTATATAGCGAAAATCCGTAAGCACATATGCTTTGTTTTGGAAAACCACTACGTATCCGTCATCATAATTAAAGTTTGTAATATATCTTTGATTGAGAGTGGATGAAAGCAAAATACCCTCAACACCCTGCTCTCTCATCTTAGCCTGCAATCTTTTAAGCTGTGTCATAATTATCTCCTTTATGTAATACTTTTCTTGAAATAATGCTTGAGTATGGGCTTTTCAAGTAACCTCTTGAAAGCAAAGAATGGATTTTTCAAATCATTGATGGGAGGAACGAGTATCGTTTTCATTCCGCAGCGCTTCCCCGCCCAAACGTCTGTAAAGATCTGATCACCCAAAAATGCGCTCGACTTAATATCACCAGAAAGCGCGGAAAGAGCCCGTGTGACGGTCTTTTTCGCGAATGGCTTACAGCTGTCTCCATAAGCGGGCGCACCGATGCTCTTGTTAAATCGCTTTACACGCACGCCGCCGGAGTTGTTGGAAACAAAGGCAAAGCCTATTCCGTTTTCCTTAAGCTCTGAGAGCCAGGCAAGAACGCGTTCATCGGGCTCCGCCTGCTGATACGGAGCAAGCGTATTATCAATATCGATCAAAAGTGTTTTAATTCCGTTTTCCTTCAAAAAGTCCACAGAGATCTTATCAAATCTCTCAAAATAATAGTCCGGTGAGAAATAATCAAGCATTTTATAATACCCTTTCAAGAACATTAATATTATAATAACAAATTTATTTATAACTTTCAATCCTTTTTATAAAATTTCCAAAAAAATTTGCAAAAAAGTGTAAAAAGCTCTTGACATACGCCACTTTTTATGTTAATATAATGGAGCATTATTTATGAATAACTTTTATGCGAGTGTAGTTCAATGGTAGAATTCCAGCCTTCCAAGCTGGTCGCGTGGGTTCGATTCCCATCACTCGCTCCAATTTTTTGTGCCTTTAGCTCAGTCGGATAGAGCAACTGCCTTCTAAGCAGTAGGTCGGGGGTTCGAATCCCTCAAGGCACGCCATATACGGTGGGTGTAGCTAAGTTGGTTATAGCGCCAGGTTGTGGCCCTGGAGGCCGTGGGTTCGAATCCCATCACTCACCCCAGAAAAGAACCCATATTCGTTTTCAACGAATATGGGTTCTTTTCAATGATATCCGTTCCTCACGGAACGGGTGATATATCTTCGATATGATATCGCACTTCTTGCGATGATATATGCCTACGGCATATGAGGAACGGATATTATATCATATTTGCAACGCAAATATATCATACGGCAAGGGCCGTATATCATATCGTCAACGGCGATATATCATTGAAAATCGCTACGATTTATAATATAAAACTTTTGAAAGAAGGTGTTATTATGTCCGAAAACAAATTACTTGATCTATCCTTTGAGTTTGCAGTTGCAATTGTTAATCTTGTTGACGGTGTAACTGCGCCCAAAAGCTCTTATATGACCGATCAGCTTGCAAGAGCAGGTACATCTGTTGGTGCAAATATCCACGAAGCACAATATGCACAGAGCAAAAAGGATTTTGTCTCAAAACTGGGAATTGCATTGAAAGAATCTAACGAAACCAGTTATTGGCTGAAGCTGATGTATGAAACCAATAGAATAGATACAGCTACATATCAATATGCGGAGAAGCTTTGCGGCAATATTCGCAGATTGCTGATTGCATCCTGTAAGACTGCGAAGGAAAGCGAAAAATGATTTACAGCTTATTAAAGAAATCTGATGACGAAGACATACCGATTATTCTTGCCGCTTACAATCAACCGTCCGTTTCGCAATTTATTAGCATTGATGAAGACAATTATTGGATATATGTAACGGAAACAGATAATGTCTTTTTTTATAAAATCTATGTTAATGACGTTTTGGTTGCCACTACACAAATTGAGTTAATCAATCGAGTTTTATATATGTCAATAGTGGTTTTCCCAAAATATCAAAATCAAGGGATTGGCAAAATCATATTAAAAGATATTCAATCGGGAAAGCTCAAGCTTGATTTTACTAAGATTATGGTATCCGTTGACGAGAAAAACATTGCATCACTTAAACTTTTTGAAAAATGCGGTTTTGTATGCGTAGGCAAAGATGAGGAACTTTTTAAATACGTGTATATCATTAATTAATCTAAATCCTCTTTTCGCTGCGCTTAGACATTTCTTCACATTAAAAAGCACTTGCTTCGGCAAGTGCTTTTTTTATTAAATTCGCTTTATTTTTTTAAAATAAACTTTGTCAAAATATTGACACTCTACAAAATATGTGATAATATTATTATATAATCTTTTATGTGAAAGGAACACTTCTATGAAAAATCTCGATCCCAAATACGAAGCGCTGTTCGAGCCTTGGAAAATCGGTAACGTTGAGATCAAAAACCGTATAGTAATGTGCCCCATGGGCGGCACCTCCCTTTTCGGTTGGTTTGAGCTTGGCGGTTGTCATTTTGATAAGGAAGCAGCAAAGCTCTTTTTAGAGCGCGCCAACAATAACGTTGGTCTTATCATTCCCGGTATCGCTCCCCTTCGCGACACCTTCTGGGGCAAATGGCTCTGGCAAAATCCCAAAATGTTTGAGGAGCTTAAGGTATTTATGGACGAGATCCATAAGACCGGTGCAAAGGTGTTCATTCAGCTCACCGCAGGTATGGGACGCTCCTGGGCTATCACCGAGCTCGTAGCACCTCTTCACAAAAACAAATTCACAAGAGCGCTTATCAAGCCCGTTATAGACACAAATCACGAGCTTGCTTCTCCCTCTCCTCAGCCCTCACGCTGGGCGCATGACATCATCTGCCCCGAAATGACCAAGGAGCAGATCCATGAGATCATCGAGGCTTTTGCAAAGACCGCAAAGCTCTGTATGGATGCAGGTGTTGACGGCGTTGAGGTCCACGCTGTTCACGAGGGCTATCTTCTTGACCAGTTTGCTATTGAATATTTCAATAAGCGTACCGACGAATACGGCGGCAGCTTTGAAAACCGTTACCGCTTTGCCGCAGAGGTAGTTGCGGCTATCAAGGACGAGTGCGGAACCGACTTCCCCGTTTCTCTCCGTTATTCCGTAGAATCCAAAATGAAGGATTTCTGCTACGGCGCAATGCCCGGAGAGGATTACGTTGAGATAGGACGTAATATGGAGGAAAGCGAAAGAGCCGCAAAGTATCTTCAGGATTGCGGATACGATATGCTCAACGCCGATAACGGTACGTATGACTCCTGGTATTGGGCGCATCCCCCGATGTATATGCCCGAGAACTGTAACCTTGAGGACGTTGCTCACATAAAGGAATGTGTTTCCATCCCCGTAGTCTGCGCAGGCAGAATGGATCCCGAGGTTGGCGCAAAGGCAGTTGCGGACGGCAGGATCGATGCCATCGGTGTTGCCCGTCAGTTCCTCGTTGACCCCGAATGGATCACAAAGCTTATTGAGGACAGACTCGAGGAGATCAAGCCCTGTATCTGCTGCCATAGCGGATGCTTTAACTTCTCTTCCTCCAAGGGACACGCTAATACTCAGGACCTTACAGATACAATGGGACTCGCGCGTTGCGCACTCAATCCCGAAACAATGCAGTCCAAGAAATATAGCATCAAGCGCGCAAAGAAACAGAAGAACGTAGCAGTTATCGGCGGCGGTATCGGCGGTATGGAGGCTGCAATAGTGCTTGCAAAGCGTGGACATAGCGTAACTCTTTACGAAAAGACCGATAAGCTCGGCGGCGTATTTATCGCAGCAGCTGCTCCCTCCTTCAAGGAAAAAGACAGAGAGCTTATAGCTTGGTACAACAGAGAGATAAGAAGATATCCTTCTATCGAGGTTAAGCTCAATACAGAGATCAAGGATGTTTCCAAGATAAATGCGGACGAGATAATCGTTGCAACAGGCGCTAAGGCACGCAGACTTAACGTAAACGGCGCTCATACGGCGATCGAGGCTGTTGACTACCTTCTCGGCAATAAGGAGGTTGGACAGACGGTAGCAGTTATCGGCGGCGGACTTACGGGCTGCGAGATCGCTTATGACCTTTATCTCAAGGGTAAGAAGCCCGTTATCATCGAAATGATGGACGACCTTATCGTGACTAAGGGCATCTGCCTTGCAAATACAAGCTATCTTCGTGACTTCTTCAAAACATATCAGGTTCCCGTTCATCTTGAGACCTCTGTTTACCAGATCAAAAACGACGGCGTTATCGTTAAGCACAAGGACGGCAAATATGAAACGATAAAGTGTGATAGTGTTATCACATCCATTGGCTACAATCCTGCTCCCGTTACTAATACAGGCGTTCACGTTATCGGTGATGCGGCAAGCGTAGGAAACCTTAGAACTGTAATCTGGGGCGCTTGGGACGTTGCAATGAAGATCTGATATCTTACATAAGAAAGGATTTCAATTATGATATTAACAAAAGAACAGCAAGCCATACTTAACGGCGAAAAGGGTGAAACTCTCGCCAAGGTAATGGAATCGGTGGTTCGCTACGGTGAGCTCTTCGGCGCAGAAAAGCTCGTCCCCGTCACAAGTAAATATAACCACCTTGTAACGAGCTTCGGTCTTAAGATGATGACACCCGTTTTCGATCTTATGCAGCAGCTCATAGACGCGGGCGTAGTCTCCGAGCAGAAATTCTCCGTTGACCCCCGCCCCGTGGATAAGAACGTACCCACAAATCTTCTTCAGAAGATAGTTTTCGATGTAGCAATGTACTCAAAGCAGGACTTCTACGACGGTCAGCTCAAGGCTCTCGGTCTTATGGACGAAAAAGCTTATACCTGCGCGTGCTATCTCGATCAGGTAGGCAATAAGCCCCAAAAGGGCGAGGTCCTCTCTTGGGCAGAATCGAGCGCGGTGGTTTACGCTAACTCCGTTCTCGGCGCAAGATGTAACAGAAACTCCGGTATTATCGATATTATGGGCTCAATAGTTGGCTACGTTCCCTATTTCGGACTTCTCACCGACGAGGGCAGAAAGGCTACTTGGATAATTGAGATCAAAACATCCAAAAAGCCCGAGGCTCAGCTTCTCGGCTCCGCTATCGGTATGAAGGTTATGGAGGACGTTCCCTATATCAAGGGTCTTGATAAGTGGCTCGGTAACGAGCTTAACGATGCTGCTTGCTCCTTCCTTAAGGACTTCGGCGCGGCAACTGCTTCCAACGGCGCAGTAGGTCTTTACCACGTTGACGGACTCACTCCCGAGGCAGTAGAGCTTGGCGAGAGCCTTATCGCAGAGGGCGCAAAGACCTACGTTATTGACGACGCAGAGCTTCAGAGAGTATATGACTCATACCCCGTGATCTGGAAGAATAAGGACGCCTCCCCCAAGCTTTGCTTTATGGGCTGTCCCCATATGAGCCTTGAACAGCTTAAGAGCTGGACCGTTCGCGTTGAGGATGCTCTTCGCGAGGCAGGAAATAAAAAGGTCATCGTTCCCACGGTATTCACATCTGCTCCCGCAGTAATCGAGGAATTCAATAAGACCGAATACGCGGCAAGACTTAAGGCAACGGGCGTTATCGTTTCTTACATCTGTCCCCTTATGTATATGAATAACCCTCTTTGCAAATCAATGCCCGTAATCACCTCGTCCAATAAGCTCCGCACATATACGACGGCTCGCTACTATACGGACGAAGAAATACTCAAAAAAATCACAAAGGGGGATAAATAAATGAAGACTTTTAAAGGCAGAATAGTTGCCCCCGGCAACGTAACCGCTGAGGCAGTAGTATCTCACGCAGGTCTTAACACACTCGCATCCTTCCAGGGCGCGCTTCAGTTCGGCGATAAAAAGGCTACCTGCGGCGACCAGAACAACCCCGACCTCTATAATAAGCAGATGGCGGGCAAGGCTCTTTGCCTTCCTCAGACAATAGGCTCAACAACGGGCGGACTCGTTCTCTACTGCGCGTGCGCAATGGGACGTCAGCCTGCGGCAATGCTCTTCTCAATGCCCATCGATTCCCTCGCAGGCGCAGGCGTGGTAATTGCAGACGTTTGGCTTAAGGACGATAAGGCAAAAATGGTAGTCGTTGACTCCCTCGGCGACGAATTTCTCAACTACGTAAAGGACGGAATGTCTATCACCGTCAAGGAAGACGGCACGGTTGAGGTTAAATAAAACCAAAAAAATGCGAACCCGAAAGGGTTCGCATTTTTTATTCCTCCAACTGCCTTCCGAGAAAGCCCGCCGCTGTCGAGATAAGGCGCGTCTCCACCTCGGCAGATAGATTGTTCTTGCCGTATCCGTCAAGGCTCTTTAAAGACACCACAATACCAATTATATCGCCGCTGCTCACGATTGGCATCGCGCAGCTCACGTAATGCGCAAGCGCATCGTTAAGGGGCATCATCTGCTCCCCACCCTCGGTGTGTGTGTAGAGCGCCCTGCCCTCCATTAAAGCCTCAAGCTCCGCAGAGAGCGATTTTTCAAGATACTCACGCTTTGGCACACCCGCGCAGGCAATGACCACATCGCGATCACAAATCAGAACGTCCATCATACAGACCTTGTGAAGCGTGTCCGCATACTGCGCCGCAAAATTCGTCAGCTCCCCAATGGGCGAATACTTCTTAAAAATGACCTCACCTTCCCTGTCCGTGTATATCTCAAGCGGATCACCCTCGCGTATTCTCATCGTGCGACGGATCTCCTTGGGAATGACTACCCTCCCAAGATCGTCTATTCTTCTAACAATTCCCGTAGCTTTCATAAATATATAAATCTCCTTTGTTATTAACCAACTTTTCTCTTTGTTGCTAATTTAGTTTTTGTCATAAAAAGAGATTTATTCATTTATAAATAATTTCTATCAGCGAATTTTTAATTCCAAACTTTTTGTTATTAATCTGATCAGCTCGATATGAGTTTTCACATATTTCATCTAAGAAAACAGAAAACAAAAAAGCGACGGATATTTTAAATCCGTCCCTTTGTATATTCGTAGTCGTGGAACCGCTTACATATTTAGTCATCAAGCGTCCGCCTGATCCAAGACATCGTCCTTACTCCGTATGACGTAGGACGTCCCGTTGAGTCATAGGTTATATCCGTAGTGCCAACCCTTGTAAGCCTATCGGGATGCGCGCTATCTCCGTATGTAAATACCTGAGTTGAAGCAACTCCGCTCGCATTCGTGGTTGTCACACTCACAATATTTCCAATTTCATTATACACGTATTGGAATGATTTGTCAAGATAAAAGAAGCCCAACCCACATTTGTGGGTTGGGCTGTTGAATAGATTAATAGTCTCTTTCTAAGATTTTGTTATTAATCTTAAGTGCATTAGGTTATTTCACTTCTCTATACTCCTTGATAAGTTTGCTGTTATTATAATACTCAATTTCGTATATTTTACCTTCTTCAAGGTGTGCAACGGGACGATTAATAAGCAAATCTTCCAATTTGATTTCTTTTTTATCGCTTACAAAGAACAATCTTTGAGTACCCAAACGACCCGGCTGATATTTGACATACTCAGCAATTACGTTTGTAGTTTCATTTTCTATGGCATCTTGAAAGTATGGAATATTTACAAAAACCATGAGGATCACACCTAAAGAGAATGCAATAATTTTGAATATATATTCATCTCCTTTTTTGATAGATTCATATACAACTATCGCAATAGCATACAATATTAATGCAATTACAGTAGTCAAATATTTCCAAAGATTATCCATATTACCTCCACAAACCTATACGATAAACCACACTCTCAATATTTCCAATATTATTATATACGTATTGGATAGTTTTGTCAAGAGTTAAGTCTTTTTCCGTTTGCAACAAGATTTATGTTTTTTAGATATATTCGCCATTCCCTCATTATTTTTCACATCTAAGATAACACGGGATTAGGCTTGATAAATCGCTCGAAAAGGCATACGGCAAAAATCCGAAGCAAATATGTCATATTGCTCTTTCGGTATATTTTTGGAGCATTTAGCGAACCAACACCATCCTATATAACGAAAAGCAACCTTAAGTTGCCGAGTTTTTTTATTTTGAAATCCAAAATGTATGGCGCAACCCTTGTTTTTCTAATATAGTTGTGATATAATTTTAAAAGAAAAAACTGGTTGGTGTAAATATGGTCAAAAAATTATGGAATAAAAACTTCATCTTGCTTCTTCAGGGCTCGGCGGTCAGTATGATAGGTGACCTTATGTACAGCGTCGCCATAGGCTATTGGGTATATGAGAAAACGGGCTCAAACTCTTTGATGGGAATTATGTCGTCCATTTCGATGTTCGTAACTATGCTTCTCTCCCCATTCAGCGGAACCGTAGTTGATAAGATAAACAGAAAATGGATCCTCGTTCTCGGTGACTTTCTCCAAGGAATTTTGATGCTCACGATCGGAATACTTGCGTTTTCCGATAAGCTCAGTGTTCCGATAGTGCTCGTTGCGGCATTTTTAGCGGCGCTTGGCGGAGTTTTCTATTCTCCCGCGTCAAACACGGTCCTTATAGACGTAGTACCTCGCGACGATCTGGTACGAGGTCAGTCGCTTTTTTCGGGAGTAAGCTCTACTATCAATATGATAGGAACTGCCTTCAGCGGAGCAATGGTAGCATTTTTGGGAGTTCCGATCATAATAATCATCAACGGCTGCTCAAATATCTACTCAGCGATCTCCGAGCTGCTAATTTCCATTCCCAAAACTCCAAGGCAGGGCGAAAAGGTCTCACTCAGCGGAATTTTGATCGATTTTAAAATTGCCGTAAAAACAATTTTTGAAAATCCCTGCCTGCGCGTTTTTATTCCTTGCGCGGTATTGTTGAACTTCCTTGCCTCCGGACCCTTCACTCTGATGCTCCCCTTCACCATCGAAAAGGGCTTGGCAGTTGAGCAATACGGAATATTAATGTCAATGAATACGGTAGGCTCACTTATAGGCGTAATTATGCTCGGAACGGTCAAATTTTCTTCAAGATCAAGATATTGGATATTGGCTTTGGGCTTTTCGAGCTCGGTCGTATTCTGGATATTGGCTTATCAGTCGTCAAGCTTTATTCCAATGTGCCTCTGGATGCTTCTCGGCTCGTTCGGCAATAGCGCAGGCAATACCGTATTCGGCGCATCGATGATGCTCGCTCTGCCCGAAGATAACCGAGGCGCGATCCTCGGATTCTTCTCCGCAGCAACGACGGGCGGAATAGCGCTCTCTGCATTGGCTTACGGATTTTTAGGCGACGTGTTCCCGCTATTTATAGTATTCACCGTCGGAAGCCTGCTCTCCCTCGCGCCGATGCTCTACCTTTGCTTCAATCCCCAAATAAAATCATTTATCCTTGAAAATTAAATCCCAAAATACATAAAAGCGCACATGAGCAAAACCCTGTGCGCTTATTTTATGTGCGGTGAATATATTACTGATTATACATTCTATTGACATTCTTCTGTAATTATGATATAATGTTTCTGCTAAATTCAAAGGTGCTAAATGTGTTTGGCGCGTTGAGGAGGTGATGTTCATGAAGGCCGTTTTTAAGGCTGTTATGATACTTAGCTCGGAGAACGTCAAGAATGAATAAGTTTGGCTCCCGAATGGCACCGCGGGCCACCTCCTTTAGCTAAAAACATTGAAACGGCGATTGCACTACTGCAACCGCCGT
>JAFXKD010000024.1 GCA_017531925.1 Clostridia bacterium | reverse complement strand
GCATTTTGCATTTTGCATTTTAAAACTGCATCTCGCTTCGTAATTAATATTCAACACCTCGTAATTTTATATCAAAATTGAATTTTTGTCAATAAAATCGGTAAAAATATATTGAAATTTTCAATTTATTAATATATAATAAGGTTGAATGATCTAAAAAGGAGGATTTAAATATGGATCTTAAAGGAACAAAAACAGAACAGAATCTCAAGGCAGCCTTTTCGGGCGAGAGTGAGGCAAGAAACAAATATACGTATTTTGCATCGGTAGCAAAGAAGGAGGGCTTTGAGCAGCTCGCTGAGATCTTCCAGAAGACCGCTGACAACGAAAAGGAGCACGCAAAATTGTGGTTCAAGCTTCTTGGCGGCATCGGCAACACTGAGGCTAATCTCAAGAGTGCGGCTGAGGGCGAAAATTACGAGTGGACTGACATGTACAGAACCTTTGCTGAAGAGGCGGAGGAAGAGGGCTTCCACGAAATCGCGGCTAAATTCCGCCAGGTAGCGGTGATTGAGAGATCCCACGAGGAAAGATATCTTGCGCTTCTTAACAACGTTCAGATGCAGACCGTTTTTGAAAAGGGCGAGCAGGTTATGTGGGAATGCCGCAACTGCGGTCATCTTGTGGTAGGCACAAAGGCACCCGAGATCTGCCCTGTTTGCGCACATCCCAAGGCTTACTTTGAAGTAAGAAAAGTTAATTATTGATCTCAGAACGATAAAAACCACCTCGCAAGAGGTGGTTTTTATTTGTTTATTATCAGTTTTTCTTGCTCTCGATAAGCTCTATTCTCTCGTGGAGAGGGGGATGGTTATAGGTGAGCTTCACTACGATTGGGTGGGGGTTCATATCGGAGAGGCTGTCCTTATGGAGCTTTCTGAGCGCGCTGATAAGCTCGTCGCCGTAGCCAAGCTCATAAGCGAGGGAGTCGGCTCTGCGCTCAAAGCGGCAGGACATCGCGTTGAAGGGGATCATAATGAGCTGAGTTACTATCGAAAGCACGCTTCCGAAGCCCACGTAGAATGCAAAGAAGATATTTGCACTCTCAAAGCCGTAGCTCTGCGCTACCTCAGGGAAGATCATAAGCAGGGTCATCACAAGGAGCATCGGCAGGAAATTGAGCATATTGAAGAAGGTCATTTTTGTTGTATCCTTGTTCTTAAAATGCGCAAGCTCGTGTGCAAAGACTGCGGTGATCTCGCCGGGGGTATAATTATTTACAAGGTTATCGTAGAGAACTATCTGCTTGAGCTTTCCAATTCCTCCGCAGTAGGCGTTTGCTTTGGTGGTTCTTCTCGACGCGTCCATCACGTAGATGTCCTTGAGCTTATAGCCCGCATCCTCGAACATTTTGGAGAGATTATCACGAAGCTCGCCCTCGGGAAGAGATGTGAATTTGTTGAATATCTTGGAAAAAACGCTTGAGAATGCGCTCATAAGTATCATAAACAGGGCAAGTCCCGCGAACACGATGAGTCCGAAGTAGTTACCGAGAAGATTATACGCCAAAAGCACAAGACCGAAGATTATTACGTTAAGGACGTTGTTGAGGATGTAATTTTTAACTGTGTCCACAATAAAGGTCTTTGGTGTGACCTTGTTAAAGCCGAATTCCTCTTCAATTTTGAAGGTGAATATGTAATCGATGGGAAGGGAAGCGATCGTTTCTGCAGCTCCCACGGCAAGGAAGAAGAGGATCGCCTTGATCATTACTCCACCGGGCATTGCGTAATAGATAACGGAGATGAGGTCGGTGCAATAGAGAAGAACGTTTATTAAAAGAGCAATGATGCTGCTCGCGATACTGAGCTTGTCCTTTTTGCCGTTGTAGGCGCGCCATTTCTGGTATTCTGCTTCATCGTAGATGCCCTGAACGCTCTTTGGCAGGGGCTTGCCCACCTGCTTTGCGGAAAGGACGTGAAGTGCTATGTCCCAAAGAAAACGAATGAGAATTAATGCTAAAAATAAAAGCTTGTACATGTTTTTTCCTCCTTGGAAAAAGTTAGATGGATAGATAGTTAGATTATAGATCGTACTTTTTTCGAGAAAAAAGTACCAAAAAAGCTTTAAAAAGCTACGCCCAATAGCCGTTTAGTGAGTGCTGAACCGACTTGATCCGCGCAAATTGTGTTGCGGAGCAACACATAACGATTTTTAAAGCATTTTAACAGGCGCTTTAAAAATCTTTAATTTGCTACTAAAAGCACAGACGTTTTGTACACTATATGGCGACGCTCAAACCCGTAGGGGCGCACTGTGTGCGTCCGAGCAAACATCCGCCCACCGCGAACATCACTCAGAGACGTCATCCTGAGCGTAGCGAAGAATCTTAGTATCCTTCATAACGATTTTGCTCATATCTTCGCAAAATCTGTGATTTGCTACGATCATAATAGACGGTATGTTAGCACTTTCTTCACGTCTGCGATGATAGTAAGTAAATTTTCGATAAAATGCGAGTATTTTATCGAAAATTTACGCAGACTTAACACAAACCAAGCGATTGTTTTGCCTACTTTTTTCAAAAGTAGGCGCCCAAGCGGCGTGAGCGTTCCAAGGGCAAACTAACCTTTTACACCTCAGCCTCATCGGGGATCGTTTTAATTTTGTGCTTATAGATATAGACATAGAATACAACGCTGAGGATAACGCAGACGAACTCTGCTATAGGGTACGACCACCAAACCGCGTTGATATCGCCCGTGAGGGAGAGGAGGTAAGCTACGGGGAGCAGCGTTACGAGCTGACGTCCGATGGAGATGAACATTGAGAAAAGGGAATAACCGAAGGACTGGAACACCGCGGAGCAGATTATCGAGAAGCCTGCGAAGATAAAGCTTATCGAGATGATACGAAGCGCGGGGATACCGACGGTCATTATTGCTTCCTCGCTAAGATTAAACATTGTAAGGAAGGGGCGGGGGAAGAGCTGGAAAAGTGCGAAACCGAAGAGCATAAAGGAGACCGCGTAAACGAGTCCGAGCTTTATGGTTCTGAGCATCCTTTTCTTCTTTCTTGCGCCGTAGTTATAGGAAACGATGGATATCATTCCGTTATTGAATCCGAAAACGGGCATAAACACGAAACTCTGGAGCTTGAAATATATACCGAAAACGTTTACGGCGTACTCGGAAAGTGCCATAATAATCTTATTGAACGCAGCCGTCATAAATGAGCCTATGGAGTTCATAAGAATTGAGGGGAGACCTATCTTGAATATCTCCTTGATTATCTTCTTGTCGGGTTTTATGTTTTCGGGTCTTAGCCTTACCTCTTTATTTTTGAAGTAGTGAAGAAGCACGCCGACGATACCGGAAGCGATCTGTCCGCCAACGGTCGCGTAAGCAGCGCCCAGGATTCCCAATCCGCAGCCGTAGATAAGGATGGGGTCAAAGATCATATTCAATATTGCGCCCACAAGCTGAGTTGCCATTGAAAGGGTGGTCTTGCCCGTCGCCTGCATATACTTTTCGTGAACGACCTGGCAGAAAAGTCCAAATGACGCAATAAAGCATATTCTGAGATATCCCACACCCATATCTATAACAGCAGCTCTTGCGGCTGCATCCGTGATATCCGTGGTCATAATATCAAAATAGGGACGCGCCAAAAGAGTTCCGAAAACCGCGAAAAGCACGTAGCTGACGATGGCAAGAAACGCGCCCTGACCGGCGATCTTATCCGCTCTTTCGCGATTTCCGAGACCAAGATATCTTGAGATCAGCGCGTTTATACCAACACCCGTGCCCACGGATACGGCAATCATAAGATTTTGAGCGGGAAAGGCGAGATTTACGGCAGTCAGCTCAAATTGCTCGGGGCTTATTCCTGCCACGAAAAGACCGTCTATGATATTATAAAGAGCCTGAATCAGCATTGAGAGCATCATCGGGATAGACATTGATAAAAGAAGCTTGTTTTCGGGCATATAGCCCATCTTGTTTTCCTTAACAGCAGAGTTCAAATCCCCACCTCCGTTTTTTTATTACAATACTTATCTATCTTAGTATTATACCACAAATTCCGCGCCTTTGCAAGGGAATATATATCATATAGAAGCATTCTTCGTCAATTTTTGTTGATATTATTGAAAAAACTTGACATAAACGCCCAAAAGCACTATAATATAATTGAGATAGTATTTATTTTTATATATTTCCGATCACTTTCGGAAGGAGGAGACTCAAAAATGAGCGAGCTTTTTCGCAAAATATTCAAAAAAATGAGGGATGAGCTGTTTACGATCCCCAATCTTCTTTCCATTCTCAGACTTCTGCTCATTCCCGTACTCGTATGGCTCTATTGCTTCAAGCA
The DNA here is from genome assembly GCA_017531925.1 of Clostridia bacterium. Taxonomy (GTDB): domain Bacteria; phylum Bacillota; class Clostridia; order Oscillospirales; family CAG-272; genus RGIG4608. The sequence continues at coordinate 4,703 of JAFXKD010000024.1, read as the reverse complement.
CGATAACGTTGCGACCTGCATCCTGCTGGTGTTCTCGGTCGCTACCGACATAGTTGACGGATTTATCGCGCGCCATTTCAATATGATAACCGACTTTGGAAAATTCCTTGACCCCGTTGCCGATAAGGCTACTCAGCTCGCCGTTATCATCTGCCTTATCACAAGATTCAGGGCTATGATCGTGCCCGCGGTGGTCCTTGTTCTTAAGGAGCTGTTCTCGTTCCTTATCCGCCTTAAGGTGTTTAAGGAGACCGAGGTGGTTGACGGCGCAAAATGGCACGGAAAGGCAGCAACGGGCATAATCATCGCCACGGTGCTTCTCCACCTTTTGTGGAACGATATCCCGTCACCCGTGTCCCTTGGAGTCATCTGTTTTACTACTGCGTTTATGATCTTCTCCGCGACTATGTACACCGTCGAGTGCTTTGCCACTCTTAAAAAATATGGCAAAAAGTAAATTCAATTTAAGGGATTTTGTAATGTACGCCATCTACGGCGCGATAATCGGAGTGGGAGCGATCCTGCCCGGTGTCAGCGGCGGGGTGCTTTGCGTTGCATTCGGACTTTTTGAGCCGCTTATGGAGCTTCTCACCCACCCCAAGGAGACTCTGAAAAGGGATTATCACATTTTTGCGCCCTTTCTTGCGGGCTGGGCTCTCGGCTTCGTGCTTCTTGCAAAGGTGGTTGAGGTGTTCTTCTCCTTTGCGCCCGACGTAGCCATCTTCCTTTTCTTCGGCCTTGTGTGCGGCACTATCCCCGAGCTGTTTAAGAAGAGTGAGGAGGCAGACAGAAAAATGAGCTGGACGCCCTTCGTGATTTCAATGTCTATTTCCTACATCCTCTTTCATATAATTGAAGCAGGAGAGGCAATAGTGATCCCCGAGAGCTTTTTATCCTTCGTTTTCTGCGGATTTATGTGGGGCATAAGCCTCATCGTCCCGGGACTCAGCTCGTCAACCGTGCTTATTTATCTTGGACTTTACGTTCCTCTTACCGAGGGGATAGGGGGCTTTGATCTTGGAGTGCTGATACCGTTCGGAATAGGCATTGTGGTAACGGTCCTCCTTTTTGCAAAATTTGTAAATATGCTTTTCAAAAAGCATTACGCGCTCATCTCGCGCATAATTTTAGGCTTCGTCATTTCGTCGTCGCTAAAAACACTGCCGCACTCGTTTGGAAGTGTGTGGACAATGATAATTTCGGTCGTTTGCTTCGCTGTAGGCTTTGCCGTGGCTGTCGCTATGGATAAGGCTGAAAGGAAAAAGAACTGATTTGGAGGTAAAGCTTTTGCATTTTATAGGATTTTTTGACTACACCACTTGGCTGACCTACATAAGCTGCTTGTCAGCTGTTTTCGGAATAATCTCCGCCTGCCACGGTAATACAGGCCTTGCGGTCATCTGCATACTGCTGTCCGGCTTTTGCGATCTCTTTGACGGAATTGTCGCGAGAACGAAGAAGGACAGAACGCAGGAGCAGAAGAACTATGGCATCCAGATAGATTCTCTTTCCGACGTTATCGCCTTCGGAGTGCTTCCGGCGGTAACATTTTATAAGAGCGGAGTGGATAGCGTTATAGGTATCCTTATTCTCATAATATATGTGCTTTGCGGACTTATCCGCCTTGCGTTTTTTAACGTGCTTGAAACAAAAAGGCAGGCAAATCCCGATGAGGACGCGTGCGCCAAATCCTTCCGCGGCATGCCGATCACCTTTTCGGCGATAATCACACCCGTAGTGTTCTTTATCGGCTGGCTCCTGCCCGCCGACGTGAGCATCTGGCTCTATTACGCCGCCCCCGCGGTTATGGCATTCCTTTTCGTCCTCGACATTAAGGTGCCTAAGCCCAACGTCGGCAAGCTCCTGTTTAAACAGAAATAAAGAAAAATACATAAAATATAAAAACACGGAATTTTTAACCGAATTCCGTGTTTTTTCTTTATTTTATGATATAGCTATCCATATTTTTGTCTGCGAGGGCGGAGATGCGGGCTGAGAGGGAGTCCGCGTCAGAGTCGTTCAGTGTTATCACGCCGTTATATCTCTCGCTGAAATAAACAAGGGGAGAAAGCGCGCTATCAAGCTCCTCTGCGTCACAGTCGCCGAGGTCGAGCGCGTAAAAATCCGCGATGGAGAGAAGCTGAGCGACAACGCCCGAATTGTCCGCGTCGGTGATGAAGCTGTAATCAAGTCTTACTCCCACGGGTGTTTCGGGGCAGGCGAGCTTCAGGTCGATCAGATATGAAAGATAATGAGTAACGTTATCTCTGTTGATATCCGTCGAAAAATCAACTATCAATTGATCAAAGCAGGCGTCTGCTGCCTCCGCGAGCAGAGTGATCTCCACATGTTTTATTTTCAGTCCTTCCTCTGCGGAAAGGCTGCTGTCAAAATCGGATAAAAGCTCACCGACGGCAAAGTCCGCGTAATACGCGAGGTGATTTTGAAGTCTTGTGAGTGTCAGATTTTCGCGCGCGGGATATTCAAGGCGTTCAGAAGCGTCCGAGGAGTACAAAAGCTCGCCGTTTTCGTATCTGAGCTTAAAATAGAGGGCGTTTCCGCGCTCGCGTGCCGCTCCTGTTTGCTCGGAGAGGCTTATCTCGGGGTCGGATGCGCTCATATCCGCAAAATATGCGTGAAGCTCTGCCTCGGGCGGGACTTTATCCACGCTCGGAAGCTCGCCCGACGAGGGGCTGCCCGGAGCTTGCGGAGTGCCCTGAGAGTCTTGCGCAAGGGTGCCGAGGTAATTTCCGAGTATCATCGCACCGATAAAGCTGAGGACTACGCAGGCAACGATAACGATGGGAACGAGGTTTATCTTCTTGCCCGAAAACCTGTCCTTTCGCGAGAGCGAGCCTTTTTTATAGGCGTTGCTTCGCTTTTTATAGCTCTGATTTTGATTTGCCATCGCGTCCTCCTTTCTACAAATGCATATACGTATTTAGTTTACATTATTTTTATTAACAATTTGTGAACAAATCCTCTTTTGCCGTTGAAAAGTTTTATAAGATATGATATAATACTTTTATGTAGATATATTATTATGGGAGAATTCTGATGAAGATTTTACATATTGCGGATTTCCACCTTGACAGCGCGTTCTCGGGCTTTGAAAAGGACGTTGCCGACAAAAAGAGGGAGGAGCTGAGGGAGTGCTTTGCTTCTGCTATGGCTCTTGTTAAGGAGAGGAACATAAGGCTCGTGCTTATCGCGGGCGACCTCTTTGACACGCCTTTTTGTACGGGAGCGACGAGGCGCGCGGTTTTTGACGCGATAGAGCGCGCGGGCGTGCCCGTGGTCATCGCGCCCGGAAATCACGATTATTACAATAAAAACGGCACTTATTCTGACAGGGGATTGCCGGAGAACGCATACGTTTTCACGTCGGACGAGCTTGGAAGATTTGATTTTGACGAGCTTGGGGTCAGCGTTGTCGGTTACGCGTTCACCTCAGAAAAATATGAGAAGAACCCCCTTGCCGACGAGATCCCGCTTTCGGAAACGAACGTGAATATTCTTTGCGTGCACGCGGAGCTTGGATCACACATTTCACGGTATGCGCCCATAAGTCCGAACGCGATCGCTCGCGCAGGTTTTGCTTACGCGGCGCTCGGTCACGTGCATAATCCGCCAAAGCCTGCCTATACGGGCGCAACGCTTATCGCGTACAGCGGCTTTCCGCAGGGAAGGAGCTTTGACGAGACGGGCGAGGGCGGAGTGTATATTATCGACCTCGACGTAAATACGAAGGTAATGAATTATGAGAGAGTTGTGACCTCGCGTCTGACCTATGAAATAGAAAGACTTGATATCACCTCACTTTCAAGCGACGTGGAGGTCGCGGAGAGGATAAGGGACCTCGTGCTGCTTCGCGGCTACGGTGAGGACACTGCGCTAAGAGTTGTGCTTTGCGGCTCGGTGCCGAGCGACTATACTCCCACGCTTCGCGGAATAGAGAGCTGCGCGGTGATGCCTCCCCTTGCGCTTTTGCAGATAAGGGACAACACGAGCGCATCCTATGATCTCGACCACCTGAGGGGTGATATGACAGTGCGCGGAGAAGTCTATCGCACGCTTTTGCCCCTTCTTGAGTCGGACGACGAGCAGGAGCGCAAAAAGGCATCGCTCGCTCTTAAATTCGCCCTCGCCGCCCTTGATAAAAGGGAGCTTGGAGTGGATTAAATGCAAAATGCAAAGTGCAAAATTGACGGCTTCACACTATGTTCGCGCTCGCTTTGTGCTGATAAAAAGTTAGTGGATTTGGATTGTCGCTTTTTGAAAAAAGCTCCGCAAAAACTTTAATCGCTTGGTTGGTGCTGACTCCACACAAATTTTCGCCCATTCGCGTGCGAATTGGCGGTTTTGAAGCTCCGATATCATCCTTACACGCGAGCGTGACGGCTGATATCAAACCTTCAAAACTACGAAAAATCAAATCGGGGATTTGATTTTTCTAAAATTTGTTTGTGAGTGCGTAGCCGTGAGAGATCCGTAGGGGCGCACTGTGTGCGTCCGTATCCGTGGGAAAAGTTACTTTTACTTTGAAACTCTCCCACCACCACTTCGTGGTCCCCCTCCCTCGACAGGGGGAGGCGAGGTTGTGCCGTTGCCCTTAACGTAGGGCAGGGGCTTGCTCCCGCCGGTTTGTAGGGAAAGTAACTTTGCCTATGGAAAGTCACAAAGACTCCTTCGTAGATCCCTGC
>JAFXKD010000003.1 GCA_017531925.1 Clostridia bacterium | reverse complement strand
CAGAAGATCAACCGAGGTATGGCAATCAACGCCGAGAAATGTCAAACCAACGGCAGCAATCCCGTACTTGGCTACAAGGTAAACAAAGACCGCACCTTTTCGGTTGACGAGGAAGAAGCGGCAATCGTCCGCGAGATCTACGAACGCTATGCAAGCGGTGAAACCAAAGCAGAGATCGTTAAGGACTTGCAGCGAAGAAAGGTTAAGACTTCGATCGGTAACGAGTTTACCTACAACAGCCTCAGCCATCTTCTCAAAAACAAACGCTATATCGGCATATATCTATACAAAGGAGTAGAAAAGCCCGGTGGAATGCCTCGCATTCTCGATGACGATTTGTTCTATCGGGTACAAGAGATTATGAACAGAAACAAATCTGCGCCCGCACGTACACGCGGCGAAAACGAATACTTTTTGACAACCAAGCTTTTCTGCGGTCATTGCAAGGAAATGATGGTAGGTTATGCCGGAACGAGCAAGTCGGGCAGACAGTATCATTATTATATCTGCAAAAATGCACGCAAGAAGCTATGCGATAAGGCTATTGTCGGAAAGGAATTTATCGAAAACCGCGTAATCGAAGTTTGCCTTCAAATGCTCACCGAGGATAATATTCGGTATATCGCCAAGCGGGTAGCAGAGGAATGTAATAAGAGCGCGGACAACCTCTCAATAAAGGAACTAAAGAAGACTATCAAGGAGGTTGATGCCGCTATTGAAAACCTTTGGAAAGGTATTGAGAAAGGACAATCGGTTGATATGCTGACCGAGCGTCTGAACCGCCGCCAAGCTGAGAAAACCGAATTAGAAACGCAGCTTGCTATTGAGAACAATAAGAAAATCTGTTTGACCGAGGCGCAGGTTTACGCTTTTCTCGACTTCATCTGCGAAATGCCGATGGATGATTTCAATAAGCGTAGAGCACTTATAAATATCTTCGTTAATTCGATCTATTTGTATGATGACCACTTCACCTTGATTATCAATGCAAGTAAGAAATCGCTAAGCGTTGACAACATCCCACTCAATGATATTGAGGACGCTTTTGAGGGCGAAAATGAAGAAAAAACCGAAGGAAAGGAGGGGTGTTCGCTCATAGCGACACCCGTTCCACCAATCAATCTCTCGTACTGAGGGAAATTACAAAGAACACCTGCATAGTAAACTTTACGTTCTATGCAGGTGTTTGCTTTTTTATGAGTCGGGTTTTCGAGGAGATTAAAATTATAAGTTTTTGGAAAGTTTAAACTCGACACAAAAACATCGAGAAAAATAAATTTGCGGAAGGATAAAATCTGTACGAATTAAATATTTGTTGAATTAATAGATTATTTATGAATTCTTAAAACTTCTTTTGCCGCCTTTTCTCTTGCAATATCTTCAATATAATCCTCTATTTCATACTTTAGGTGCAAGGAATATTCCATAAGCAATATTGGTTCGTTACGTAAAGAAAGAAAATAATCAATATCTTTCTCGCACAACCCATATTTATATATTGCTTCTCTAATATATTCAATTTGAAATTCATCATATCCTCTATTGAGATATTTATTGGGGACTGTTTGGTTTGATGAAACATCAATATTATTTGCACAATTACTTTTTTCTTCTTGAGCAACGAGTTCTTTCCATTCTTTTTCTAGTTGTTTTTGATAGTCTAATGTATCGCGAATACTCCAACAACAATTAGTCCAAACTAAAGAGTTTATACAATAGCACAAGCCACCCAATAATATAGATGGAATTAATGAGTATACCCAAGCCAAAATTACACTATCCACCGTATTTAATACCAATATGGTTATTAGTATTGATATTGCTAGTGAATAACCAGCAAATATTTCTAAGTTCCATTTTAATCTTTTTTGTTCAAGATGTTTATCTACTTCTGCTAATCTTTTAGCCAATGCTTCTTTTTTGTTATTCATAGAAAACTCTCCTTATAACGACCACTTATTAGAAACATTATATCACTAATTTACATAGTTGTCAACCTTACTGTTGTTCTATATAATGGAAGGTAGACCCCCCCTCTACCTTCCATTTTCGAAAAATGACAATGGTACATATTTTTTATCTAACAAATTTGATTACAAAATAGTCAAAAAACACCTATGGATTTCCTTATCATCACAAACGCGTCACCGATTTTATCGACTCCAGCCATATATCTTGGTACGAGGGATTGAGAAGCTATGCGTCGGGTCCACCAAAACCGCCGCACAAGTGGCAAAAAAGCACTTGCAAAAAAATGCAAGTGCTTTTATTTTTATCCAATAAATATCTCTTTGATCTGATACTTAGGCTCGCAGGTCACGTTAAGACCGAGCTTTTTCAGAACCTCCATATCCGCGCTTGGGAGCATTACGGTGGAATGTATATCACAGCCTGCAAGTAAAGGCAGATGCTTAAGGACATAAGCAGCAGTTGCAGAGGTGTGTGCGCTGATCGAAAGCGCGATAAGTATCTCGTTTACGTTAAGCTTTTTATATGTTCTTGAAAGATACTGACATTTCAGCTTTTGCACAGGCTCTATGACCTCCGGGGCGAGAAGATGTATCTCGTCGGGAATCGAGGTTATTTCTTTAAGCGCGTTAAGAAGCATCGCGGAAACGCTTTCAAGCAAATCGGTCGATTTACCCGTGATTATACGACCGTCCGAAAGCTCAATAGCAGCCGCAGGCGCGCCGGATTCAGCACTCTTTGCCTTTGCCGCTTCAACTACTCTGCGATAATTCTTGGTTATTCCCGCCTGCTGCATAAGTATCTCAGTCTTTTGTACCGCATTCTGATTACGCTCGGTATCGTCGTCCCTGCACGCGCAAAGAGCATCGAAATATCTTCGCACTATCTCGCGCTTTGAGGCGTCGCAAACACCCTCGTCGTCAACGATACAGTTCCCCACCATATTTACACCCATATCCGTGGGCGAATTATAGGGAGAGGTGCCATAAATACCCTTGAATATTGCGTCAAGCACGGGAAATATCTCAACGTCGCGATTATAATTCACCGCCATCTCACCGTATTTTTCAAGGTGATATGGGTCAATCATATTTACATCGTTAAGATCGGCAGTTGCCGCCTCGTATGCAAGATTTACAGGATGGCGAAGAGGCTTGTTCCATATAGGGAAAGTCTCAAATTTTGCATAGCCCGCCTTTATTCCCCTCTTATTATCGTTATAAAGCTGGGAAAGACATACAGCCATCTTACCGCTTCCGGGACCGGGGCCCGTTACAATTATAAGCTCGCGCTCGGTCTCGATATACTCGTTTTTACCAAATCCGTCGTCACTGACTATTTTTTCAACATTGGACGGATATCCCTTTATCGTGTAATGATGATATATCTTAATTCCCTGCTCGCTAAGCTTTCTTTCAAACTTTGTCACAGCGGGATGTACCGACTCAAATCTCGTAAGCACTACGCTACCAACGTAAAGCCCTACGTTTCGAAAAGCATCGATAAGACGAAGCACGTCAAGATCGTACGTTATACCGAGATCACCTCTTATCTTATTCTTTTCGATGTCATCGGTATTAACTACAATAACGATCTCAGCCTTATCCTTAAGCTGAAGGAGCATACGGAGCTTTGAATCGGGCTTAAAGCCCGGCAAAACACGGCTTGCGTGATAATCGTCAAAGAGCTTACCGCCAAATTCAAGGTAGAGCTTACCGCCAAACTGTGCTATTCTGTCACCGATATGCTTGGACTGTAATTCGATATATTTCTGATTGTCAAAGCTGATATTCATTACATTTACCGCCTTAATCGTTTCGTGTTCTGAAAGCGCGCTCCATATCGCGCTTCGCGTCGTTACGAGCCATATCCTCGCGCTTATCATAAAGCTTTTTGCCTCGGCAAAGTCCTATCTCCATCTTTACTCTTGAGCCGGACAGATAGATCTGCAGAGGTATGAGCGTATAACCCTTTTGTGCCGTAAGCCCGAAAAGCTTTAATATCTCGCGCTTATGAAGAAGAAGCTTTTTCGGACGCAGAGGGTCTCTGTTAAAGACGTTTCCCTGCTCATATGGGCTTATGTGCATACCAACGGCAAAGACCTCACCGTTCTTTATGTCGCAATACGATTCCTTTAGATTTACCCGACCCGCGCGGATGCTTTTAACCTCCGTGCCGAAAAGCTCGATACCCGCTTCGTATCTCTCGTCCACGAAATAATCGTAATACGCCTTTTTATTCTGCGCGATTATTTTTACAGATTTTTTATTCTCAGCCATAGTCTATACCAATCTTTCATACGCAACGCGTGGCTGGCCGTCAAGCAGATATATGTTTCCGCAATGCTCAAAGCTGTTTCTTTCGAGCATTTTTCTCATAGGAATATTTCCGTGATGGGTGTCAACTCGTACGCTCGCATACCCGTTATCTCTTGCAAATCTAACAATAAAATCCACTATCTCGGATGAAACACCCCGTCCCCTATGGGCACTGTCAACTGCGATCTTATGTAAGGTCACGTATTCATCGTCGCATATCCAAGCGCCGCAGTAAATCTTCTTATAAGTGGGCTCTCCGTTTAAGGTAAGCGCAAACGTGGCGCAGATATCCTCGCCGTCAAGAACTACGTAGGTGTGATGCAACGAGATATCCTCCTTAACGCTGTCGCGTGTGGGATACCCGTATTGCCATTGGTCAATTCCAAGCCTTCCAATGCTCTCTCTTGCATCGGCAATTATTAACATTATTTTATCAATATCCTTTTTTTCTGCAAGTCTGATATTCATAATAAATCTCCGTTATTCATTGTTTGCACATTCTTCGCAGGGCTCTGTTTTTCCAAGCGCTAACGCCAATGCTTTATTTCCGTGATATATGTCGATACCGTTCTCAATGGCAGTACAATCCTCACTGACATGCCACTTCTCGCCATCTCTCGTAAAGAAAACGTCGCCACTCATTATGGGGTTTTGAGAGAGTTGACCGTAAATATCCTCTTCACTTTCCGAAAAGCAACGGCTGCACGCCCTCTCCTTACCCTCAAGACGCGCTTCATCCACAGTTCCGTGATATACCGTTTTTGTGTTTGCAAGATATGAGCAGGTATGGCTTGAATGCCAAAGTACTCCGGATCTGCTCCAGAAAACGTCTCCATCTTCTGCTAAGAGTGAATTTTCCTTATCGTAAAGCTCTTGCCTGATCGATGCAAGAACCTCCCCGTTTATAAGTATTCCTGTTCTTTTAGGCTCGCTCGCGTCGATACTGCACGAGATGAGCAAAAAGGATATAGCAATACTCAAAACGGTAATTTTCAGAGCTTTCATAAACAACCTCAGCGCTATAAAAATAATTACCTATGATAATATTAACATATTTTTAATTATATATCAATGACTTTTTCAAAATTTTTAGTAAAAATTAAGGACGCTGCAAAAGCAACGTCCAAAAATCATATTTTTTTCATAATTCTTGCGCTGAAAGGATTTGCAACCACGGTATTCTCAAAGCTTTCGTAAGTGATCATATCTATCCATCTTCCGCCAAGCTCTATCGAATAATCGGAGCTTCCACCGTTTGCCAAAACCACCACGCGCGAGCTGCCCTTTGCTCTTTCGTATGCCAGGGTGTCCACACCGTGCTCAATCACGCGGAAATCTCCGCGATCAAAGGCAGGTTCTATTATTCTCAACTCACCGAGTCTGCGATAATGCTCAATAAGCTCGCGGTTTTCTCTTCCCCACGGGTACGTCCTTCTGCAGAACGGATCGTGATATCCCTCTATTCCGGCCTCGTCACCGTAGAAAACTGATGGGATACCGTAAACGGTATATTGGATTATTGAAGCCATCTTGAGCCTTGCGATCGCTCTATCCTTCTCTTCCGCGCTCATACGCACCACGGCAAGATAATCGTTCGGCATATCGGGGCGGTAGCTGTCTCCGAGAACAGTAAGTATTCTTTCCGTATCGTGAGTTCCAAGAATATTCATAAGAGAATCGCTTACACATCTCGGATAAGAGGCGTAAAGCTCAACAAGCACATTATAGAGCATCTCCGCACTTCCATAGGTCACAAAATCTATAATTCCGTTACGCAAAGGGTAATTCATTACGCTATCAAGCTGTAAGCCGTGAAAATAATTCCTTCTCTTGCCGTATGCAGTCTTTACCGCAGCGTTTTCCCAAACCTCGCCTATTATTATTCCGTTACCGTCGGAGCATTTATGCACCCTCTCGCGAAGCTTATATAAAAACTCATCGGGCAGCTCGTCGGCAACGTCGAGTCGCCACCCCCCTATACCCATTTTGGTATATTTTTCAATGACTCCACCCTCGCCGACAAAAAACTCCCGGCAAGCTTCGTTATTTTGATTCAGCCTCGGCATAATATCAATTCCCCACCACGATTCATAATCATCGGGATGATTTCTGAAATTATACCACGACCTATACGGGGAATCTTCGCCGCTATATGCACCTTGTGAGTCGTATTTTCCGTATTTATTGAAGTACAGACTATCGTCACCCGTATGATTGAAAACGCCGTCGAGAATGATCCTCATTCCCTTCTCGCTCGCCTTTTCGAGCAAAGAAGCAAAAGCACTGTCGCCGCCGAACATCTCGTCAATCCTCATATAGTCGCCCGTATCGTATTTGTGATTTGAATACGCCTTGAAGATTGGACTCAGATATATGACCTTAACCCCAAGGCTCTTTAAGTAATCAAGCTTATCCTCGACTCCCTTGAGATTTCCGCCGAAGAACATATTATTGGCAAGTCTTTCCCCCTGAGTTTTTGCGTATTGGGGTACTCCGTTATACCAATCCTCGTTAAGTGTCACGTCATTCCTGCTCCATGCGGGGATATCTCCTATCGCAAAGCGGTCAACGAATATATGGTACATAATACCACTTCCAAACCATTCCTTAGCCTTGAAATAGTCCTCGTGAACAAGCAATGTGAATTTTGAACCCGAGTGATATGAAAGCTCAAAATCATAATTATTTATACTGCTTGTAAAAAGCGTTCTCGTGCCGCGAAGAAGCAAAAATTCATAGAAAAAGAGTGCGGGAACGGGGCCGCAGAGATTGCGAAGATTAAGCTCTACGGTATATTCCTCTCTTTCGGGCAAAAAGCTCGTAAGACCAAGCGGAATATCCCAATAATCCTCGCCGTCGCGGTTGATCCTAAGCACCACCCCTTGCGTTCCCATACCCGTTGGAACGCAAACCTTGAAGCGAATGGTATCCTCTACAGAAAATGCCCCGAAACACGAGGCATTTTCATAAGAAGCGTCAACCTTTATTTCCTTTTTTATCTCAACGTTATTCGCTGAGGGGTATTGTTGAAGCTTATCGTTCATTTATTATTTGTTTCCTGTGATTTTTTTAAGATTCCAGAACTTCTGAGCATATTCTTCAATGCTTCTGTCGGCAGCGAAGTAGCCTGCGGATGCGATATTCATAAGGGACATTCTGTTCCATTTTTCCTTATTCGCGTAATCAGCGATCATTCTGTCGTGTGTCGTACGGTAAGATTCAAAATCTGCAAGACACATAAAGGGATCGGCAACGCCCATACCCGTAAGAAGATATCTTGAGATGTGCGCAAAGGACTGTCCTGCAAATCCGCGATTGAGACAATCTATGATCTTGCTGAGTCTGTTATTGTTAGCATAGAATTCGTTGGAATGATATCCGCGAGTCCAGATATCGTCAACCTCCTTAGCTGTAAGACCGAATATATACATATTCTCCTTACCCGCAGCAGCAAGCATCTCAACGTTCGCACCGTCAAGTGTACCAATAGTAAGCGCACCGTTGATCATAAGCTTCATACAACCTGTGCCGCTCGCCTCCTTACCGGCAAGGGAGATCTGTTCACTGATCTCTGCGGAAGGAATGAGACATTCTGCCATACTTACGTTGTAATCCTCAAGGAATACCACCTTGATCTTCTCTCTTGCTACGGGATCCTGCTCTATCTCACGGCTCAAAAAGCAAATAAGCTTGATTATCTCTTTAGCCATCTGATATCCGGGAGCAGCCTTAGCACCAAAGATAAAGGTCTGCGGCTGGATGTCAAGATTGGGATTCTCCTTTATATCGATATATAGATTGATGATATTGAGAGCATTAAGAAGCTGACGCTTATACTCGTGAAGACGCTTGATCTGAACGTCGAATACGGAGTGAGTATCAAGAACTCTGCCCGTCTTTTTATAAAGATGATCTGCAAACGCTTTTTTGTTCTCGTGCTTGATATGTCTTATCTGCTCGAGAACCGCTTTATCATCCGCAAATTTTGCAAATTCCGCAAGCTCCTCGGGATTGTGTCTGTATCCCTTACCGATGCAATCATCAAGAAGAGATGCAAGACGGGGATTTGAATAACAGAGCCATCTTCTGTGCGCTATGCCGTTAGTAACGTTATCAAATCTATCGGGATACATTTTATAGAAATCCTTGAAGGTGGAATCCTTAAGAATATCGGAGTGAAGCTTTGAAACGCCGTTCACGGAATGAGAGCCTATGACGGAAAGGTTAGCCATTCTGACCTGACCGTATCCTATAACGCTCAATTTGGAGATCTTATCCCAGTTTCCGGGGAACGTGTTCCATGCATCCTTACAAAATCTTTCGTTGATTTCCTTAACGATCTGATGGATTCTTGGAAGCTTGAGCTTGAAGATATCCTCATTCCACGTTTCAAGTGCCTCGGGCATGACTGTGTGGTTTGTATAGGACACGATCTTCTGCACCTGTCCCCATGCTCTTTCCCAAGAGAAGTGATAATCATCGAGGAGTATTCTCATAAGCTCGGGAATACAAAGCGCAGGATGAGTATCGTTGATGTGGATAGCTATCTTATCAGCAAGATTATCTATCTCACCGTAAACCGCCATATGATCGCGGATAATGCTCTGCATAGATGCAGATACGAGGAAATACTGCTGTGTAAGGCGAAGGATCTTACCCTCGGTATGATTATCGGATGGATAAAGCACCTTGGTAAGGATCTCTGCGTTCGTGCTTTCCTCAAGCGCTCTTGCATACTGTCCCTGAGAAAAGAGATTCATATTGAAGTTATGAATATCTCTTGCCTTCCAAAGTCTGAGCAAGGATACTGCATTGGAATCCGCTCCGGATATCATCATATCGTAAGGAACTGCCTCATACTCCTCGCAGTCCTCATAGATGACCTCCATATGGTCCTCACGCCATTCCTCGCGAACACGTCCGCCAAGTCTTACCTTAAAAATGCGGTCTGTTCTGGGTGTAAGCCACACCTCTCCTCCGGGAAGCCAAACGTCGGGAAGCTCTATCTGCATTCCGTCAACGATCATCTGCTTGAACAAGCCATACTCATAGCAAAGCGAAAATCCCGTTGCAGGATAATCAAGCGATGAAAGAGAGTCCATAAAGCAAGCTGCAAGACGTCCAAGACCTCCGTTTCCAAGTCCTGCATCGGGCTCGCACTCATAAAGATCGTCAAGCTCAAAGCCGAGGGTTTTGAGCGATTCTTTATAGCTTTCCGCAAGTCCAAGGTTGCAAAGATTTGTCTTTAAGGATCTGCCAAGCAAGAATTCAATACACATATAGTACACTCTCTTGCCGCCTTCCTTATTTACTTGCTTTTTATATTCTCCGCGCTTCGCGCTAAGAATATCCTTTACAGTCATGGCAGCCGCCTTATACATCTGCTCTCTCGACGCCTCTGCGGGAGTACAGCCAAAATATCTGGCAAGCTTGCCCTCTAAATTTTCCGTGATCTCGTTCACTGTGGGTTGGTAATTCATGTGTCCTCCAAAATTAATAGGTATTTGCGATTTTTGAGCGCGGTGTCACCGCGCTCATTATGCTTACATTCTTTCGTAAAGCATATAATATTTTCTTGCGGAAACTCCCCAAGAAAAATCAGTATCCATGATCTTCTTTGCGAAGACAGGATAAATCTCTTTGTTATGATACAGCTCTATTGCCGCGCTCGTGCGCTCATAAAGCTCATCGGGAGAATAATTGGCAAATGTAAAGCCATTGCCGAGTATCGTGCCGTTAAGCATCCAATAACCCTTGATAGAGTCGTAAAGTCCTCCCGTTTCTCTTACTACGGGAATTGCTCCGTATCGGGATGCGATCATCTGAGAAAGACCGCAGGGCTCACTCTTTGAGGGCATAAGGAAGATATCGGCAGCCGCATAGATGCACTTTGAAAGATCTCTGTCATACATCATAAGTGCGCGTACCTTATCTCCGCGATTTCTTTCAAGATCGGTAAAGAAGCTCTCGTACTGAGCCTCACCTTTACCGAGAACCACAAGCTGAATATCGTGGTTATCAACAAGTCTGTATGCAATATCACGAACAAGATCAAGTCCCTTATGAGAAGCAAGTCTTGAAACGATAGCAACGAGCGGAATGTCCTCTCTTACGGGAAGACCAAGGCTCTTTTGAAGCTCAGTTTTGTTCACGCGCTTCTTATCAAGCTCGCCGGAGCCATAATTCTGATAGATAGCATAGTCAGTCTCGGGATTATAATAACTGTAATCTATGCCGTTAAGAATACCCGTAAGCTTATGAGCATTCTTGTTGAGCATTGGAGCAAGACCGTGAGCATACTCGTCACTCTTGATCTCCTCTGCATATCTTGGGCTAACCGTTGTAACCACGTTTGCCATCTCGATAGCGCACTTCATAAGGTTTACACAACCGTTATAATCAAGATAATTAGAGGGTCCAAAGCCGAATACCGAGCCTATGATTCTATTGGGGAACTGTCCCTGATATTCAATATTGTGGATCGTAAATACTGTCTTTATTCCCTGATATTCTCTTCTCCAACGGTATTCAAAATTCAAATACGTAAGTGAGAGCGCCGCCTGCCAATCGTGTGCGTGAAGCACGTCGGGATAGAAGCCAACTACTCCGAGCATTTCAATAGCAGCCTTACAGAAAAAGGCATATCTCTCCGCATCATCGTCAAAGCCGTAAAGACTTCCTCTCTTGAAGTAGTACTCGTTATCGATAAAATAGTACGTTACGCCGTCCTTGACGAGACTGTGGATACCACAATAGAGATTTCTCCAAGAAAGCGGGATATTGATTATAGCCTCCTGCTTCATCTGATTTCTCCACTCGGGCTTTATCGCGTCGTAAAGGGGCATTACCACACGGATATCTATATCGTACTGATACTCCTTTTTAAGAGCTGCGGGCAATGAACCAAGCACGTCTCCAAGACCGCCGGTGGCGGCAAATGGCATAACCTCAGCGCCTACAAATAATATTTTCTTCATAAATTTTACCTTCCAGAATTTATTAGAGTCAATTCGTTCTGATACTGATTAAACGGTAGTTCCTTTTCCGATGAAGAAAGGAAGCGTCTCGTGACCGGAAAGCATTTTGCCGTCCTTTATGGTAACATCCTTATCACTCACAACACAGTTAAGATATACATCGTCACCTGTGTAAGTGTTCTGCATAAGAATTGAATTTTTAATAACGGTTCCCTTACCTACCCTTACACCTCTGAAGAGGATGGAATTCTCAACTACGCCGTCGATAACGCATCCGTCTGCAATTATGGAATTGGTAACCTTGGCGTTTTCAGTATATCTTGTAGGAGCTGAATTCCTTACCTTAGTATAAACAGGTCTGTTCTTAACGTGGAAGACGAGCCTTCTCTTCTGAGAATCAAGCATCTTCATATTGCAGAAGAAATACTTCTGCATAGAATCGATATAATTGAAATAACCGTCATATTCAAATGCGAAAAATCTGTGCTTACCGAGATTTCTTGCGATAATATCCCTTGTAAAGCTATCGTAGCCTCTCACATCTGCCTCATCAATAAGAGAAAGAAGGTAGGATCGCTTGATTATCATCATATTGGTGTTGATGTGAAGCTCTCCTTGCTGCTTATCATAATCGCAATAATCAACTATCTCACCCTTTTCGTTGAAATCAACGATCTTGATATATTTATCAAGCGGGAATTTAAGCTCGTGAGTATCAACAAGCTTTGTGATTATTGTGATATCCGCGTCATTCGCCACGTGATCATCAAGAGCATCCGAAAAATCGATATTACAGATCATATTGCAATCGGAGATAATAACGTGATCTGCTCCGCAGTTTTCCACGAAGTCCTTAACACCGACAAGCGCCTCAAGTCTCGTTTTATAGAGCTTATCATCGCCGCGAGTGCCGCTCGTGATAAAGGGAGGTAAAATTCTTATACCTCCGGAACGGCGCGCGAGATCCCAGTCCTTACCGGTGCCGATATGGTCGAGAAGGGACTGATAATTATTATGTGTGATAAGACCCACTGTTGTGATATCCGAGTTAACCATATTGGAAAGAGCAAAGTCTATAAGACGGTATCTGCCTCCAAAGGGGATGCTCGCCATCGTGCGAGGCTTTGTAAGCTCGGGTATGGATGCGTCGTGAACGTTTGAAAAAATAAGTCCTGCTGCTTTCATATCATCACCTCATTATTCAGAATAGATCATCTGGTTGTCGAGAATGTCCGCGCCGTCGTCAACGGAGTTACCTGCGCCTATTACAGTAATTCCCTCTGCTTCGCCTCTCGGTCTGCCAACTCTTGCTCCCTTGCCCACCGTAACATCGGAGTCAAGTATTGAGTATTCTACAGTTGCTCCTTCGGAAACTGTTACGTGATGCATAAGAACGGAATCGCGTACGACTGCGCCCTTTTCTACCACTACTCCGTAGCCGAGAACGGAATTGATAACGGTTCCGTATATCTCACAGCCCTCAGTGATCGAAGAATTTTCGATAACCGCTTCAGCTCCGACAAACTGAGGAGCCTCGTTTTCGTGACGTGAATAGATCCTCGTGTTTCCGTCCAACGCAAGCACGGGCTTCTCACCGAGAAGGTCCATATTTGCTTCCCAAAGAGACGCTATGGTTCCAACGTCCTTCCAATAGCCCTCAAAGTTATAGGCGAACATTCTCTCGCCGTTTGCGAGCATCGTAGGAATGATATTCTTACCAAAGTCGTTGCTGGAGTTCGGATCTGCCTCATCCTCGGTAAGATACTTATAAAGCTTATCAGCCGAGAAGATATATATACCCATAGAAGCAAGATTACTATCGGGATTCTTGGGCTTTTCAGAGAATTTGAAAATGGAATTATCAGGATTAACGCTCATAATGCCGAATCGGCTTGCCTCCTCCATAGGGACCTCAAGCACAGCGATAGTACAGTCTGCGTTCTGAGCCTTATGAAATTCGAGCATCTTATTGTAATCCATTGTGTAAATATGGTCGCCCGAGAGGATGAGAACGTATTCTGCCTGATATCTCTTGATAAACTCAAGGTTCTGATAGATAGCGTTAGCGGTTCCCTTATACCAATCAGAACCGCTGAAGCCCTGATAAGGGGGGAGGATGGAAACTCCGCCAAAGGTTCTGTCAAGATCCCAGGGCAGACCGTTTCCTATGTATTCATTGAGAACAAGGGGCTGATACTGCGTAAGAACGCCTACGGTGTCCACGCCGGAATTGATGCAGTTTGAAAGAGGAAAGTCAATAATCCTGAACTTTCCGCCAAACGAAACCGCGGGTTTAGCTACTTTCTTGGTAAGTGCGTAAAGTCTTGATCCTTGTCCGCCTGCTAAAAGCATAGCGACACATTCTTTTTTCTTAAACATATCAAGAAACTCCCTTCATTATTGTCCTTTATACTATAACGTGCATAGTTATACGTTGTTATTATATTACTAAATCACTTTTTTTTCAAGTCCTTTTTCAAACTTTTTTGACTTTTGTTATTATTTAACAAAATATTTACCTCAAAGCGCAAAAAAATCCTGTATTGAGAGATTATTTTGTCATTTTAACGGCAATCTCACCTATTGACATATTTTATTTTCTTTGATATAATAATTTTGTATGGTTCAAAGGAGGTGCGATATGAAGAATTATTCTAACGGCATAATTGCCAACGATGATCTTTATGACTATTTTTCCGCCTCCGTAAGATCCGACACACTCTCGCATGCATACATCCTACATGGCGTCAGAGGTACGGGAAAGCGCACGCTTGCACGTCTTGTAGCTGCTGCGCTCAACTGTGAAAAAAAGGACGATGAAAACGCCCCCCTCCCCTGCTGTGAGTGCGCATCCTGCAGAAAAATCATAGGCAACAATTCAGCAGATGTCATCACAGTAAAACGCGAGGAGGACAGAGTTTTTCTCGGTATTGAGCCCATACGCTTTATTCGCGATGACGTTTCTTATCAACCTAACGACGGAGATTTCAAGGTATATATTATCGAAGATGCGCACACTATGACCGCGCAGGCACAAAATGCCCTTCTTTTGACTCTTGAGGAGCCGCCGCCCTACGTGGTTTTTCTGCTTCTTTGCGAGCACACGGAATCGCTCCTTGAAACTATAAAAAGCCGCGCACCGATACTCAGAATGAGAACTCCTCAAAGGGACGAGGCAACGGAATATCTGATAGCAAATTATCCGTCCGTAAAGGCCTTTATAAATAATTCACCCGATGAATTTGAGCAGATATATATGGCATCAAAAGGCAGTATAGGAAGAATAATCGAGCTTATCTCGTCAAGTGAGAAAAAACAGATAATTGAAAATCGTTCCCTTGCGTCAGGACTTATCGAGGCACTCGCTAATAATACTCTTTCCCGTGATTTCGGAGAGATCTTTTCCTCATTTTCGCAAAAGCGTGACGAGAGAGAAAGAATAATGGCTCAGCTTCTTGAGATCGAAGCAGCTGCAAGAGATCTGATAGCTCTTAAAAAGGCAGATGCTCCCTCCATGCTCTTCTATACGGATAGGACGCGTGCAGAAGAGCTATCCTACAGCTTTTCGGTCGCCAAGCTCACAAGAATACTGCAAAGCTCGGAAAAGGCGCGCCTCGCACTTCTTAGAAATGCAAACATCAAGCTTACGCTGACCGATTTTTTAAGCAGTCTTATATAAATGGAGATAAATATGGAAAATAACGAAAACAAAAAGAATAATAAAAAGAGATATCACCGCTATCACAACAAGCGCAAGCCCAAAAAGGACAATGCTGTTGATACTCCCGTTCAGGAAGAGGACGCACCTCTTTACAATGCCGAGCCTGTTCAAGGACTTGAAGAGCTTGAAGATGAGTTCTTTGAGGAGGATCTTGCTCCTGCTGCTTCGAAGAGCGAGCCCGATGAGAACGAGGAGAAGGTCGAGGTTGTCGGTGTAAGATTCAAAAAGGTCGGAAAGGTATATTACTTTGCACCCGAAGGAATAGTTGCCCAAAAGGGACAGTTTGCCATAGTTGATACTGCACGCGGTCCGGAATACGGCGAGGTGTTTATCGCAAACAAGCTCGTTGGAATATCCGAGATAGTTCCTCCCTTGCGATCCATAATCCGAATTGCCACACCCGAGGATACCGTTCACAATGAAGAAAACACAAGAAAAGAAAAGGAAGCATTCTCTATCTGCCTTGAACAGATAGCTAAACACGAGCTTGATATGAAGCTCGTTGATGCTCAATACACATTTGACAACAGTAAGCTCCTCTTCTATTTTACAAGTGCTGGCAGAGTTGATTTCCGCGAGCTTGTTAAGGATCTTGCAGCAATATTCAGAACCAGAATAGAACTTCGCCAGATCGGCATAAGAGACGAGGCTAAGCTTATAGGAGGCCTCGGTGCGTGTGGTAGACCTCTTTGCTGCGCTACCTTCCTTTCCGATTTCGTTCAGGTATCAATAAAGATGGCAAAGGAGCAGGGTCTCTTCCTGAACTCCTCAAAAATATCCGGAACCTGCGGCAGACTTATGTGCTGTCTCCGTTACGAGCAGGAGACCTATGAATACGAGATTGCCCGCACTCCCGCAGTAGATTCAACGGTAAAGACCGCGGACGGCGTTGGCACGGTAACGGAGATGCATCCTCTCACCGGACTCATCAAGGTAAGGCTTCGTGATAAGGATGGAGAAACGGTAAAGGTCTATCACAGAAACGACGTAAAATTGGTACACTCTCAAAAAAAGTCGGATAAAGAATAATTTTTTAAAATATTTTTCATTAACCCCTTGCAAAATTGCAGGGGGTTGTGTTATAATATGCGTATCAATACTAATGGAGGTATTTATCATGGCTTATAAGATTACAGACGCTTGCATCGCTTGCGGTGCTTGTGCAGACGCTTGCCCCTGTGACGCTATCTCTGAGGGAGATGGCATCTACGTAATCGATCCCGATGCTTGCGCTGATTGCGGTGCTTGTGCTGACGCTTGCCCCGTAGGAGCTCCCGTACAGGAATAATTTGATTACATCTAAAAATACGGAGCGGTTTTTCTGCTCCGTGTTTTTAAATTTGAGGTGGCTATGAGTATTATTTTATCCGAAAACGAGACGTTGACTAAGGTTAACGAAAATATAAGCCTTATACAGAGAGAAAACGGACTCACCTTCGGCACGGATGCCTTTTTGCTCGCTTCATTCGTAAAGCCCCAAAAGAGCGGAGTCGCGGTCGAGCTTGGCGGTGGAACGGGTATTATTTCCCTGCTCTGCGCTTCACGTGAGAAATTTTCAAAAACCTACTGCGTTGAGATCCAAGAGGATTTTGCAAAAATCATTGACAGGAACGCCGAGCTTAACGGGCTTAAAGATAAGGTCATTTCCGTACACGGCGATGTGAGAGATATAAAGAGCGCGGACATAGGATGTGAAGCTGACGTGGTATTTTCAAATCCCCCTTATATGAAGGTGGATAGCGGAAAACGAAACGCACACGATGAAAAATTCATTGCCCGTCACGAGGTATGCGGTGATATTGGGGATTTTTGCGCGGCAGCTAAAAGACTGTTGAAGCACGGCGGATACTTCTACTGTGTATGGCGTCCGGACAGGCTTACAGATCTTGTGTGCGCTATGAGAGAAAACTCACTTGAACCCAAGGATATGATCTTTGTGCATGCCAATACCAAAAGCGCTCCGTCGATGGTACTCGTTAAGGCGAAAAAGGGTGCGGCATCCGGTGTGACCGTAGGAGAACCCCTGTTTTTAAACCTTGATAACGACCCTAAGGCTCTTAGTGAAAGAGCGAAAAAGATATACGAGGAATGTAATTTTTAGATGAAAGAACTAAAGAGAATATTAAGCTATACAAGGCGAGCAGTTGACGATTATCAGATGATACAGGAAGGCGATAAAATTGCCGTGGGAGTTTCCGCAGGAAAGGACTCTCTCGCTCTTTTGTACGCGCTCGCGGAGATGAGAAGATTTTACCCAAATAAATATGAGCTTATCGCGATAACCGTGGATATGGGCTTCCCCAATACAAGCTTTGACGGAATAAAAAAGCTTTGCGAGGAGCTGGACGTTGAATATCATATCGCACCTACGCAGATTTATCAGATAATCTTTGAGGAAAGAAAAGAAAAAAGCCCCTGCTCTCTGTGCGCAAAGATGCGCCGCGGCGTGCTTTACAACACCGCAAAGGAGCTTGGCTGCAATAAGGTCGCGCTTGGACATCATTTTGACGATGCCATTGAAACGTTTATGCTCAATCTGTTCTTCGAGGGCAGGATCGGTTGCTTCTCTCCCGTCACCTACCTTTCAAGAATCGATCTTACCATGATACGCCCCCTGCTTTACGCGAGTGAAAAAAGCGTTCGTCAGTTTGCGGACAAGGCTGAGCTACCCGTTGTAAAATCGACTTGCCCTGCGGACGGAAACACGGAGCGAGAGGAAATGAAGCAGCTCCTTCACGAGCTTGATATCAAGCACAAAGGACTTCGATATCGCATCTTCGGCGCTATGCAACGCGGCGAGATCGACGGTTTTAAGCTCGCAAGCTCGATGGACGGGATTAAGGATTATGACGAAGATAATAACGATGCATAAATTCTCACACTCACAAATCATCCCCCAAGCGAGTACGCTTGGGGGATACAATTTATAGAATCAATCACCGAACAATAAACCCAGATAAGCCAACCTAAAGTTATGGTTATATTCGATTTCTATTATACCTTTTTCATAATAAAATGTTACAGTAATGGAATTGTCCGCACTATCAAACATAACATACTTTCCCTTGAAAACTTCAGCTGTTCTAACATACGCATATCCATGCTGTTGCATAAGGTCCACTATTTCATTATAGGTTGAATTAACATTTAAACCGCAGAAATATACATTGGGGTCTGTTATCTCAATACCTGTCACTCTCAATATACCAAGCTCCGCTACAGGAAATCTCTCCAATCTATAAACAACCGCTTCGTCAGGAGCTGTCTTATCTCCATTTTCATCAATCTGATAAGAATACTTGTCAGATAAGTACCACTTCACTTCATATCTCGACTTAGCATTCAGCTCTCTACTATACAAATGTTCAATATTGGTCATACCAGACCGATCAATATAATCCAACAACCAATATTCAAGATCCGTATCCTCAGGCATAGAATCAACCTGATCATTTAAGCAAGACGAAAGTGTCAAAATCAACATAGATAGTACAATTATTAATACGATAGCTTTTTTCATAAACAAATCCCCCTTTTTATAATAGTTTATCATACGCACACGATCATTGTCAATATTCTTACTACTAAAACTCTAAAAAATACAACTTTTCAAAAACAAACAAAAAAGTGATTTGCAAAAAGGCAAATCACTTTTTTGTTTACATACAGTTTACAACTATTTCCTCATCCTTAACGAAAATATGCACCTTCGTGATCGTACGGTTATAATCCGCGATGATCCTCTCTGCGATGGCGTCCTCAATATGTGTCTGAATAAATCTTCTCATATTTCTTGCTCCGAATTTTGCAGAATACGATTTTTCGCCAACGAAAGCAAGCGCCTCATCCGTATAAGAGAGATCAATTCCCTTTTCCGCAAGCGCGGTCTTAAGCTCACCGAGCATAATCTCCGCTATTTTTGCAAAATTGTCCTCGGTGAGCGAGTTAAAGGTGATTATCTCGTCAACACGGTTGATGAACTCGGGACGAAGGAAGCCCTCAAGCGCCTTCAAAGTACGCGCTTCCTCAGCAGAAAGATTATCCGAAGAAGCAAATCCTGCGCGTCCGGATGAATTCGTGGAGCCCGCATTCGTAGTCATAACGAGAATAGTATTCTCAAAATTGACCGTTCTTCCCTGCGCGTCCGTTACGCGTCCGTCGTCAAGTATCTGCAAAAGCACGTTCAGAACATCGGGATGTGCCTTTTCGATCTCGTCGAAAAGTATTACAGAATACGGTCTGCGACGGATCTTCTCCGTGAGCTGACCTGCCTCGTCGTAACCTACGTATCCGGGAGGCGCTCCTATAATCTTTGAAACGGAGTGCTTCTCCATAAACTCACTCATATCAAGACGGATAAGCGTCTCGGGAGAGTGGAAAAGATCGTTTGCAAGCTGTTTTACAAGCTCGGTCTTTCCAACACCCGTAGGACCTGCGAAAATGAACGAAACGGGCTTTCTCTTATAAGAAATACCTGCTCTGTTTCTCTTGATAGCGCGGCAAATCGAATTAACCGCCTTATCCTGACCGATTATGTGAGTTTTCAAGCGTTCCTCAAGCTTATCAATCTGCTCGTATTCATTCGCGCTTACGGTAAGTGCGGGAACTCCCGTCCATACCTCAACCACGTCCGCAAGCTCGTCGGTTGTAAGAACTATCGCTTCGCATTCTCCCTCAAGGCTCTTAAGCTCGTCTGCGAGCTTGATCTCCTTGGATTTGAGCTTTGCTATCTTCTCATACGCGTCCGCGTTATCGGGAGAGTCGGGTGGAGTAGCCTCAAGGACTTCTCTTTCCTTTTTGATATCAAGCAGCTTCTCCCTTATTTCAATACTGCGGTTAAGGGATGCAGAATTGAGCGAGAGATTAGCCGCAGCCTCGTCAAGCAGGTCGATCGCTTTATCGGGAAGATATCTGTCCGTAATGTATCTTTCCGAAAGCACCACCGCGCTTTTCAGTATTCCATCGGGGATCTTTATCTGATGGAAGGACTCGTAATAATGCTTTATCCCCTTAAGCATCTCAAGAGTTTCCTCGATTGAGGGCTCTTCAACCTTAACGGGCTGGAATCTTCTTTCAAGAGCAGAGTCCTTTTCAATATACTTACGGTATTCGTTGAGTGTTGTCGCGCCGATGACCTGGATCTCTCCGCGCGAGAGTGCGGGCTTGAGCATATTAGCGGTGCTTACACTTCCCTCGCTATTTCCCGCGCCCACTATGTTGTGCACCTCGTCTATAACGAGTATGATATTTCCGTCGTCCTTGACCTCCTTGAGAAGTCCGAGCAATCTGCTCTCGTACTGACCTCGGAATTGCGTTCCCGCAACGAGCGCAGTAAGGTCAAGAAGGTGAAGCTCCTTATTTCTGAGCTTATAAGGTACGTCGCCCCTTACTATCTTCTGCGCAAGTGCCTCCGCAATAGCGGTCTTACCTACGCCGGGCTCACCTATGAGGCAGGGATTGTTCTTCTGCCTTCTTGAAAGTATCTGAATAACACGCGCAAGCTCCTTTTCTCTTCCAACAATGGAGTCGAGCTTGCCCTCTCGTGCCTCACGGTTAAGATCCTTACAGTAGGAATCCAAAAATTTTCTCTTTTTTTCCTTCTGCTTCTCTTCTCCCGCCTTTGCGCCCTCAACGTTAGGTGTGGGCGTCTGTTTTCCGCTAAAAAGCTTTTGAAGATCTATCGCAGGCGCTCTTGCTTCATCGTCATCAAGGTCAGAGTCATCCATCATAGCAGGAAGATCTCCTCCGTTTTCCATCATTTTGGCTACCTCGTCCTCCATTCCGGCAAGCTCGTCGGACGAAATCCCGAGCTTATTCATCATATCTCCAAGCATATTATCGAGAGGAAGTCCAAGCTCCTTGGCGCATGTCATACAAACGCCCTCGTCCTTCTTCTCTCCGTTTTCAAGCTTGGTTATAAAAACAACTGCCATTCTTTTATGGCATCTTGAACACATCAGCATAAATTCACCTCCTCGGGTTAACTAAAAAGCATCAATGGGTAAACAATCCGTATTTACAGAAAAGCTCCGCAATAAATGTCGCCTCAATAAAAGAATCCTTTGCGACCATCATAAGAACGCAAGCTGCAAGACTTAAAAAAACGTATGCGTGAGAAAGTCCCCATATACAACCAAAAATCTTATTGATCCCCTTGAATACGGGTAGCTCCACCCATTTTTCAAGGAAGAATATTCCTACAGTACAAATCACGTACATCAATATAAATGTACCGAGATACGCAACTATCTTTGCAATAACGTTGATAGCGGTATCCTCTATCTTCTCTCCGATCTTTTGCGCGACATCTTGGGTATCCCCCTCAAGCGTATCAAAATAATTCTCTATTTTTTCCATCGGCAAAAATGCCTGAATCCCATCGGGAATACTGTTTGTAACGATATCAAAATCAAGCTTTTCCGCGCTTTGCTCAAGCTTTGAAGCAACTACCGAGGTGATCTTACCGTCAAGCCTGTCTGCAACAATATACTCCTCGCACACGCCAACAAAGCTTGCTCCTATAGCTATAGTGAGAAGTATAACTATTGTCATTTTCATATATTTGAAAAACGATTTGATAAATCCTTGCTTTACCGCAACGTAAACGTAACCCACCACTACGGCTATTGCCAAAAGATCCACAATTATCGCCAGAATCTGCCATTTATTCATAATAATCTCCTTTTTAATTTCAATTATTATCAGTATTCCACTTTATTAAGATACAATCCGCACGCGGGCGCGGTGGAGCCTGAATTTTTTCTGTCGCGGCTTTCGATTATACCGTCGATATCCTCAGGTTCAAGCTTTCCCTGAGCAACGAGAAGCAGCGTACCTACCATTATTCTCACCATATTGTATAAAAAGCCGTCGGCAGCTACCTTGAATATGATAAGATCACCTTCTCTGCTGACAGATGCGTATTTTACCTCTCTGTGAGCATCAACTATCTTAGAGCCCTGCGCCATAAAAGCGGAAAAATCGTGACGTCCGCAAAAGCGCTGTGCCGCAAGATCCATTTTCGAGATAGATTCATCAGAAAACCTTTTTGGTGAATGATAGGACCTATCATAACCAAAGGGATCCTTTATCGGAGAATTCCAGATCTTGTAGATGTATTCCTTATACTTTACACCGTATCTTGGATGAAAATCAGAATCCACCGTGCTTGCGCCGATAACTGCTATATCGTCGGGCAAAACGGAATTGAAGGCAAGCGGAACGCTTTCCATAGGTATGGAACATTCAAGCGAGTTCTCGCCTTTTTGGGAAACGCACGCGAAAAATTCGTTTGCGTGGACTCCGCTGTCCGTTCTTGAGCATCCCACTATATCGCAATCAAAGCCAAATATCCTTTTTGCCGCTTCGTTCAGACTCTGCTGAACAGTGGGCTTATCGGGCTGTACCTGATATCCGTTATAGTTTGTGCCAAGAAAGCTTATTTTAAGCAAAAGCTTCATTTTTGTCTCCTATGCAAAAAATACATTTAAGCAAATTACTGCCGCGCCAAAGGCAACGATCGAAATAACGGCAACGATATCCGCAGTGCCGCATTTAAGGATCTTCATTCTCGTTCTTCCCTCACCACCACGGTAGCAACGGCATTCCATCGCCGTAGCAAGATCAAGCGCGTGTCTGATCGATGAAGAAAACAACGGAATGAGTATCGGAATAAGAGCCTTGGCTCTTTGGATAAGGCTTCCGTTCGTAAAATCCGCGCCCCTTGCCTTCTGAGCGCTCATTATCTTGTCCGCTTCCTCCATAAGAGTAGGGATAAAGCGAAGCGCGATCGTCATGATCATTGCAAAATCGTGCACCGGCAATCCAATCTTCTTAAGTGGGCCGAGCAATCTTTCGATTCCGTCCGTTAAGGATATTGGAGTCGTTGTATAGGTAAGCAAAATGCTGCTGCCGATGATAAGCACGAATATTCTGATCATAAGAAATACTGCATTTACAATTCCCTCTTTATATATCTGCGCAAATCCAATATCAAGAAGAGGATCACCCTCCCCTGATGTCCAAAAAATATTAATGATCGCAGTAAAAGCAATAATAAAGACAATCGGCTTTACCGATTTCATCACTAACTTAACAGGGATGTGCGCAAGCGCGACAAGTAAGAATGCAGATCCTAAAATCAGAGCCATAGAAAGCATATTCGCGCTTAAGAACACTATTACAATATAAAGTATCGCAAGCACGATCTTTACTCTCGGATCAAGTCTGTGTATGGGTGAATCAACAGAATAGTACTGTCCTAAAGCTATACTTCTCATCTTGCACCCCCAAAAAGTCTTGCGATCTCGGCAGCAGCTGCCTCCTCTGTATAAATACCGTTGTCAACGATAATTCCGCGAGCATTAAGCTCGTGCATAAGCAGAGTGATCTGCGGAACTGCAAGCCCGATCTTTTCAAGCATCTGTGACTGTGCGAACACCTCGTCGCGAGTGCCGTTAAGCACGACCTCACCGTGTGAAAGGACTATGATATTGTCACAAAGGCGAGCCATATCCTCCATACTGTGACTAACTATTATTACAGTCGCTCCCGTCTTTTCACGGTACTTGAAAACGCCGCCAAGAATGATGTCGCGTCCCTGCGGATCAAGTCCCGCAGCGGGCTCGTCAAGCACAAGCACCTCGGGGCGCATAGCTATAACTCCCGCAATAGCAACTCTTCTCTTCTGACCGCCCGAGAGATCAAAGGGATTTTTTGAAAGAACGTCGGGAGAAAGTCCCACAAAATCTATAGCCTCTCTTATTCTTTCCGATATTTCGGATTCGGAAAGTCCCATATTTTTGGGTCCAAAGGCAATATCCTTTTCGACTGTTTCCTCAAAAAGCTGATACTCCGGATACTGCATAACAAGTCCAACGCGAAAGCGCACCTTACCTATTTCCTTAGGCTTTTCCCATATATCCTCACCGTCAAGATATACCTTGCCCTCCGCGGGCTTTGCAAGTCCGTTAAGGAGCTGGAGCATAGTGGATTTTCCGCTTCCGGTATGACCGATAAGACCCGTTATCGAGCCTTCCTTTATCTCAATATTAACGTTTTTTAATGCTTCTTTGCAATAGGACGTTCCCTTTCCGTAAAGAAAGGATACGTTTTCAAGTTTAATCTTTGCCATTATCTCTTTTTAAGCGCCTCAGCTATCGCGTCCGCACAAAGGGACGGAGTATGGCACTCTCCTTCAATTTTAATTCCCTGCTCTCCGAGCATATGAACGAGTCCTACACATTGTGGCACGTCAAGTCCGCAAGCCTTTAATTCCTCGTGCCTTTGGAAAATCTCCGCGGGTGCGCCGTCCATAAGGATCTCGCCATCATCAAGAACCACAATTCTGTTGGCTCTTGCCGCCTCGTCCATATAGTGAGTGATCATAATCACCGTGATACCGTGTTCTCGATTGAGCGTCTCAATAGTATTCATAATATCGCGTCTGCCAAGGGGATCGAGCATTGCAGTCGATTCGTCAAATATCATACAGTCGGGCTTCATAGCAAGAATACCCGCAATAGCAACTCTCTGCTTTTGTCCGCCCGAAAGACGCGCAGGCTCACCCTTTGCGTGCTCGCTCATACCAACTACCGAAAGAGCATCATCCACTCTTTTTCTGATCTCGTTCGGTTCAATTCCAAGATTTTCCGGTCCGAATGCTACGTCATCCTCAACTATCGTAGCAACGAGCTGATTATCGGGATTCTGAAATACCATTCCGACCTTTTTTCTAAGGTCGAAAACATCCTCCTCCGTCATAGAGGGATCGGTTATCTCTCTGCCATCTATATATATCTTACCCGAATCGGGCTCAAGTATCATATTGAGAAGCTTTGCAAGAGTTGACTTGCCCGAACCGTTATGTCCAAGCACAGCAAGGTATTCACCCCTTTTTATATCGAGCGAAATGTTCTTGAGAACCGAGGTCCTGCCTCCGTCATCTTCTTCGTATGATATGCTTAAATTTTCTATCTTTATATAAGAATCAGAATTCACTTATGTGTTTTCCTTTCTTTGAATTTTATTTTGTTTCCTGCCATCTTGCGCTTGCGCCGCATGGCATAAATCCACCCGTGTACTTAACGGGAAGTGCTAACTCACTCGCCTCGCATTTTCCGCCGTGAACCTTAGAAATCCTAAGATCAACTATATAACTCATCGTAAGCGGAGAGAGTCCCGTTGTGTATGAGTTGATCAGGAAAAACAAGGGCTTGTCGGAAAGCACCTGAGCTGTAAGAGCCACAAGATCGTCAATGCTGTCCTCTATCTTCCACACCTCACCGGAGGGTCCTCTGCCGTATGATGGCGGATCCATTATAACAGCATCATATTTATTTCCGCGTCGAATCTCGCGCTCAACGAATTTTTTGCAATCGTCCACTATATAGCGGATTGGCGCATTTTCAAGTCCCGAGAGCTTTGCATTCTCCTTTGCCTGAGCGACCATTCCCTTTGCCGCATCAACGTGGCAGACCGATGCTCCTGCCTTTGCAGCAGCAACGGTTGCTCCTCCCGTATATGCAAAAAGATTCAGGACCTTAATAGGTCTGCCGGCATTCTTTATCAGCTCTGAGAACCAATCCCAGTTTGCCGCCTGCTCGGGAAAAAGTCCTGTATGCTTAAATCCCATAGGACGGAGCACGAACCCAAGCTCTCCGTAACCTATATTCCACTCCTCTGGAAGATTCTTTTTGACCCATTTACCGCCGCCCGTGTTGGCTCTGCGATAGATACCGTCCGCGCACTTCCACTCGGGAGCATTTCTTTCTCCGTGCCAGATGATCTGAGGGTCGGGACGGATAAGTATATATTTTCCCCATCTTTCAAGACGCTCTCCGTCAGATGCGTCAAGAAGCTGATAATCCTTCCAATTGCCTGCACTCCACATATATCAATATACCTTTCCGTAAGTTTGCTTTTTATTATAAAATTTCGATATCCTCGAGCTTCCCGCATGCGCGTGGCAGATAGCTATTGCAAGCGCGTCTGCTGCGTCGTCGGGACGTATCTTCTCTTTAATGTTCAAAAACGTCTGCACCATCGTTATGACCTGACTTTTTTCTGCACGTCCGTATCCAACGATACTCTGCTTGACCTGAAGCGGAGTATATTCAAAGATCTCAACTCCAAGCAGCTCCGCGCAAAGAAGGATGACTCCTCGCGCTTCAGCAACGGCAATACCGGTCTTTTGGTTCGTATTCCAGAAAAGCTCCTCGACCGCCATCGCGTCAGGATTATATTTTTCGATTATGTCCTTAAGCTCTCGATAGATTGCCGCAAGCCTCTTCTCCGTATCCGTATGCGCAGGAGTAGTGATAACTCCGTAATCCAAGGTCTTGAACTTAGAACCGCTGTATTCAATTACTCCAAAGCCCACAATGGCAACGCCCGGGTCTATTCCAAGGATTATCATATTTCCTCCATAGCACATATTTTATCAATTTATCATTATATCACAAATGTTTTCGATTGTCAAATATTTTAGGTGTATTATATAATAATAATCTTTTAAAAATATGTAAATTTACCATTTACTTGGCGGATTTTTTGTGATATAATAATTTTGTATATGATTTTTTGCCACGGGAGGTAAAAATGAAAATAATAAAGCTATTTGTTGGAGACGTTGTAGAAATGAAAAAGAATCATCCCTGCGGCTCCAATCAGTTTAAAATCATGCGCGCAGGGAGTGATGTCCGCGTGGTATGCCTCGGATGCTCGCACGATATGACGCTTGACAGAGTAAAATTTGAAAAGTCTATAAAGAGATTTATAGTTTCGCATAATCCCGAAATTCTGTGAGGACAAGATATGAAGTTTAATAATCCATTTCAAAAGATAAAGAGCAACGAAAAGCTGCTTGGAATAAAAAATGAATACGGATATCTCGGCTATGCTTTTTTAGTTCCCGCCGTAATAATGCTCGCTATCTATTTTTCTCTCGGTCACAAGCCGCTTGGTGACAATTCCGTTCTGACTCTTGATCTCAATGCGCAATACGTATATTTTTACGAGGCTCTTCGTGATTTCGTGTGGGGTGATTCTTCCCTGCTTTATTCCTTCTCCCGTTCTCTCGGCGGTGAATTTATGGGCATTTACGCCTACTATGTTGCAAGTCCTCTTTCGTATATAGTAGCGATATTCCCAAAATCGATGATGCTCTTCGCGCTTCTCACCATAATCGTAATTAAGGTAGGACTTTGCGGTCTCTCCTTTGGATTCTATCTCCACAAGCAATCACCAAGCATCAATAAAAACGCAGTTATACTGTTTTCAACGATGTACGCCCTCTCTGCGTACACCATAACGTATCAGAACAATATAATGTGGCTTGACGGAGTTTTCCTTCTCCCCATTCTCACATATTCCATAGAAAGGCTTATAAAAACAGGCAGATATAAGCTCTACGTAATAACGCTCGCGCTTATGATGATGAGCCACTATTATATAGGCTATATGCTCTGCTGGTACACCGCGTTCTGCTTCTTCTTTTCCTATTTCAAGGACGAAAACAGAGCTCTTGTAAACCCTACGGGCAGAAAGCTTAATTTTGTAAAAACAGTTGCCAAAATGGGGGGTTCTACGCTTCTCGGCATCGGAATGTCCGCATTTATGATTGGCGCGGCTTATTATTCTCTCCAATTCGGTAAGAGCGATTTTTCCGAGCCCTCTTGGGATATAGTTGCAAGATTTGAGCTATTCGATCTTTTTCCCAAGCTTCTTCCCGGCTCCTATGACACCGTTATGCACGAGGGACTTCCACTTCTTTACTGTGGAATTCTGACGCTTCTTATGCTTCCGATCTTCGTAATGGCTAAACGCGTCCCCTCACGTGAAAAGATCTTCTACGTTGGATTTACACTCCTTTATGTTCTTATAATGGTAATAAATCCTCTCGACCTCATTATGCACGGCTTCCAAGAGCCAAATTGCCTCAATTACCGATACAGCTTTATCGTGATATTCCTTATGGTCACTATGGCTTACAAGGGATTTGCAGAGCTTGAGGAGCATTCTCCGAAAAAGGTATTTGCTGCAGGCTCTGTCATACTTGCGCTGCTTCTCGTTGCGCAGAAGATGGAATTTCCAAACTTTGTAAATGCCGATACCGAGGACAGAAAATACGGCTTCGTGCTTAATAAGCTCCCCTTCTTCTGGGTAGTTGTCTTTACGATAATTGCGGTATTTGCCGTTGGCGCAGCGGTCTGCCATTTTATGAAGACCAAAAACAAGGAAAAAGCTGCTCAGATACTTCTCGCAGTGGTTTGCATTGAGCTTTTTGCAAACGGACTCGTCCTTATCTTATCTATGGCTTTCAATATAGGCTGGTCGTCATATTCCTCATACGCCGATTATTTTGAAACTCTCCGACCGATAGTTGATACTGTCCAGGACAGCGATAAGACCTTCTACCGTTCCGAAAAGACCACTCACCGCTGCACTAATGACAATATGGCACTCGGAATTCGCGGACTTTCAAATTCCACCTCAACACTTAATCAAAAAGCGATAGATCTTATTGAATATCTCGGCTATTACGCAGACTGCCATTGGACACAGAATATAGGATCCACTTTGGTTACCAATTCCCTTTTCGGAGTTAAATACGTTTATTCCAACGTGTCTAACGATTACAACAAGGAATCTCTTGCACAGAATACTCTTATGGATCTTTATTACGAGCTTTACACACAGGACGAGCATTATTACGCATACAAGAATCCCTACGCGCTCGGTCTTGCCTTTGGAGTGAGCGATCTTATTCACGATCTTGAAACAACGTTAAAATACGATCTCTCAGCCGAGGACGGGCTGAAGAATCCCTTCGAGGCTCAGAATCAGCTTCTTAACGCTCTGCTCGGTAATACCGAGGACGAGTATATTGATTTTTATACTTCAATCCCGTTAAAGAGAAACGTAAACATCACCGGAGTTTCAACGATGGGAAGCGAGTACGTTTCAAGCTCAAGCAGCAGTGACAGTGAGGTGAAATTTAAATTCACCGTCAAGGAGAACGGTCCGCTCTACCTCTGCCTTCCCACCGAATATC
This sequence comes from Clostridia bacterium, assembly GCA_017531925.1. Classification (GTDB taxonomy): domain Bacteria; phylum Bacillota; class Clostridia; order Oscillospirales; family CAG-272; genus RGIG4608. Next base: position 22,944 of record JAFXKD010000003.1, on the reverse strand, counting down.
AAAAGAGCTTTACGGTCAAGGTGAATGGCGAGCATTACGTTTCCAACAGCATATACACAAGAATATATACCCTTGGCTACAGAGAAGCCGGTGAGGAGCTTGAGGTATCCCTTACCCCCGATGACGGTAAGATATATTTCAACAAAAATACGGACTATTTCTATACACTTGATATGGAAGCCTTTGAAAGAGCCTTTACGGAGCTTTCAAAAACAAGCCTTGTTACCGATGAACGCTCAAGCGACGATCATATCTACGGCTCGCTTGCAACACACGAAAATAACAAGACTATAATGACCACCATTCCCTACGATGCGGGCTGGAAGGTTTACGTTGACGGAAAGAGAGTGGAAGCTTATTCAGTTTACGGCGACTCGCTTATGGCATTCGATATAGAAACTGCAGGTGAGCACCAAATAGAATTCAAGTATATGCCGGACATATACGTTATAACGGGGATAATCTCCGCATTCAGTACTGCAATATTTGTTGTTTTGATCATTTTTGATACAAGAAAAAAGAAAAAAACTGCTGTAGCCGTTGCAGAGGTTGAACCCACAACGGAAGAAACAGAAAAAGCAGAAGGAGAAAACTGATGTTTTACTATATTGAGGGCAAGCTTGCCCACCTTGATTACACCTTCGCGGTGATCGATGCGCACGGCGTGGGATACAAAATGACGATAACACAGACCACCTATGAATCAATGCCCCCCCACCTTTCGGTAAGCGAAGCGCCAATAGTACGGCTTTATACCTATATGGCAGTTCGTGAGGACGATGTTGAGCTTTTCGGCTTTTCAAGTGAAGCGGAGCTTGAAGCCTTCAAGCTTCTTATCACGGTTTCAGGCGTCGGACCAAAGGCAGCTGTTGCTATCCTGTCCGTCTTTACTCCGGATAAGCTCGCTATAACCATTATGAACGAGGACACCAAGGCGATCGCCAAAGCAAACGGAATTGGTGCCAAGACCGCCGCAAGAATAATTCTCGAATTAAAGGACAAGATCTCCAAATCCTTTGGAGAAGCGGCTTCGGTTCAATCCAAGACTCAGGGCACAGTATCACTTCCCTCCGGAAGCTCGAAGCTCTCCGACGCACAGAGCGCGCTTATTGTTCTTGGCTATACAAAGAGCGAGATCGTTGCGGCTCTCCGCGGAGTTGACATTTCAAATAAAGAGACGGATGATATAATCCGTCTTGCTCTTAAAAATCTTAGCAGATAGGAGGATTCGGTATGCGTTACGAAGAAGATTACGATTTTGAAAATAACTATGAGGAACGCACGGTTTCTCCCTCTATGACGGGCGATGATTCTCGTGAAAACGAGCTTCGTCCCCAAAGCCTTGAGGAATACATAGGTCAGGAAAAGGCTAAAGAAAATCTCAGAATTTATATCGAAGCAGCAAAGCTCAGGGGCGATGCGCTTGACCACGTTCTCCTCTACGGTCCTCCCGGACTCGGTAAGACCACCCTTTCCCATATCATCGCAAATGAGATGGGCGTTAATATCAAGATAACATCCGGTCCCGCGATCGAAAAGCAGGGCGACCTTGTGGCGATCCTTACAGGACTCGAGGACGGCGACGTGCTTTTCATCGACGAGATCCACCGTCTTTCCCGCTCCATAGAAGAGGTCCTTTATCCCGCTATGGAGGACTATTCCGTTGATATCATCATCGGTAAGGGTCCCGCCGCAAGAAGCATACGAATTGACCTGCCAAAGTTCACTCTTATAGGTGCGACAACGAGAGCGGGTCAGCTCACCACCCCCCTTCGCGATAGATTCGGAGTCCTTTTAAAGCTTGAATTATACACACCCGAGGAGCTTGCGACCATCGTTAAGAGAAGCGCAAAAATTCTCGGCATAAATATCACGGAGGACGGCGCGCTTGAGCTTGCAAGCCGTTCAAGAGGAACGCCCCGTATTGCAAATAGACTTCTTAAGCGCGTGCGCGACTTTGCAATGGTTATGGGTGACGGTATCATCAACTGCGAGATCGCAAGATTTGCACTCGATAAGCTTGAGATAGACGAGCTTGGACTTGATAGCCTTGACAGACGTATGCTCGAAACGATCATACGCTTTTATAACGGCGGACCCGTCGGACTTGATACCATCGCGGCAACGATCGGCGAAGAAGCTATCACCATCGAGGACGTTTGCGAGCCCTATCTGCTCCAGATAGGATTTCTATCCCGCACTCCCAAGGGACGTTGCGTGACCGCACTTGCTTACGAGCATCTCGGTATCCCCTTCCGCGCAAATACCAAGGGCGACGCAAGTCAAACGACAATAATCTAACAAAAAACCGCTTGGAAATCCAAGCGGTTTTATTTTCAGTTTGCCGAAAACTTCTGCTTAAGCTGAGTTACCTTATCGGACTGCGCTTGCTCCGGTGCGTACCAGCCCTTTTCCTTCATCTTGGTATAGATCTGATTTTGAAGCTGCAAGGACTGATTCAGCGCAGATGAGAAGGAATTAAAGACCTGCGCGTCACTTGCTTCGATTGCGCCGTGTACATATAGGTCACACGCGCCTTTTTCAAGCAGGAGAAGATTCTCCATAACGTTTCTGTCATTATTCATTTCGTTCATATTTTCTCCTCCTTAAAGCAACTGATAAAAGCCGGTAAAAATTGCACCGTGCTTCTGCGTGAGATCTGTAACAAAATTCTTAAGCTCACCGTCGGCAAGCTGTGCGGAGCATTCCTGACACTTTTCCTTAAAATACTTCTCGTGTCCGAGCGCATCCTCAATATAAAGCAATTCCTTATTCGTCATCTTTAATCTCCTTTCAAGTTTGGTAATAGGAGTATTGACTGAGTTTTTCCGTAATAATCAAAAAAGGAGCTTCAAAATGCTCCTTTTTATCATCCATTATTCCTTGCTCTTCTCTTCTATCGTATTCTCCTGACCGCGATAGACCACGAATTTGCAGAAAAGATATTCCAACACGAAATTTGCGATCATAGTCACGATGAGAATAATAAAATCGTTTCCGCCGTTCTGCTCCGCGAGATCTCCAAGCCAAGTGGACACGGGCGTGAACACAAGATAAAAGCCGAACACCTTTGCCATAGCCACCGGTACGTTAGCAGCGGATTTGAAGGTATAGCGTCTGTTTAGAGTAAAATTCCATACTATCGAGAGTATAAGTGATATAAGATACGGTATCCAATAGTCCTTAATAAATATTTCAAGTACCGCAAATGAGCCTATCTGAATAATTCCCGCAGACAACGAAAACAAAGTAAATTTCAAAGCCTGCAAAAGCTGTCCTTTATCCTTCATAACCTTTCTCCTTAGATCGATTTAATATAGCAGCGGCGGCGCTTGTGCTGCTCCTTTTCAAAGTAGCGCCACATTCCGTGAACCGCCTTGTTTGTTTCAAGCATGGGGCCCGTCTCACAGTAGCTCACTCCCTTTTCTATGCACTTTCTGACGAGAGTGTTCATAAGTATTGCAGGAACTCCAAACATCTGATGCTTTGGATCTACCGCCACAAAATACATCTCAAGAACATCGTTTTTGCATTTTAATGCCTTAAGCATATGAACTATTCCAAAAGGAAACATTTTTCCGTTTGCCTTTTTGAATGCTTCCGCAAGTGAAGGCACCATAACGCCAAACGCAACTATATGCCCCTGTTATCCTTTACCGAGCATATATAATCAAGATCAACAAGGGGGATATAATTATCCACCATATTCTTAATAACAGCCGGTGTGAGCGGAACCGTGCCGTAAAGCACCGCCTCTGCCTCATCAACGACCTCAAAGGCTTCAAAAGCATCATTATAAAGAGCTTTTCTGTCAGTATAGGTCACGACATTGTATTTTCCGCGTTCAAGCAAACGGTTTGCAAGCCTCTCGATCCTGCTGTCAACCTCGGCGGGACATTTTATCTTATATTCTATCCAGTCAACGCTTTTGGTAAGCCCCAAGCGTTCAAGATGCTCCATATAATAGGGATGATTATAAAAAGTAACGGACATATTGAGCTGATCAAAGCCGTCAACGAGCATTCCCTGATGGTCGGTATCGTTAAAGCCCATGGGACCCATTATCTCATCAAAGCCCCTCTCCTTGCCCCATTCAACCACTTTTTCAAAAAGAGCTGCGGAAACCTCGTGATCGTCTATAAAATCAAATCGCGTATAGCGGATAGCGTTCTTCTCCCACTTTTTGTTATACGCGTGGTTGATAAGACCTGCGATCCTTCCGACGACCTTCCCGCCCTTTAAAGCAAGAAAAAGCTTGGTCTCGCAAAATTCATACGACGGATTTTTCTCCTTTGTGAAGGTATCCATCTCGTCATTTTCTAAAAACGGAACGAAGAATTCATTGTTCTTATATAACTCATTTGGAAATCTAACCCATTTCAATAGGTCCTTTTTATTAAGAACCTCTATAATCGTAACAGCCATAATATTGTCCAATTCTTTCAAAAAATCATTCGCCAAATCACTTGACTTGATTATTATAATACCAATTTGTTGATTTGTCAACAAATTTTAAATTTTTTGTCACTTTGACGATTTTTTTTAATATTAGATGATAATTATTCACAATAAATAGGCAGTTTCGCACAAAATTTAATAAATATGCAAAAAACCGCCTGCATATACACAGGCGGTTGTTTTTTTATTTAATGCTTTTCACTCTTTTAAGCGCCTCAACTGCGCCGTCAAGATAATCCACGTTCATTTTTTCGATCTCGCCGGCATCAACAAGCGTAGCAAGCGAAGGATCGATCGGCATCTGTGCAAGCAAGGGATATCCGTGCTTTCCGGCAATATCCTCAATATGGCTCTCACCGAAAATTTTGATTTTCTTATCACAGTCGGGACACTTCACATAGCTCATATTTTCTACGAGTCCGACCACGTCAACCTGCATCATCCTTGCCATATTTGCAGCCTTCTCAACGATCATAGAAACAAGCTCCTGAGGAGATGAAACGATCACTATTCCGTCAAGCGGAAGACTCTGGAAAACGGTAAGCGGAACGTCGCCAGTTCCGGGAGGACAGTCAACAAAAAGATAGTCAAGATCTCCCCATACCGTACCGCTCCAGAACTGCTTAACAGTTCCCGCGATAACGGGACCGCGCCAAACCACGGGCGCCGTCGCATCGGGCAAAAGGAGATTTACGCTCATGATTTTTATGCCCGTTGAGCTTTCGGGAGGAAACATTCCGTCATCGTTGCCTTCAACTCCCGCGCTGATACCGAAAGCCTTGGGGATTGAGGGACCTGTAATATCGGCATCCAAAATACCGACCTTATATCCGGCTCTCTGCATAAGAGTTGCAAGTGTGGAGGTGACCATTGATTTTCCAACGCCACCCTTTCCGCTGACAACGCCAATAACGTGCTTTATAGAGGATTTTGAATTCAAAGGCTCAAGAAAATCCTGCTTTGACTTTGTTGAGCAATTCGCAGAACAGGTAGAACAGTTGTGCGTGCATTCTGACATATATATTACACTTCCTTTCGATTATTAACAACTATTGTATTATACTACCAAACATTATTCTTGTCAATAACGCACCGATTTTATCGTCATTTTGCATAAAACATCCTAATGAACATTATTTTTTATGATAATTATTGACAATTTTACTACCATATATTATAATAAAGCCATCAAATATGAAAGGGGCGACTACTAATGAAATTAAACGCTAAGAAACTACTCGTTATTTCCCTTATCCTATGTCTGATAAGCTCAGTCGGTGCAGCGGTGTTCCAGACGAGCTTCGGTCAGGTAAAATACTACGATATGACCTTTGTAACTGCAAGCGGTCACGAGCTCGATGCACTTCTGCTCGTTCCAAAGACCGCCACTCCCGATACAAAGGCTCCCGCTATCGTTGTCAGCCACGGCTGGTACAATAACCGCGAGATGCAGGATCTTAACTACGTTGAATACGCGCGCCGCGGATACGTTGTGCTTGCGATCAGTATGTACGGCCACGGAGATTCCGAGGTCATCGAATCAAACACCTGGTGGGACGACGAAAACAATGCAAACGGTCTTTACGACGGTGTAAAGTATCTCGCGACCCTTCCTTACGTTGACACCTCAAGAATAGGTGTTACCGGTCACTCAAACGGTGCTCTTGCCTGCCGTGAGGCAGTTCTTCAAGATAGCGAAGGGCTTATCGCCGCGGCTCTTCTCGTTTCAAACGATGCCGTTTATTACGACGAAAATGATAATTTCTATAATCAATTCGGTTCGCGCGATGCAGCGATAGTGGCTTGTCAGTATGATGAGTTCTTCCACCGCGTTGACGGAAATCCTCCAAGAGAGTACATAAATCAGGTAACCGCGCAGTCATTCCTTCACTTCGGAAAAGACCCCGAAGGACTTGAAAAACGAACGGCTGATAATTTCTATACACAAACGATCGACGGCAAAGAGGCTATAAGAGCCATCTATAACCCCGCCATCACTCATCCGTGGGCGCATTTTTCATCAAGAGTCGTAAGCTTCAGTGTTGATTTCTTCGACCGTGCGCTCGACGCTCCGAACGACCTTGCAGGCTCAAATCAGATCTGGCAATTCAAGGCTGCCTTCAATGCGCTCGGAATAGTTGGATTCTTTATGTTCGTTGCCTGCTTTGCCATTGCTCTTCTTGAGCTGCCATACTTTTCGATCCTTAAATCCGCAGAGCCCGTTGAGGCTTGGCCCGCGCTTGAGGGCAAGGCTCAAAAACGCTATTGGAATAAGAATATCTGGGGTTCTGTTCTAAGCATTCCCTTCTATTTCTTAGGATTCATTCTCGGCTTTGTCGGTTCAATGATATTGCCCTTCTGGAATCAGGGAGGATCGCTCGCAATAGGTATGTGGTGCCTTTTGTGCGGTCTCTTTACCTACATTACCATCCGAGGAAACAATAAAAAGTTCCCCATTGACAAGGAGGAGCGCGGAGTTAAGCTTGGCAAAGAAAGGATGCTTCGCAGTATCGTCCTCGCTTTAACCGTAGTAGTGGGAGCATTTGCGCTCGTATTCCTCTCCGATTATCTTTTCCTTACGGATTACAGACTTTGGTGCTTCGCAACTATACGTGCATTTGACTCAAAGCACCTCTTTAAGATAATCGCATTCCTTCCATTCTGGCTGTTCTACTACATCGCAACAAGCGTTGCAAACAACTGCTATAATTACACAAAAATGGGCAAAAAGCCTTGGACAAGCGTGGCATGGCAAATGTTCTTCGCATTCATTGGCCCTGAGATAATGATAATAATTCAGTATTCCAAGTTCTTTATCAGCGGTAAGATGGTTCTCGATCCCATTACGGGCATTATGGGAATATGGCTCTTCCCGATAGTTCTTATCCTTCCTCTCTCGGTGCTCATTAGCCACCTTATCTACAAAAAGACTAAGAACCCATATATAGGCGGTATCATTATGGGAATAATCGCTTGTATTCTTACGGTAACGAATACGCTTACCGGCTGACGAATAAAAAAATAAAGCAGGAAGATTTACTCTTCCTGCTTTTCTTATGTAATTACTCTTCAACCTTGCGAAGAAAGTATTTCTTTTCGAATGCTCCGCGCTCGCGAGCCTTTTCCTCACGTATCTCCTCAAGTGCCTCGCGCGTATAACCAAGAGCGAGGGCCGCCGCATAAATGACCTCAAGCATATCCGCAAGCTCGTTAACACTTCTGTCCTCGCGGTATTCGGCAACCTCCTCCTCAAGCTTTGCGTCAAGTGCAACAAGATATTCAAAATCGCCAAGCACCTCATAAAGACACTTTTTTCCCTCTCCCTCGATTATCTCGGGGATCCTGTCGCGCACGAGCTTGTTATAAGTCTTTATATTCTCGTTAGCAGCCTCAAAGATAACTCTCTGCTCCTTGAAATTCACCTTTTTGACAATGTATCCTGCATCAAGCCACGCATTAGCCTGAACGTGACCGCCGTTTGCCCACCATTGACGGTGCTTAAAGGCGCTTTTCGGAAGCTTATTATATATCAGCTCCTCGACCTCCGTGAAGGTCATCTCTATTTTTTCCTCGTCCTGAAGCTTTAAAAAATCGTAAAGTTCCTTATATTTTTTCATAAATTATCCCTTTTTTAACAAAGATTTGTCCCTTTTTCATTATTATACACTATTTTTTTGCCGCCGTCAAGCGAAAGACGTCGAAAGAAACAAAATTTGTTAAAAATATATTTATTTTTTCTAAACCCCTTGAAAAATACGGTAAAAAAAGTTATACTATAGGATAGTGTAAATTTATATTATTATATACGGAGGTTCAATAATGAACAAATCTCTTAATAAGCTTAACGGCTTTAGCGGCGTAAAGGGTCCCGTTCTCACTATAGTTATGGACGGCGTGGGACTTGCTCCCAATACCGTTTCAAACGCGGTAGCTCAGGCATACACGCCCACACTCGATATGCTCATGGCAAAATATCCTATGGTAAATCTTAAGGCTCACGGCACGGCAGTAGGACTCCCTTCCGACGACGATATGGGTAACAGCGAGGTCGGTCACAACGCTCTTGGCTCGGGTCAGGTATTTGCTCAGGGCGCAAAGCTCGTTTCAAATTCGATCGAGAGCAAAAAGATGTTTTCTTCATCCATCTGGTGCGAGCTTATATCTAATGTAAAAGCAAATGACTCAACACTTCACTTTATCGGTCTTTTCTCAGACGGTAACGTGCATTCACACATCGATCACCTCAAGGCAATGCTCGAGCAGTCCAAGACCGAGGGCGTAAATAAGGTAAGAATCCATATTCTTATAGATGGACGCGACGTTGGTGAAACAAGCGCACTTGAATATATTCTTCCCTTTGAGGATTTCCTCGCTTCACTTAACGGTGACGGCTTTGATGCACGTATTGCAAGCGGCGGCGGCAGAATGAAGATCACTATGGACAGATATGAAGCAAACTGGGCAATGGTTGACCTTGGATGGAAAACTCACGTGCTTGGCGAAGGCAGACAGTTCTACTGCGCTGCAAAGGCTGTTCAGACCTACCGTGATGAATACAAGGTGATCGACCAGGATCTTCCTCCCTTTGTTATTGCTGAAAACGGCACACCTGTTGGCACAATTAACGACGGCGACAGCGTTATCTTCTACAACTTCCGCGGTGACCGTTCCATTGAAATTTCCAAGGCATTCGAGGGCGGCGCAGAGTTTGACAAGTTCGACCGCGTAAGAGTTCCCAATGTTGTTTACGCGGGTATACTCGAATATGATGGCGACCTTCACATCCCCTCAAAATATCTTGTAAATCCTCCCGAGATCACAAATACTCTCGGTGAATATCTTACAAACACAGGCGTTTCTCAGCTCGCTATCTCCGAAACACAGAAATACGGTCACGTAACCTACTTCTGGAACGGTAACAAATCTGGCAAGTTCTCCGAGGAGCTTGAAACTTATATCGAGGTTCCCTCCGACGTCGTTCCCTTTGAGCAGAGACCCTGGATGAAATGCGCAGAGATCACCGATAAGCTCATTGAATGTCTTGAAAGCGGAAAATACGCATATCTTCGCGTAAACTTCCCTAACGGTGATATGGTCGGACACACCGGAAATCTCGCGGCTACGAGATGCTCTATGGAGGCTCTCGACCTTCAGCTCAAGAGAATAATCGACGTTGTTGATAAGCTTCACGGTGTTGCGCTCATCACGGCAGATCACGGAAATGCTGACGAGATGTACGAGATGGACAAAAAGACAAAGCAGCCAAAGCCCAACAAGGACGGCAGCTTCAAGTCCAAGACGAGCCATACATTAAACCCCGTTCCCTGCATCATCTACGATAATTTCTATTCTGAGAATTATACCGTAAAGGCAGATAAAGGTCAGTTCGGACTTGCTAACGTAGCAGCGACGATGGTAAACCTTCTCGGCTTTGAGGCTCCCGACATGTGGAACGAATCCATTATCGAAGTTAAATAAAAACCAAAACAAAAAACAGACTTCTCCTTGAAGTCTGTTTTTTTACGTGCAGGTCTTTTCAAGTAAATCCAAAACCCGCTTAAAATCATCGGGAAGCTCCGATGTAAACGTGCAATTCATATTCGTGGTCGGATGCGTCAGATGAAGCTCCTTGGCGTGCAGGCACTGACCGTGAATGCAGTCCCTGTGAAGCGACTGAAATCTCGTTTTTGCGCCTCCGTAAACCTCGTCGCCGAGAAGCGGATGTCCAAGATACGCCATATGAACTCTTATCTGGTGAGTTCTTCCCGTTTCAAGCACGCATTGAATATAATCAAATCCGTTATATCTCTTGATAACTCGGTAATGAGTAATAGCCTGGCGCGAGGTATATCCCTCGTTTTTAATGACCGCCATCTTTTTTCTGTCAACGGGATGACGTCCGATCGGCGCGTCAACTGTTCCCGAAAGCTCCTTAAGATTTCCTACTACTATCGCGTGATAAACGCGGTTCACCTTGTGAGATTTAAGCTCCTCTGAAAGAAATACGTGAGCTTTATCGTTTTTAGCTACTACAAGAAGACCGCTCGTATCCTTGTCGATACGGTGAACTATTCCCGGGCGTGCTACTCCGCCCACACCGGAAAGCGAATCTCCGCAATGATAAAGATGCGCATTTACGAGCGTTCCGTCGGGATTACCCGCAGCGGGATGCACTACCATTCCTTTTTTCTTATTTACAACGACTATATCGTAATCCTCGTAAACGATGTCAAGAGGAATATTCTGCGGCTGAACATCGTATGTCTCGACCTCAGGATGGAAAATGACTATAACGTCATTTTCCTTTATTTTGTAGTTTTTAGCTACCTTTTGAGAATTCACAAGAACCATACCGCCCTCTACGAGCTTTGCGCCTGCGGAGCGCGAGATCTTCTCGCGCTCCGCTATCACTGTATCTATTCTCGTGCCGATATCGTCCTCAATCAGCTTAAGTATCGTTTTCTTCATTTTCTTCCGTTTCCGGCTCAACTGTTTCCGAGGCAGCTTCACCGTTCTCTGCTACTGCACCAAGCTTTGCCGCTCTGCTTTTTTTGTATTCCCTTACCTCTTCAAGGATAACCGCAAGCGCAAAGAGTCCGACACCAACGCAAACGAAGCTGTCGGCAACGTTAAAGGTAGCAAAATGCACCTCTCTGCCCTCGGGAGTGCGCCATATTATAAAATCAAGAAAGTCCACCACGTAACCGAGCAGAGTTCTGTCAACCATATTTCCAAGTCCTCCGCCCACGATAAAGCTGAGCGCAACACAGAGTAGCTTATCTCCCTTTCTGTTGTGCCAAAGATAGACAAACATAGCGATAATTGCAACGGTCGATATGCTCATAAATATCCAACGCTCGTCCGGCTTGTCAAACAAACTGAATGCCGCTCCCGTATTGCGAACGTATTTAAAATTGAGAAAGCCCTTTATTACCGTAACCGATTCGTAAAGGTCGAGATTGATGACCGTGAGCCATTTTGTAAGCTGGTCAAGAAAAACTATACCGGCTATAATTATAAGCCACACAAGCATATAAATTCTCCTTATCCTTCAAGAATTTTTCTGCATCTTTCGCAGATGAAGCCATCCTCGTCGTGAACACCCTCTGTGGAGTAAGTCCAACAACGGTCACATTTATGTCCGTCAGCCTTTTCAACGAGAACTGCAATTCCGCTCTCAGTCTCGGTGTAAGCTCCCTCGACCGCATTGCCGTCAACCACACTCGCACCTGAAACGATAAATACGGTAGCAAGATCGTCTGCAAAGCTCTGAAGAAGAGCCTTATGCTCATCGTTGCTTACGTAGATAGTAACCTTTGCGTCAAGGGACTTACCTATAAGCTTGGATGCACGAGCAAGCTCAAGAGCCTTCATAACGTCATCTCTGAGTGTAAAGAGCTTATTCCATCTGTCACTCATACCGCCAAATGTAAGCTCCTCGGAGTACTCGGGCATATCGTTAAGGAATACACTCTCCTTGATCTCGTCCTTTGAGTGAGGCATAGCCTGCCAGATCTCCTCTGCCGTAAAGCTGAGCATGGGAGCGATAAGACGAGTCATACCGGATATGATAAGGTACATTGCGGTCTGAGCGCTTCTTCTCGCCTTGCTGTCCTTTTTCTCAACGTAAACCCTGTCCTTCGTTATATCGATAAAGAGCTTTGAAAGATCATTTGTGCAGAAATTATTTACACTGTGATAAACCGTGTGGAACTCGTAAGTATCGTATCCCTCGCGGATAACCTTAGCAAGCTCATTGAGACGTGTAAGAGCCCACTTATCTATTTCGTAAAGCTCGTCGATAGCGACCATATCCGTGTCTGGATTGAAATCATTGAGATTTGCAAGAATGATACGGCTCGTATTTCTGATCTTTCTGTAAGTTTCGGAAAGCTGCTTGAAGATGTTGTCGGAAACGCGAACGTCAACGCGGTAATCACTCGAAGCAACCCAAAGACGAACAAGGTCAGCGCCGTACTTTTTGATCATCTCCTCGGGAGCGATGGAGTTACCGAGGGATTTGTGCATAGCCTTTCCCTCTCCGTCAACTACCCAGCCGTGCGTAAGGACAGTCTTGAAGGGCGCACCGCTTCCAACCGCGCCAACGGCTGTGAGGAGCGAGGACTGGAACCAACCTCTGTACTGGTCGGCGCCCTCAAGATAAACGTCAGCCGCTTCACCGATCTCACGGTAAAGGTCGGGAGCGCAGAAGTGTGAGGAACCGGAGTCGAACCAACCGTCAAGTGTGTTATGCTCCTTAGTAAAGTGAACACCGCCGCAATGAGGACATACAAAGCCCTCGGGGAGAAGCTCAGATGCTTCCTTATCAAACCAAGCATTGGAGCCCTCTGCTCCAAAGATCTCGGATACTTTCTTTATAGTTTCGTCCGTGCAAACGGGCTTACCGCAATCCTCACAGTAGAATACGGGAATGGGAAGACCCCAATGACGCTGACGGGAGATACACCAATCGGCTCTCTCTCTGATCATCTGCTCCATTCTGTCACCGCCCCACTCGGGAAGCCACTGAACACCCTGACAAGCGGCAACCGCTTCATCCTTAAATGCGTCAACCGAGCAGAACCACTGAGGCGTTGCACGGAAGATGATGGGATTCTTACATCTCCAGCAGTGAGGATATTCGTGCTCAAATTCCTTTGATGCGAAGAGCGCACCGGTCTCGACCATATCGGCAAGGATCGCCTTGTTGGATTCTTCATAGTAAAGACCTGCGAACTTGCCCGCATCCTTTGTCTGATATCCTCTATCATCAACGGGAACGATTATCTCTATTCCGTATCTCTGGCAGGTATTGTAGTCGTCCGCACCAAAGCCGGGAGCCGTATGAACGCAGCCCGTACCGCTATCCATAGTAACGTAGTCGGCGTTGCAAACGAGACTCTCGCGATCAAGGAAGGGATGCTGAGCCTTCATATATTCAAACTCACGTCCGGGCATCTTGGTGAGAACCTCGTAATTTTCGATTCCGCCCTCTTCCATTGTCTTGGGAAGAAGAGCCTCCGCTACGATATAGCACTCGCCGTTCTCAGCCTTTGCAACCACGTAATACTCATCGGGATTAAGTGCAATAGCAAGGTTACCGGGAAGAGTCCATGTGGTTGTTGTCCAGATAACAAAGTATGTGTTGTTCTTATCGCAAACACCGTTAAGCTTGCCAAGATCGTCATTTACTCTGAACTTAACGTAAATGGAAGTACATTTGTCGGTCTTGTATTCGATCTCAGCCTCTGCAAGAGCGGTCTCATCCTTGGGGCACCAATAAACGGGCTTAAGTCCCTTATAGATATAACCCTTCTTGAACATCTCACCGAAAACGAGAACCTCGCGAGCCTCAAATTCGGGATTCATAGTAAGATAGGGGCGCTCCCAATCCGCAACTACACCAAGACGCTTGAACTGTCCCATCTGAATGTCAACGTAGTCCTGAGCGAACGCGTGACACTGGCGGCGGAAATCGGAAATGCTCATCTTCTTTCTGTCAAGCTTGTTCTTCTTTATGATAGCCGACTCAATAGGCATACCATGGTTGTCCCAACCGGGTGTAAAGGGCACGAGATAGCCCTCCATAGTCTTTGATTTGTTAATAAAATCCTTAAGAATTTTGTTAAGCGAAGTACCCATATGGATATTTCCGTTTGAGAAAGGAGGTCCGTCGTGAACGACGAACGTGGGCTTGCCTGCCGCCCTTTCCTGCATCCTGTCGTAAAGACCGATGCTATTCCAATAATCGAGCATAAGAGGCTCCCTTGAGGGAAGATTTGCTCTCATCTCAAATTTTGTGCTTGGAAGATTTAAAGAACCTGTGTAATCCTTTGCCATAATATATCTCCTTTAAATTGTTATCAAAAATTAAAAAACGTCCCATAGACAAAACGCCTATGAGACGGAATTACCGCGGTACCACTCATTTTGCTTTTTCAAGAGAAAAAGCCACTCAATTTCCTTAACGCAGAAATACGGATCGCCTGAGGTTACTGTCAGCGATCGGCTCGGAAGTGATCTGTGCTTTTCTACTCGCTGCGCGCTTTCACCAACCGCACGCTCTCTGTAAGCCCTTTAAAAAACACCGTCTTCGTCACAGCCACATATATTACCAATATAAATATTAGCACAAAATATTTTTTTTGTCAATATTTTTATTAATATTTATATATATTTATCCGCCAAAAGCCTTATCCTTCCCTTTTTGGTGGTTTGCGAGATATCACGAATTATAAATTTTCCATATCCGCGCGCGCTGATTATATCACCCGCGGACACTCTTGCATCTATCTTTCCTGCCTGCTCATAATTATGCTCAACGAGACCGCCGCGTATCAGATTTTGTCCCTTTTCTCTCGCAAGATTGCAAACAGATGCCACAACGCAGTCAAGCCTGTCGCTCGCAACGGTATCTGTAAAGGCTTGATATTTCTGAGTTGATGGCATATTTCTGTCCACCCTTATGCTCTCCAGCTTAACCTTATCATTCCCGACCCCTTCCATAACCGCAAGGAGATATTTTTCCACCTCAGCGGTGCAAAAAACTATAGCCGTGTGATCGTCAAGCACGCATATATCACCAAGAGTCTCGCGCTCAATACCAAACGAAAATATGCTTCCCATATAATCCCTGTGCGAGAGCGCACGAAAACCGCTTCCCGTGATCCTCAATGCCTTTATGGCATCATCAAGATCTTCCGCAAGCGCGTCAAAAAGCATATTTTCATCATCAAAGGGCGAAATATACTCCGGCAAAAGAAAGATTTGCTTTCTCTGGGCACTCGCGTAGCCGCCGAAAAAGCAAATCCTGTCCTTATTACCTTTTAATGCAAAATATTTCTCCGCCCGAAATGCTTCGCTCGGCGACAGGAATGCAGAATGGGCAATATATCCCCCGTCCGCGCGCTTCATCAGATCGTCAAGCCTTGCATAAAAGAGCCTTTGCTCTTTGTTTTCAGGACCGTCAAAATAAGTCATTGCAATTAAGCGTCAAGCTCCTCGCCGTCATTCTCCTCAACGTCTGCGGACTCCTCAACGTTCTCAAAATCGGAAACGCCAACGTTTCTGGGAGCAAATACGAGTGTTGTCTTAGTTACGCTCTTCATATCGCCGCCAAGAACATGGATAGCACCCATAAGGAAGTCGATAAGGCGGATAGCACCCGCTCTGTCAAGAGATTCGATATTAAGAACAACGGTGCTGCCTGCAGCAAGGTGATCTGCGATCGAAGGACCGTCAGCATAGCTCTTGGGCTTAACTACCTTAAGCGAAACGGGAGCGGAGCTTGCGTTAAAGGAAACGCCGTCCGTTCTCTTTTCACCGTATGTGGTTACGTCCTCGTCACCCTCTTCGGTATCGTTGTAGAGATCGTCATCGTCACGATAGTACTTATCGTAATCGTTAGCTTCTTTTTTGCCGAACAAAGATGTAATGTTTTTCATTCTTCTTTCCAACCTTCTTTTTATTTTTAGAAATTTATAAACGAATTATCCGAGTCTCAAAGGAGACATAATGATACATATATATTATCCTATTTTTTTAGTCAAATGTCAAGCCTTATTTTATAACTTTTATAAAAATATTTCAATTATTTTCGATTTTTCGCCAAAAAGCCGTAAATCAATCAATAAATCGCTCTTTTATTATTCCTTCCGCTTCGTCCGCAAGCTCTGAAACCGACTTGCCGTCAGCGAAAATCCATATCACGTCACCGTGGGACTTGAACCAAGTCATCTGCCGCTTGGCATATCTTCGGGTAGCGATCTTGAGATCCTCAACGGCGTCCTCCAATGGCTTTTCTCCTTTAAAATACGACAAAAGCTCCTTATACCCTATCGCCTGCGCCGCGGTGGAGTTCGCATCAAAAACGCCCGCATCAAGAAGAGCCTTAGTTTCCGTCAGTAAGCCCATTTCAAGCATTTTGTCAACGCGGTAATTGATCCTTTTATACAGTGCTTCCCTGTCCTCAAAGCAAATGCCTATCTGAATTACGTCGTAAGGATTTTCAGACTCCCTGCTCTCTGCATCCAGCTCGCTTTTCGTCCTTCCGCTCGTTTTGTATATCTCAAGCGCGCGGATAACTCTTTTAACGTTATTGGGATGTATCTCCTCAGCGCTTTTGGGATCTATCTCCCTCAGCCTTTGGTGTAGAGCATCATTACCGTATTCAAGAGCGAACGCCTCCATCTCGCGCCTGAATGACTCATCTATCTCAGTAGATGCAAAATCCGCACCGGAAAACAGTCTGTCAAGATAAAGCCCCGTTCCTCCGCAAAAGATGTGCAATTTCCCGTGTGGGGATATATCCTCAACAGTGGCCTGCGCAAGCGGTATATAGTCCGCGCAGGAAAAGCTTACAAAGGGATCGGCAAAATCAAAAAGATGATGCTTAACTTGCGCAAGCTCGCTCTCATCGGGCTTTGCCGTGCCTATATTCATCTGCTTATATATCTGCATCGAATCACAGCAGATTATCTCGCCGCCAAGACGCTTTGCAAGCTCAATAGCAAGCGCACTCTTTCCGCTTGCGGTTGGCCCAACGACCGCCAAAACCTTAGTTTTCATCCGCCTCTCCTTTCATGATCCATAATCAACTCATTATACCATAAAACAATCGGGATTTCAAGACAAAAAACGCGGTTGCAGAAAAACAACCGCGTTTTTGAATTTCAGATCATTTATTCTTCAAAAGATCTCTGATCTCTTTGAGAAGATCCTCACTTGTGGGATTTGCCGCTCTCTCGGCAGCCGCTTTTGCCTCTGCTTCGGCCTGCGCTGCAGCCTCGGCTTCCTTGGCAAGACGCTCCTTTTCAACAAAGTAAGCCTTTGCTGCCTTGATATCCTTAGGATCTACGCCGTGAGCCTTAAGCTCCTTCCTCTCTGCTCTTGAAAAGGAGTTTTTATCGATCACGGTAATAATATCACCGTTGAACTCACGCAGCTTATTTATCGCACGCACGATACTGAAAAGAACGAACGCAATAACAAGGAAATTGATTATCGCATTTATCAGCGCGCCCCAGTCGATATATATGGATTCCGCAAGGTCAATAACGGTTGCTCCCGTTTCGTCAACCTTTTCGACCTTCTGAAGGAAAGTATAAACCTCAGAAAGACTGCCCTTCCCGAGAACAAGAGTGAGTATCCAGTTGATAACGGGCTTTAATATATTGTTACTCATCGAATTGACGATAGAAGTGAAAGCGCCGCCGACGATAACACCGACTGCCATATCTATAACGTTTCCGCGCGTTATAAATTTCTTAAAGTCCTCAAAAAATGTACTTTTTTTCATAATGATTCTCCTTTATCAGTCAATTCTATTTCTTAACTTGCCATCAAAATAGCAGATTATGTTCTGCTTTACCTCGGAGCAAAGTCTGAGCCTTGCTTCAAGAGAGCCCCACGCCATATGGGGTGTGAGAATAACGTTATTCATATCCTTTATCGCAAAATACGGATGCTCAGCACCAAACGGCTCCGAGGAATAAACGTCACAGCCAAAACCACCGAGCTTACCCTCCTTAACGGCTCGTGCGACCGCGCCCTCGTCAAGCACCGCTCCGCGAGCAACGTTGACAAGTATAGCTTCGTCCTTCATCATCTCAAGCCTTTCTTTGCCAATAAGCCCCCTCGTTCCGTCATTGAGCGGAGTATGAAGGGTGATTATATCGCACTCCCTGCATATGGTGTCAATATCAACACATTCATAATCGGGTATCGCTTCCCTCTTGTTCACAAGTATGCGGCAACCGAGCGCATCGGCTATCCTTGCAACACGGCGTCCAATGTTTCCAAAGCCGACAATACCCCAAGTCTTTCCCTCTATTTCGTGATAGGTTGGAGAAAGCACGTTCGCAACTCCTCTTGCGCTGTATTCGCCGCTTTTTACACTATCTCGGTAATCGTCCATTCTGTTTATAAGATCAAGGACCATGGAGGCGGTTATCTGCGCTACGTTTGAGGTAGAATAGCCCACCACGTTGCACACGCCAACGCCTCGTTTTCTTGCGTATTCAACGTCGATATTGTCGTATCCCGTCGCTGTTACGCATATCAGCTTCAAAGCTTTCGCTCCGTCAAGATTTTGCGCATTCAGTTTAAGCTTGTTTGTAATAATAACGTCTGCATCGCGAGTTCTCTCGCGTATCTGCGCTTCATCGCTCGTCCCGTATATCTCAACCTCGCCAAGCTCCGAAAAGCCTGAGAGGTCTATATCCTCACCGAGGGTAAGCGCGTCAAGAAAAACTATCTTCATTTTCTTCTCCTAAGTTAAATATCGCTTAATTTTATCACAAAAAAAGCACAATTGCAAGAGAATTGTGCTTTTTGGTATTATTTTGTCACTTTTCTATTTTCTCTTGAGCTTTCCTACCACTCTGCCCACGCAGCTTACACTTTGGAAATCCTTAAGCAAAATATCGCCGTATATCTTATTCATCGAGATAAGTCGGTCACCGCCGTATATCTTGAAATATCCGCTTCCGTCAAGAATGAAGATACCAAGCTCACCGACCTCAACGTAGTCGGAATTGGAAACGAGAAGCACGTCGCCGTCACGATATTTTGGCTCCATACTGTTTCCGCTGATTCGGAGCGCAAAATCCGCCTCGCTCGTGCGGTCGTTATCGGGGATCATGATCTCATCACTTGCAGCAGAGTCAAGGAAAACACCGACGCCTGCGGAAACGGGCATATCAAAGAGAGGAAGAGCACGCTTTCCAAGTCCGCGATTTCTTCGTATCTCGCGTGCGGAAAGACCAGACTCCGCAGATATAGCCGTAGGAAGTATTCTCGCATCATTTGTTTTTTCAAGCTCTGCCGAGCCGTCAACGTATGCCGCACGAAGAACTCTTTCTCTCTCCTTATCAAGCACGAGAGTTACAAGCTCCTTGCCGTGAGAATCGAGCGCACGATAATTTTCGATAAGGCGCATCTCTCCGCGGTCAAGCGTAAAATTATTCGTGTTTTCAGGAATACCGTTAACCACGTATTCAAGAGAAGTTTCAAGCGCGTCGCAAATCGCCACGATATTTGAAAGCTTTGGACTGTCGCTGATGCCCGCCAAAATTTTAGAGAGTGTTCCAAGCGGAATTCCCGTCATGTCCGAGAGTGCATCATTGGTTATCCTCTTTTCGCTTTTTATCAATTTTATTCTGTCGATATAATCCATAACATACCTCCGAAAAAGAGTAAAATTTCTTATTGTGGAATAATTATACCACAAATTTTTCCGCTTGTAAAGTATTTTTTGAAAATTTTTAAATATTTTTTCCAAAATCAGAAATTTTCTATTGACAAATCATTTCTTTTGTGGTATTATAACATCACATCAATTCCATTTTAAGAAAAAGAGATTCTTATGAACGCAACATATTACTACAATTCACATAGAAAAAGTATAAACTTTGATAACTACACTTCCAAAACAGGAACTCGCGTTGCTGTGTTCCCCAAAAAAACAAAAAGCGATTTTTTGACTGCAGAAGGCACATCCGCGCTCGATCTTGTTCTCGCTTTTTTCTGCTCTGCGGAATTTATTTTGGTTGCCAAAATCGTATTCGGACTTCTCGCTCTCATAGGATTTTTATCGATGCTCTGTGGCATCAGCTCAGGATCGATATCTCTCGTTATGGGTTGCATCTGCCTCACTCTCGTGATACTGCTCGAATATGTAACCGAAGCCGAAAAGCAATCTCTTTAAAAACATAAAAAGCTACTCGCAATGAGTAGCTTTTTTAATTTGATCAAGCCATTCTTTCGGACATTTTCGCGCCGCCGAGAATATGGAAATGAAGGTGATGAACGCTCTGGCAAGCATCATCTCCGCAGTTTGATATAACACGATAGCCATTTTCAATTCCCGCTGCCTTCGCGATTTTGGGAATATTCTCAAATATCTCAGCAACGATGGCGCTGTTCTCCGCCGTAATTCCGTCAACGCTCTCGATATGCGCCTTGGGTATCACCAAAATATGTACGGGTGCCTGTGGGGCGATATCGTAAAACGCGTAAATATTTTCGTTTTCAAACGCCTTCTTCGACGGAATTTCTCCGGCTATTATTTTACAAAATAAGCAATTCATAGTTTTTCTCCTTTTATATTTATTAAATTATCTGTACCAATTCTTTGCAAAGCTCCGTGAGCGAATACCGCAGTCCTTTTCTGCTCATCCAAGCTCTTTGATCCCATTCTGCGCCGGAAACGTCGTCACCCGCATAAATGATGGCTCCGTATTTTATACCTCTGAACTGAGCTACAGCCAAGCATCCTGCTTGCTCCATCTCAACTATTTTTGCGCCATCTTCTCTTCTCGCTGCTATTCTGTCGCGAGTTTCACGACACATAGCATCCGTCGTCCAGGTTATCCCGCGTATATAAGAAATACGATTCTCATCTAAATGCTTACATACTTTGCTTGTGACATCCGCATTTGAGTAGATGATCCTTGAAGGCTCGATATAGTGATATGAAAAGCCCTCATCCCTGATCGCTCCGTCAACAACGAAGAGCTGTCCAACCTCCATCTTGCCGTCAAGAGAACCGCCTCCGCCGCAAAACATAACAGTATCTATTCCAATACCCGTAAGACAATCCAGATTTCCCGCGCAGGCAGGACAACCCACCATTCCGTGAGTAATAAGCACGTCCGCATCGGTAAACTTATATATTACAACGGGATTTTCTCCGCTTACGGTAATATACTCCCTTATTTTTCCTTCATCCAGAAGGATCCTTATCGCCTCTCCAAAAAAAGAGATCACAAGCTTATTGTAAGGAAGCACGCCATATTCACTTTGTAAAAGACTCGGATTTATTACCGCTTCCCAGCAATCGTCAAACTCTATTACGGGATACTTTTCTCTCTTTAGCATAAGCTTCCTCCTTTTATTTTATATATTGATTTTATCACTTTTTATATCATTAGTCAATAAAATATTGATATTTTTCTTTTTTTGTGATATAATCTTCTCAATAAACGATACGAGGTCAAATATGGATATAAGCATTAAAACCGACCTGTGGCATTATCTCGTGGCGAGTGACCGTCCGATAGTTATGTACGGCATGGGCAACGGCGCGGATAAGATAATCGCAGTTTGCGAAAAATACGGCGTGACCATCTCGGATTTCTTTGCGAGCGATGGGTTTGTACGCGGCCACAGCTTCCACGGAAAGACAGTTATTTCTTATTCAGCTATGAAAGAAAAATACGAGGGGCAAGATCCCATCGTGCTTCTCTCCTTTGCTTCCTCTCTGCCCGAGGTTATGGCGCTTTTTAAGAGGGTGGGAGATGAATGTGAGCTTTATGCTCCCGACGTTCCCGTTTTCGGAGATACCCTATTTACTATCGAGTTTTTTGAAGCTACCCGAGATAGATTTGAAGCCGTTTATAAAATGCTCGCGGATGAAGAGTCAAGGCGAATTTATAAAAACGTGATCTGCTATAAGCTCACGGGTGATATCAAATATCTTTGGGAAAGCGAGAGCGACAAGCGAGAGGTTTATGAAAATCTGCTTGAATGCAAAAATATCCATAGCTATCTCGATCTTGGCGCATACAACGGTGATACCGTCAGAGAAATGCTTTTTTACAATCCCGCACTAAAAAAAGCCATAGCTCTTGAGCCCGACGCGAGAAATTTCAGAAAACTCTCGGAATATGTCCAAAATGTTACAAATGTTGAGATAAATTGTGTCAACGCAGGAGCGTGGTGCGAGAACACCACCCTGCTCTTCGATGCGAGCGGAAACAGAAACGCTGGTATTGTCTCGCGCGGAAATATCGTTTCAAAAATTAATGAAGTTCCCGTGCTAACCGTGGACTCCGTGCTTGAGGGAGAGAGCGTGGATTATATAAAATACGACGTTGAGGGCTCTGAGCGCGAGGCTCTGCTAGGCTCTGCAAAAACGATAAATAAGTATGCCCCAAAGCTCCTTGTATCCCTATATCACAGAAGCGAGGATATGTTCGTCCTGCCAGAGCTTGTAAAAGAAATTAATCCCAACTATTCCCTGTATCTCCGCCGTTTTCCCTATATTCCCGCGTGGGATCTTAATTTGTATGCAATTAAAAAATAAATTAAAAAGTCCTCTCGCTCTGAGAGGACTTTTTAATTTGTAATCGCGTCTGTAAGCCGGGTTCTGTCTTAAACGGTCATCAATCTTCGCTTACCGTCACCGATAAGCTTCGGGTTACCCCGTGCCACCCTGCAGATATGTGTCGGGCAAACATCTGCGCTCGGTGTTGCTTCGAGTAGGGTTTACAGCGGATCTATGTTACCATAGAAACGGGTGAGCTCTTACCTCGCCTTTCCATCCTTACCTCCGATTACTCAGGGGCGGTTTATTTCTGTTGCACTTTCCCGGCAGTCGCCTGCGGCTGACGTTATCAGCTACTCTGCCCTGTGAAGCCCGGACTTTCCTCGCGATAACACCTTTCGGCAACATATCGCGCGACCGTTCGGCGCGGTTACGGATTG
>JAFXKD010000023.1 GCA_017531925.1 Clostridia bacterium | reverse complement strand
GGTAGGGGTTCCCCGAAGTGAGCAACGCGAGCTTTGGGGGTTCGCGTGGGCTCGGTCCACTCGCGTTCTAACAGTCCCCCGGACTGTTATTCATTACGCTCGTGCCGCTTCGCTACCCCGACGACCCGAGCAAACGTCCGCCCACCGCGAACCCCACGGCTACGCACTCACAAACAAATTTTAGAAAAATCAAATCCCCGATTTGATTTTTCGTAGTTTTGAAGGAGCAATACCGACCGTCGTGCTTGCACGTAAGGGCGGTATTGATGCTTCAAAACCGATAAAACGCCCGCGTTTTATCGAAAATTTGTGTAAAATCTGCTCAAGCCAAGCGATCAAAAGCTTTTTGGTTCTTTTTCTCGAAAAAGAACAATCCATAATCCAACTAACTCCCCGCCAAACTCAAATAAAAAGGAGACCTCACCGTGTTATTTTACGACGTTGAATTAACGACCATTCCAAAAATCAAATACAATTGCGTGGCGATCGCGCCGAGCTATAGCGCGCAGATACAGAAGGACCCCTGCCTTTTCGAGCTTTGCTACGTTGACAGCGGTGAGTGCGTGTATCAAAGTCCCTCGCTCACGCTTCCGTGCGACGCAGGACACGTTTATCCGCTCTTTTTCGCAGAGGGCTGTGAGATCTACTCCGAGGGTGAACCCCCCGTAAGGATGTACTGTATCGGCGTTGAGTGCGGAATGAACGTAAGGACCGTAACATCCGGCTCGCTTTCCGATGACGAGATACGCGAGCTGATGACGGAGCTTCTCGCCGGCAACCGCTTTTTGCTCCCAGCGGAGGGCTTTTCTGCGCGCCAATTTGATTTTATACTGCCCTATATGAAAAAGATCGTCGCCTGTAATACGGGCGAGAGGATCGGCGAGGAAACACGCGCGCTTTCCCTCCTTATCGAGTTTTTGAGCAGAATTACAAAGTCGAGTATGGACTACGTTGCCTTTGATAACAAGGCATTTTCAACCTCCGCTATCGCTTACAGCGAGATGGCTGTATCGTATATAGTTAAAAATTATCAAAAAAAGATCACCGTTGCACAAATGGCGGAGGAATTCGGACTCACACCGAACTACCTTCACGCGATATTCAAGCAGGTGAAGGGAATCACCATTATCGACTACCTCACGAAATACAGAATGGAGCTTGCCAAAACGTACATCGAGCGCTTCGGGCTCAAGGCTTATGAGGCGGCGGAGCTT
This sequence comes from Clostridia bacterium, assembly GCA_017531925.1. GTDB lineage: Bacteria > Bacillota > Clostridia > Oscillospirales > CAG-272 > RGIG4608. The sequence continues at coordinate 3,075 of JAFXKD010000023.1, read as the reverse complement.
GTGGGAATTGACGATCCCGCGTATTTCAGCCGCGTTTTCAAGAAAATGTACGGCAAAAGCATAAGTGAATTCAAAAAAGGGACTTGATAAGTCCCTTTTTGCTTTAATATCTTCTAACCGGCAAAATAAACCATTCTTTAGCTTCCACCGACGAATAAGGCTTATTGGAAAGTAAACAAATTTTAGAAAAATCAAATCCCCTATTTGATTTTTCGTAGTTTTGATGATTCGATTTCAGCCGTCACGCTCGCGTGTAAGGATGATATCGGAGCTTCAAAACCGATAATTCACCCGTGAATTATCGAAAATTTGTGTAAAATCCGCTCAAACCAAGCTACTGTTTTGCCCCGCTTTTTCAAAAGCGGGAGCCCAAGCGGCGTAGGGGTTCCCCAAAGCGAATAAAATGAGCTTTGGGGGTTTCCGTATTGAGCGGTTTATAATCTCACTAACTTTTAATACCAAAACCATTTAGCCGCTTTTCTTTGGGCAAAGAAGCGCAAAGAAAAGCTAACAAAAGAAACGCTGTTTTTGCGCTAACGCCGCGCTGCGCCTACTTTTGAAAAAGTAGGCAAAACATCAGCGCGGAGCGCGGGTGTGTGCGAACATAGTGCGAAGCCGTTCACGCAGGCGACACATAGGCAAACTAACTTCCACAATCAATCTTCTTAAACACTAAGCGCTTTCCATCCCTCTCGCTGCTAAGCAGCCCCGTCTCTAAAAGCAGCTTTTGCGCGCTCCAGAGCTTGAGTCCACCGAGCTTTAAGCATTTTGAAAGCTCCTCGCGTGAAAACTTCCCGTCGGGCAGTAGGGGAAACAAAATATCCCTCACGTCGTCAATACTATGTACGTAAGTCAAGGAATATATCTCGCCCGCGAGCCTGTCAACACTCGTCGCGCGCTTCTTTTTGTCCTTGCCATAGCCGTCGAGCAGGCGCACCTCGTTCACGTCCATTAAGACAAAACAAAATGAAAGCCTTTTCTTACCGATAAGCTCGCGAACGTAGAAAAGGTCGGCGAGTCCCGAAGCAAGAGTTTCGTGCCGTGGAGACGGTCGCGCGCTCCTTTGCATCTCTCCAGACTCAGTATCAAGCCAGAAGATGCGCCGATTTTTCGCCACAGGGCGCACTACAACAACGTCAAGATCGGTATTTTCAAGATAAAAGTTAAGCTTTCCCGAAAGCCTTCCAAAGGCTCCCGTCTGTATCTCAAAAATGGTCTTACCGTCGCACGCGTCCGCTACGTATCTGCCCATCTTCACCTCATGACAGGTCTCATCGGGGCAGAAATGAGTCTTTAAAGCCGAGTGAAGCGAGCGCTCCATATATGTCGTTATTACGTTGTCGGTCCTTTCCATACGCGCGCTCCTCTTTTTTTGGAATAAAATTTTCTTACCTTCATATAATAATCAAAGGCTCAAAAACAAAATTTTAACACTTTTATTTTATCACATTTTGCGCAAATTATAAATAGGAGAATTAAAATTTTCGCTAAATTTTTAATTTTTCAGGGAGGTAACGATAAAATGCTTGATAGAATAAAGAAGAAAATCAAAAAACGTGCCGCCCGTCGCGCCTTGCTCATCCTTTCGTGCTTGGCTCTTGCGATCTCGTGCGTGATGGCGGCTTATTCGCTCGTGATACCGAAAACGGTGACCTGCTTTGCCGAGGATGAGATCCCAAGCTACCTTGGAGCAAGCTTTGTTGCAAGCGGTGAGGAAAGCGAGGCGGGGCGGACGAGCGGACGGTATATGCTCTTTGGAGCGATCCCCGTAAAAAGTGTTACGGTAAACAGGATAGAGGATGTAAAGCTATATGTCGGCGGCGTGCCATTTGGCTTGAAATTTGCGCTTGAGGGGGCGGTAGTGGTCGGATTTGAGGGCGAAAGCGAAAACCCCGCATACAAGGCGGGACTAAGGCTATACGATACGGTCACTAAGGTCAACGGAAAAAGCGTCCTCGGAGCTGCAGATCTTTCAAGGGCTGCGGAAAGCGGGGGAGAGATCACCCTCACCTATGAGCGCGCGGGCAGGGAAGGAACGGTAAAATTCAAGCCCGGATATTCCGAGAGCGAAAAAAGGTATGTCCTCGGCATTCATCTTAAGGATAGCGGCGCGGGAATAGGCACACTGACCTATGTTCTTCAGAACGGCGAGTTCGGTGGCCTCGGTCACGGCGTCTGCGACAGCGAAACGGGCGAGCTGACGAAGATCGTGGGCGGAAGCGTGCTTGGCGTGTGCATAAACGGAATTGTCAAGGGCGAACGCGGAGCGCCGGGCGAGCTTAAGGGATATTTCAATTCCTCAAAGATGGGCTCCATCGCAAAAAACACGGATTGCGGAGTGTTTGGCGCGCTTGCGGCTGCGCCGGCGGAAATCACAGATAAAACTTATTCCATAGGGCTTCGCGACGAGCTTAAGGAGGGCGCGGCAACGCTTCTCTGCACGCTCGATGGCGGCGAAAGAAGGGAATACAGGATTGAAATAAGCAATATAAACCGAGGCGCAACGGGAAATAAATGCTTCACGGTAAAAATTACCGATCCCGAGCTTATTGAGAGAACGGGCGGAATAGTGCAGGGAATGAGCGGCAGCCCGATACTCCAGAACGGCAAGCTCGTGGGAGCGGTCACACACGTAATGATAGGAGATCCCACGGTTGGCTACGGAATATTTATCGAAAATATGCTGAATCAAACTCTGTCCTCCGGAACATCCCTCGCGGCGTAAACGAATATCCGCCTGCCAAGTGTATCTTGGCAGACGGATATATTTTTATTTTCAAGCCACCGCACCGAATATGTTTGTTGGATTATGTACCTACTTTTTTCGAGAAGTTAGTTAAATTATAGACCGTACTTTTTTCGAGAAAAAAGTACCAAAAAAAGCTTTAAGGCGCTTTGCCCAATAGCCGTTTAGTATGTGCTAAACTGACTAATTCCGCGCAAATTGTGTTGCACCGCGCCTCGCGTCACAACAACGCCGCGCGTGTAATTCGGTGTATATGTAAAGTTTGAGTGGCGCGCCCAGCAAAACGCTTGTCGTCTTACGACTCCATTTTGCTTTGCAAAAACGCGATT
>JAFXKD010000022.1 GCA_017531925.1 Clostridia bacterium | reverse complement strand
GCGGTGCAGGAAACCTCGCTTTGCGAGGGGAACTCCCTCCGGCTCGCAGGCTCGCCACCTCCCTGGCGACGGGAGGCTTGGGTTAGTTTGATTTGGGAGCGGACGCACACAGTGCGCCCCTACACAAGTTAGTGGGTAGCCGTGGGTCTCGTGCTGTCGGCGATCTCCTCATCCACCGCGAGCGGTCCCCCTTCCCCGCTGGGGAAGGCTTGGTTTGTGCCCCTACACAAGTTAGTGCGTAGCCGTCAATTTTGCACTTTGCACTTTGCATTTAGCGGGTGCACGGAGTGCCCCTGCGAGCAAGTTCCCTGCTCTTTTGGTTATGGCAATTCTCTCCGATTGTGACTCATTATATCACAGATTTGCAGTTTTGTCAACTATTGTTGAGAATTTTACTTGCTATTGCCCTCAAAAGACGTCAAAATTCGGCGATTTTTGTATATTTTTATCAAAATAATAAACAAATTTTGGTAATTTTAGCAAATGTTTTTCTATTTTTGTTTTAATTTGAAAATATTTTATTGATTTTTTGATATTTGTGTGATATAATTTTTTATGAACCTAATAGTTTGTTCAAAATTTATTTGGTTTTTGTCAATATTTGAAACGATTTGTTCAAAAATATTGAAATTTCTTCAAAATAAGTTAAAAAATTTCAAGTTTTTTTAAGGTTTGAGTGGTAACATGTTATCGTGATAATTTTACCTTTATATAAATCCCCGGAGGTGCAAAAAAAATGTTGGATACCAAAATTCTCGTAATCGACGACGATATTACAGTTTGTGAAACGTTGAAAAGCTATTTTGAAAAAGAGGGCTATGAGGTCAAGGCGGTTAACGACGGCTTGATCGGTGTTGACAGCTTTAAGCTCTATAACCCCGATATCGTCCTTCTTGATATCATTCTTCCCAAAAAGGATGGCTGGCAGGTCTGCCGTGAGATCCGCGAGGTTTCCAATCAGCCAATTATTATGATATCCGCTAAATGCGAGACATTTGATAAGGTGCTTGGCCTTGAGCTCGGCGCGGATGATTACGTGGCTAAGCCATTTGACCTTAAGGAGCTTTCCGCACGCGTTAAGGCAGTTCTCCGCCGTACGCGCTCTCATTCGTCATCTAAAATTGACAATGAGGTAATTAAATTCGATAATATCGAGATAAGCCTTCAGAAATATGAGTTGAAGCTCCGCGGTAAGCCCGCGACAGTTCCTCCAAAGGAGCTTGAGCTTCTCTATTTCCTCGCTTACAACAGAAATCGCGTTTTTACCCGCGATCAGCTCCTTGACAAGGTGTGGGGCTTCGATTACCTGGGTGATTCGAGAACCGTTGACGTTCACATCAAGCGCCTTCGCGAAAAGCTTGAGGGTGTGAGCGACAAATGGGTGCTTAAGACCGTTTGGGGCGTGGGTTATAAATTTGAAATTCTTGAATAATACATAAAAAAGGGGCTGCTTAAATCAGCCCCTTTCATATACAAAGAAACAGCGGATGCCGAAGCATCCGCTGTATTTTATTCAATTATTAATTATGCTTTTTTGAAGAATCCGAGAATCCTCTGGATGAATGCCATGATAGCATCAATGATTCTGTTCCAGATGGTATATTCGGGATCTACACCGCCGCATTCTACGCAAGTGCCTCTGTCATAATCGTGGCCAAGTCCATCGCCTTCGGTAGCGCCACAAGCAGAGCAGGTCTTGGGAGTCGTGCAGGTTGCATCAGTCCATGTGTGACCGAGAGCCTCGCCCTCTGTCTCGCCGCATACGGAGCAGGTCTTGGGAGTTGTGCAGGTTGCATCAGTCCATTTGTGACCGAGAGCCTCGCCTTCCTCAGCGCCGCAATCGCAGTGCTTAGGCTCTTCGCAAGTTGCATCGTGCCATTCGTGCTCGTGAACGTCAACTACGATTCTGTTAACGTAGTTACCGCCTGAAGAAGCACCCTCGGGAACATATCCACCGATGAGCCAAGTTCCTGCGGGAACTGTGAGCTCGCTGCGGTAGTATCCGTTCTTAACGGAGGTTTCATTGGTTGCAACCTCAAGCTGACCGTCAAAGCTGTAAACACCCATCTGTCTGCCGTCGCCCGCTGCACACCAATAAATAGTAATGGTGGTTTCACCTGTTGTTGTGATCTGGATAAAGTTCTTAAGACCGCCGTTCTTAACTGCGCTGTCGCCTTCACCGTTGTTGAGAAGCTCGGATGTACCACCGAAGTTCATTCTGTGTGTAGCGCCGTCCCAGTCAATGTATGTGTCCTTGCTTTCTCTGCCGTCATCAGTTCTGTACTTATAGCTGAGATGGCAAGCGAACAAGCCGCCAACTACCTTAACCTCACCGTCAAAGAGTGTGTACTGAGCAATACCGTCGAGAGCGGATGCATCAAGGACATACTCACCACCGGTCATAATACCAACTTCGCCGGATTCAAATGTATAATCGCAAAGTGCGCAAGCAGCTGTTGTTTTGCCCTTAAGCTCAGCTGTAGGAATAGTTGTTGTAAATGTGAGTGTGTGGTTGCCAAGCTCACCGTAAGACTCGCCGCAAACCTCACAAACTGCCTTTGCTACGCAAGTAGCCTCGCCGCCCTTGTGGTCAGCAAGCTTACCGTAGGACTCACCGCAAGCTTCACAAACTGCAAGATCCTTACAGGTAGCTTTGCCGCCTGTATGAGAAAGGAGCGCGCCGTAGCTCTCTCCGCACTTTGTGCAGACTGCAAGATCCTTACAGGTAGCTGTACCACCCTCGTGCTCACAATCGCCTGCTGCGGGGATCTCAGTTACTACTTCAACGGACATAACGCGTGTTCCTCTGTCGCTGGAGGGAGCAACTACCTTATATGTACCAACTGTTTCAAGCTCGTATGTTACTGTTGTTGCTGTTGTTCCAACTACGGAAGCAACATCGCCTACGTTTGCGCCGTTAGCGTCAACAACTACCAGCTTGGACTCATTGCTGCTACCTGTGGAGGAAAAGCTTACTGTAACCTTTGCCTTACCTGTCGTTGTAAACTCGATAGCACCTGTAGAATTCTTGTTGATCTCAACTGCATAAACACCCTTGGATTCGCTCCAACGCTTTGTTGCAGAGCCTGTGATCGTGAAGTACTCATCGTACGCGCCTTCGATAGCTTCCTTGTCAGCAGCTGCTGAAAGTGTCGTTACGTCAAGCTTATTTGTCTGTGTCTGAGGAGTGGGTGTGGGTGTGGAAGAACCGGAGCCAACCTCAACTATAACCTCTACCAAGAAGAAATATACTGTTCCGCTGAAGTGAGCAAGATAGTATGTGCCTGCTTCTTCAAGCTCAAACGTTGATACGTAGTATCCCTTTGCCTTGGATTCTGACTTGATTACCTGAAGATCTGATCCGTAAAGATCAAGAGATCTTTCTGTGTCACTTCCCTGATTCCAATATACATTAACTGTAGCTTTTCCTGTAGTGGTGAAGCCAATGGATCTCTGGATAGCACCATCAACGATTTTGGAAGTGCCGTTCAAGGAAAGTCTCATTGCCTTTTCGCCGTTATTTACAGCTGTGCCGAATTCGTGGCTCTTGCCGGATTCATACTTGGAATTGCTCATATTCAAAGTAAAGAAATCCTCAGTGCCCGCAGTTTCGATTCCGTTCAATCCGGTTGCGGCAGTAGCCGTATTGGGATCAAGCACGTAAGTAACCGTCTCCGCAGCACTTGCGGGGATAACCATCAAGCTCGTAAGAAGCATTACAGCAACGAGCGCGAGGGCTAAAATTTTGCTTGTTTTTTTCATAATTTTTCCTTTCTGAAAACTTTTGTTTTTGTCGGTGCGGAGGCGTTTTCGTCTTCCGCCGCTACCGTTCAGATATCGATCATTAAGGACAAACACAGCTCTGTTCGCCAAAATGAAATATTACTGTGATTTTATTATAAATCCAAAGCTTCTCAAAGTCAATATTTTTATATAGTTTTTATGATTTTTGCCCTTTTGCACAATATTTTTTATTATTTTTATACAAATTGCGAATACTTTTTTGTTATTGTTCATAAAAAATGCCGAATACACTTGTTTTATTTGATAATCCCTAACGGGAATACTGAAAAATATGGATTATCTTATTTGAGCGACTGTTAGTATTTGCTCTTCCCTGCTTATTTTTAAAAAAATATTGCAAAATGGGAAAAGATGTGGTAATATATATAATGGATTAATATTGTAACGATTGGAGTAATAAAATGATTATTGAGCTTGAAGAATACAAATATCAGCTTATAGGTATGAGAAAGGATATCGCGGAGCTTCGCGATTCCCTTCGCATCGATGAGCTGACAAAGCAGGTCGGCGAAATGGAGGAAAAGACCCTCGATCCCGATTTCTGGGGCGATCAGATAAATTCATCCAAAATTTTGCAGTCTATAAAGCAGGGCAAGAAAAAGCTTGACGAGTTCAACGGACTTGCTCAGCGTCTTGAGGATGCTATTGCCCTTGCGGATATGGCAATTGAGGAAAACGAGGAGGGCTATGCCGAGGAGGTAAAGGCAGAGCTTGAGGCTATTGAGGCGCAGGAGGAGAGAATGAGGATAGAGATCCTTCTTTCCGGTCAGTACGACAGGAACAATGCCATCGTTTCCTTCCACCCCGGCGCCGGCGGAACCGAAGCTCAGGACTGGGCGCAGATGCTTTACAGAATGATCACCCGTTGGGCGGAGTCTCACGATTACACCGTTAAGCTCCTTGACTGGCTCGACGGCGATGCGGCGGGAATAAAGAGCGCGACGGTAATGATCGAGGGTGAAAACGCATACGGATATCTCAAGAGTGAGAACGGCGTTCACCGTCTTGTGCGCGTGTCTCCCTTTGACGCGAACGGCAGACGTCAGACGTCCTTTGCTTCCATTGAGGTAATGCCCGAATTTGAGGACGACAACACCATAGAGCTTCGTCCCGAGGATCTTGACATCACCGCGCACCGTTCAAGCGGAGCGGGCGGTCAGCATATCAATAAAACGGACTCCGCTATCCGCATCCTTCACAAGCCCACGGGTATCGTGGTCGGATGTCAGACCGAAAGAAGCCAGCTTCAGAACAAGGAAACGGCTCTTAAGATGCTTAAATCCAAGCTTCTCGAGATAAAAATACGCGAAAACCTTGAGCGAGTTGAGGATATTCAGGGCAACAAGGCAAATATCGAATGGGGCTCGCAGATACGCTCCTACGTATTTATGCCCTACACTCTTGCAAAGGATACGAGAACAGGACACGAAAACGGCAATATCCAGGCGGTCATGGACGGAGATATTGACGGATTTATAAACGCATATCTTAAGTATATCACCAAATAAGGAGGATCTTTATGGACATTTCGAGAATAAAGGAGAACGCGCGCAGAGCACTCAGCGGAAACTGGGGCCTTGCGATAGTCGCTTCACTAATAGCATCGTTTTTCGGCAGCAGCTCCGGCGGTGTCAGCTTCAATTTTGATACATCGGATCTTGAGGGCTTTGAAAATGCCGAGCTTGACGCTCTTTTAGGCGAGCTTGGGGTCTTTATTGAAGAAAATATCGCGCTTATCCTCGCTTTTATCGGCGGATTCGCGATCTTTGGATTTATCATATCCATAGTTATGTTTTGTCTTGGAAGCATTGTCAACGTGGGATACCGCAAGTTCAACGTTGATCTGCTCAGCACGGGCAGAGCGAGCATAGGTTCACTCTTTTCATATTTCAAGCATTGGAAGAGTGCGATCCTTTCCAACGTTTTAGTTACGGTTTACGTATTTTTGTGGAGCCTTCTCTGTGTGATACCCGGAATCGTCGCATCATATAAATATGCGATGGTCCCCTACATAGTTGCGGACGATCCCACCATAAGCGCGCAGGATGCTCTTGACAAGTCCGCGGCTATGATGAACGGTCGCAAAATGGAGCTTTTCATACTTGAGCTGTCGTTTATCGGCTGGCATCTGCTCGCCATCCTCTCCTGCGGTATCGGTTACATCTGGCTTACTCCCTATATCAACGCAAGCGTTGCGGAGTTTTACAGAACGGTATCCGGAAAGAAGTATTATACCGCTACGGTGACCGCCGAAGCGGTCGATATCCAATAAAAACCCAAAGGCTTTCGCATTTTGCGAAAGCCTTTTAATTACAATGTAGGTAATAGAAGAAATCGGGAAGCTCCGCGCCCTCGTAAAAGCTGTTTACGGCAAGGCAGAGCAAAAACGTCAGCACGCAGACAACTCGCGCGATACGCTCTCCCCTTTTTTCTTCACTTTTTATGTACTTTATACAGTATCTCACATCATCACCGCCCGTTACATTATATTCGGGCGGTGATGAAACTATTCTTTAAATTATAACGGGGGATTTTTTAAGATAAAATCCGCTCTCGCGCTTATTTTCAAAGCACATCGTATAGAGCGCGTCCGCTCTTTTGGCTACGTCTGAGGGCTCTGCATCTACGGGCTTTGTAACTATCTTAACACCGCCTTCATTCTTACGGACGGCGGCGAGGTATTCTCTGCCCCTTGCGTTTGCGCCGAGAAGGAGCGCGTGTGTGGGAAGAAAGGCAAGATCGCTCCGCTTTACGCCGAGCAATATATAGAACATAGCGCGGCGTATCGCGCTTTTAGTATATTTTTTGGTCTGCAGCTTTGCTTCAAGCTCTGCAAGATCGGTGCATTCGTGGGAGAGCGAAAGGATCCTGTTCACAAGTCCTCTGTCGCTTACCGCTACGTCGGTGCGTTCCGCATCCGCAAGGCGCAACGAAAGGATCACACCGTCGGATATTCTTTGAATGTCGGATATTTCTTCTCTTTTCAGAGCTTCGAGAGTCGCGTATGGAACGAAATCCGCTATTTTATCAAGGTCATTTTCTAACAAAGCCTGTCTTATCGCGCGGGCACTCGGATGCTCCCCGGCAGAAAGCTCCGTATCGCGATATGCACTTCCCTCTCTTTTTATCGGGTATATCTGCATGGGATAATTATTCTTTATGATAGCTTTTGTATATTCGATGCCCAGAATATCGTTGGAGAGTATATCGCTCTCCCCCGAAAAGCGGGCAAGAAGCTCAAAATATGCCGCGGCGTTGCCGTCTTTTTTTGAAATGGACTCGCACTCTGCCAAGAACTCTTCCGAGCAGGCAGTCCTTGCTATTTTATAAAGCCTTTCCGCATCCGCGCTCTCCGAGCCGAAGCAAAGCTTATCGACCCCCACTCCGTTAAGAATATGCACTCCCGCGGACGCGAAATATTCCGCGCTTGCGATACTGAACGGCACGGGCAGCTCAAGAACCGCGTCCGCTCCCGCACAAAGCGCCGTTTTGGCGCGTGTGTATTTATCAAGAACTGCGATCTCTCCGCGCTGTGTGAAATTTCCGCTCATTACGCAGATTATCGGCTCATCGGAGAGCTTTTTTATTTCATTTATCTGTCGAAGATGCCCGTTGTGAAATGGGTTATATTCGCAAATTATTCCAAAGGCCATAATAATTCCCCTTTTTTGAAAAATATCTTGAAATTGTAAAAAATATGGTGTATAATGTATCTGTTATAAAAATTTATTGGAGGTTCATTTAAATGAATGTACTCGTTGTAAACGCGGGCTCAAGCTCGCTCAAATATCAGCTTTTTGACACCACCAACGGCAACGTTATCGCAAAGGGCCTTTGCGAGAGGATCGGTATTGACGGCAAGCTTACTCACAAGCAGCTCGTTAAGGGTATCACATATTCCGCAGACATCGCTATGCCCAGCCACACAGACGCTATGAAGGCAGTTGTTGACGCGCTCGTTCACGCTGAGCACGGCTGCATCTCTTCTATGAGCGAAATCGAGGCAGTTGGTCACAGAGCAGTTCACGGCGGTCAGTATTTCTCTCAGTCCGTTATTCTTACTGACGAGGTTTATGAGATCCTTGACAAGAAGTGCCGCGACCTCGCTCCTCTTCACACTCCCGCATCCCTTCAGGGTATTCAGGCTTGCCTTGATATCCTTCCCGGCACACCTCAGGCTCTCGTTTTTGATACCGCTTTCCATCAGACAATGCCCGAGGAAGCATATATGTACGGTGTTTCTTATGATCTTTACGAGGAGTATGGCATCCGTCGCTACGGTATGCACGGAACATCCCACCGCTTTGTTGCAGGCGAGATGATCAAGCTTCTCGGCGGCAAGGCAGAGGGTACGAAGATCGTTACCTGCCACCTTGGAAACGGCTCGTCCATTTCCGCAGTTAAGGACGGCAAGTGCATCGATACGACAATGGGCTTCACTCCCCTCGCAGGTACTATCATGGGTACACGCTGCGGCGATATCGACCCCGCTCTCGTAACTTATATTATGGAAAAGAAGGGCTACTCCATCGATGAGATGAACAGCTATCTTAACAAGAAGTGCGGATTCCTCGGTGTTTCCGGTGTTTCCTCCGACTGCCGCGACCTTGAGGCAGCAATCAACGAGGGTAACCACCGCGCAGAGCTTGCTATTGAGATCCTGAAATATCAGATCAAGAAGTACATCGGTGCATACGCTGCAGCTATGGGCGGTCTTGACGCGGTTGTATTCACAGCAGGTATCGGTGAAAACACACCCAAGATCCGTGCAGGTGCACTCTCCGGTCTTGAATTCCTCGGAATCGAGCTTGACAAAGAGGTTAACGCTAACACAATGGGTTGGACAGGTCTTACAAAGCTTTCGACCGATGCTTCCAAGGTTAAGGTATATATGATCCCCACAAACGAAGAGCTTGTTATCGCTCAGGATACAGAGGCTCTTGTTAAGGCTCTCTAATATTTGACTTTCTAAAGGTTGTCACGAAAGTGGCAACCTTTATTTTTTGAATTTCGGAGGCTTTCTTACCTGCTTTTTAGCATAATCCTCGTGCATAAGGCGTGAGAATTTCTCTTCCTTTTCGGGGTATGCAAACGCGATATACTGATAAAGAAGCGCGTATGCGTCATTTTGAGAAATCTTGCGAATGCTTCTGCCGTCGCTCTCGGCAATAAAATTACGTAGTCCGAGATAGAAATCGAACGGCGAGGGCACTCCCTCCAGCGCATATTCGAGGCAGGTGTCAAATCCCCCTCCCTCTCGATATCGGTCAAGTATATCCGCGATCTCGGTAAGCAGAGAGAGATCCTCAAAGCTCATCCAATTTGTTTTAAGCACCGTATAGGGTGCTTTTTTTGATGCAACGAAGCCGTATTCGTCTGCTTTATTCCTCATTTCTGTTCCGTAAAGAAGCTTCAAAAATCCGAGCTGGAGCATATCGCAGGCGAAATAGGCGTCGTCGAAGGATTTTTTAAATGATCCCATATCCTCGTACGGAAGCCCCGCGATGAGGTCGAGGTGGACGTGGATATTGCCCATCTCCTTTATTCTGCGCGCGGCTTTAATTATCTTTTCGGCATTAAGATGGCGCGAGACAGTATCAAGCGTTCTGGCATTCGTACTTTGCAATCCGACCTCAAGTTGAATTTTACCGCTCGGCATCTGCTCAAATATCTCAAAGCTTTCGTCATTCAAAAGATCTGCGCAGATCTCAAAATGATAGTTTTTTGTAAATTCATCCGACAAAAGAGCGCGCCAGATAGCGTTTGCTCTTTTTATATCGAAGTTGAAGGTTCTGTCAACGAATTTTATTATTCTTATATTATTTGAGAGGCTTTCAAATGCGCGAAGATCGGCAAGGGTCTGTTCAACATCTTTTGCGCGCACACCAGATGTAGCCGATGAAAGGCAATATGCGCATTTATACGGGCATCCGCGCGAGCTTTCGTAATAGAGCATCGTGCCGCCCTCAAAATCTCCGTCGCGGTAGAGTATCCCCTCGTCGCTCATAGCGTCCGCGCATCCGCCGTCGATAAATCTGTCAATGGGCAGACCGCTCCTTATTCTGTCGCAGATGTCAACGATAACTCCCTCGCCCTCACCGCTGACAATACAATCTATAAAGTCAAGATCGAATCTTTCGCGCTCAAAGCTGACCTCGGGGCCGCCCAAAATGATCTTAGACTGCGGCAAAAGCGCCTTAAGATCCACGGCGATGTCGAGCATCTGCGAAATATTCCAGATATAACAGGAAAAGCCGTACACTTCCGCCCTCTCGGCATAAAGCCTTGATAGAACGGCGGCGCTCATATCTCTTAAATTGTTTTCGATAAGAACGGTCTCATATCCCGCCCTCTCAAGCGGTGCGCGCAGACATCTGAGCGCTAAGCAGGTGTGCGAATATGAGCCGTTAAGCGAAAATAATACTACCTTCATTTTATCCTCGGTTGATGTTTTATTTATATATTGGTTTAGCGGGGAGTTAGTTTAGTTGGGATTTAGGGGGCATTTTTGAAAAATTGCCCCCTATAACCCCTAAAAAACTTTAAATCGTTTTGCAAACAAACTTCGCGCAAATTGTGTTGTTTCACAACACATAACGGGGCAAAGCTATTTTAAGCTTTTGCCAAGCTTTTCTCGAAAAGCGTCCTTTTTCTCTCTAACTATCTTCGCGATAAATCAAAATTTGCAATTTTCACCTATCATTATACCATCTTTTCGATTAATTTCAATTATTTTCAAAAATTTTGTTACAAAAATGGTGTGTATATTCCTCTTTTGCGGAAAAATCCATCGCTGCGCCGTAGATCTCCTCCAAAATAAAGTGGTGCTTTTTGATCTTTTCAAATTCCGCGAGAGCGAGCGACAGCGCGCTGTCCCTGACCCTTGCGGCGGCGCGATAATCCGCTTTTATGAGCGATACTGCCGAGCCGTCAATAAATCTTCGCATATTTATAGCGCGTGATCCTTCTCTGCCCTCGTTTGTTATTTCAAAGGCTAATCCCTCCCCCTCTATCTCAACGGCATCAAGGCGGCGCGGCATTATCGGATCGTTTGAAATGCGCATATCCGCGCGTCTTTCCTTCAAAGCGGAGTAAAGCTCGCTCATAAAAATGTGCGCACTGTCAAAGAGATCGTGTATCTCGTAATATATTCGCGCGCGCTCGTAATAGGTATCAAATGATGAAAGTCCGCGCATACCGATGGAACGCACGAGAAGATTTTTTTCGTTCCCCTGCCCCGTTTGTACGTTTTCGACAATGCGGCGTGCGTGCTTTTTGAGCTTTTCCATATTGACTGCGGGCTTTACAAGAATATCTATGCTCTCGCAGATGCTCGCATAGGCGCGCAGATATCCGTACGCCGCCAAAAAGCCCCTCTGCTTTTGAAGGCTCACTTTTTCAATCACACCCCTGCTCTCCCGAAGCAGATTTTCGTCAAGAAATGCGCCGAGGTTTACGATGCTGTCAACCGCGCCGACCGTTTTGGGCTCGTAGATGTGGGGTGCGGTGCCGTCAAGCACGGCAATTTTCGGTTCGTTGATAATAATTCCGTCAAGGCTCTGAGCGTCCGACGAGCAGTAGATATAGCACACCGAATATCCTCTTTTCTCCGCTTCTCTTGCCACGTCCTTCATAAAGGTCGCCTTGCCCGTTCCGCTTCCGCCCTTTATCGCATATATCCGCGAAAATTTCCGCGTGTCAAACGCGCCCTCGTAATATGAGCAGAACCCTCCTCCCGAATTTGAAGCCACAAAATACTTTTCCGCCATAAAAGCCTCCATAAATTTATTTTTCCTTATAAATTTATGAAAAAAGCCGAGGATTTGTGAAAAATCCTCGGCTTTTGCTTTAGTTTTCTCTTAGTTTAGCTATCTTCTCCGCGCTGGGTGTGACGTAGGCTGTCCAGTTGGTATGGTAGATAACGAGTCCGGGGTTAGCGCCCTGTATCTTTTTAACGTTCCTTGCAAAGGTATAGTCAACCGGTACGCTGACGCCGCCCTGCAGGCTCGAATAATATGCCGCTATCTCCGCAGCCTCCGTAAAGTTTACTGCATCGGGCTCTTCACCGTTACAGAGCATAACCACGTGGCTTCCCGCCTTATTCTTGACGTGGAACCAATAGTCGCTCTTATGCGCGAGATTGAAGGTGATATTCTCGTTCTGAATATTATTTTTTCCGCACAAAACGGTATATCCGTCCGTGGTCTTAAACTTCATATAGGCGGTGCTTTTGTGCTTTTGGGGGCGGTAGCTCTTCATTTTTGAAGCATATCCCGAGGTATAAAGCTCGTCGCGTATCTCAACAAGATCGCTTGCGTTCTCCGCGTGAGCAAGAGCGTCAAAAACCGAATAGATATATTCAAGCTCGCGCTCAGCCTTTTCAAGCTGAATGGCAAGCTCGCGCTCGGCGTTCTTGCATTTATTATATCTCTTGTACATTCTCTGCGCGTTTGCGGAGGGTGAAAGCCTTGTGTCCAGCTCGATGACCGCCTTGCCGAACGTTCCGTCCTCTTCGTTGTAGTCCTCGTAATCGATAAGCTCGACCCTCTTCATTCCGCGCTCGATAGCATATATATTTGACGTGATGAGGTCGCCGTGCTTCTTATATTTTTCGCCCTGCTTGCAATCCTCAAGCTCCGCTCTTTGCTTATCCATTTTCTTTAAGAGGCGGCTCTCGGAATTTGTGAGGATCTTTAAAATATCGGTTGCCTTTTGCTTTACTCTGACCTCTCTGTCCCTGCCCTCAAAATACTCATCAAGCATTTTAGAGGGGCTTTCAAATTCGCGCACCTCAAGTCCCGAATAATATGTGAGGCGGCAAAATGCGTATTCGACTGCGCGATCGCCATCATAAATAGCGGTGGGAGTGTATTCGTTATTCTTTATCTGATCGATTATTTCGCAAAAAGCTGTCCAAATGCTCTCGAACGTGCAATTTCTGAGTGTGCATTCTATATCACCGCCCGCGCGATAAGCGATTTCTCTCGCGACTGCCGAGGATATGCCGAGAAAGTTGGAGATGATAAATTTATCCACTCTTGGATCGGCGGACGCGTCATCATAGAGAGCAAAAAGCTGTTCTCTGTCACATTGCAGAGGATCGTTCTTATCCTGCTTTGGAGGAAGCTCGTAAAGCATACCTGGAAGCACCTGACGAAGCGAGCTTGTGGTGAAATCCACCGTCTTTAGCGCGGATACTATGCGCTTTTCTGCATCGAGAAAGATGAGATTTGAGTATTTTCCCATAAGCTCGGCAACAAGGTAGCATTTTGTGTCAAATCCCATCTCGTCGCGCGTGTCAAAGGAAAGAATGATCGCTCTCTCAAAGCCCAGCTGCTCGATATTTGCAAGCCTTGCGCCCTGAAGGTGCTTTCTGAGAAGCACGCAGAACATTGGCGGATTCTGCGGATTTTCCTTCGGTATCTCGGTAAAGCCGATTCGCGGATTATTTGAGCCCGCGTTTATAAGTATGCGCTTGCCGCCCTGCAGGCTTCGTATCTGTATATGGATCTCATCCCTGTCGGGCTGATATACCTTCTCAACTCTCGCGCCGCGCGAAAGCGAAAGGATCTCGTGCGTCATACAAGAGAGCATTCCCGCATCAAACGCCATTTTTCGTCCTCCTTTTTTAAAATCATATAACCGAGATACATTGTATCACATTTTTTGAAGGATTGCAAGAAAAATGATAAGAAAAAGCGGAGCCAAGCTCCGCTTTTTATTCAATTACTGTACTACCGGCAGATCGTCCTTGTCGTAGAATACAAGCGTTCCGTTGAGGTAGGCTTCAATGTCGGCGTCAACAAGATAAACTGTTCCATCGGGCATTTGGTAACTGCCGTTGATGGTGACCTTCGGTGCAGAAAGGATAACGTTTCCGGAGTCATTTCCGACCTTCTTCGTAAATCCGCATCCCGAGCATATCATCAGCTCCGGATTATCCTCCGATGTCCTGAACCAGTGGAATGCAACAGAATCTCCTCTCGC
>JAFXKD010000021.1 GCA_017531925.1 Clostridia bacterium | reverse complement strand
GCGAGAGGAGATTCTGTTGCATTCCACTGGTTCAGGACATCGGAGGATAATCCGGAGCTGATGATATGCTCGGGATGCGGATTTACGAAGAAGGTCGGAAATGACTCCGGAAACGTTATCCTTTCTGCACCGAAGGTCACCGTCAACGGCAGCTACCAAATGCCCGACGGAACAGTTTATCTTGTTGACTCCGACATTGAAGCCTACCTCAATGGCACGCTTGTGTTCTACGACAAGGACAACGTGCCGCTAGTACAGTAATTGAATAGAGAAAAAAACTCCCACCTGATTGGTGGGAGTTTTAATTTTTATTATTATTTTGCTGCAAGCTCGCGCTCGAGCCACACGAGACCGAGAGAGAAGGCATCGTAAAGTCCGCTCTTGTCGCCCTGCTTGATGATCTTGTTGGGATCGTTCGAGTCGATGATCTGAATAAGTATCTTATCGGGCAGGTCCTCGCCGCTTGCCTCGTCCTTCTTATAGGACATTATCTCAAGCAGCAAAAAGCACTTTTCTGCCTTATCGCCGTAGCAAATCGTGTTTCCCTCGCGAACCAAGGGTCTGTCTTTATATTCCAAATATTTTCCTTCTACAAGTTCCATATTAATCTCCTTTGTTTATATATCTTAGTTAGTATAGCACAAAAATCGCCTTCTGTCAAGCCTCGGTATAATCTATCATTTTAAATTCCGCCTCGCGGATCCTTTTGATAACCTTGCTTGGTGTTTTGGACTTGAAAATCGCCGAGCCTGCTACGATAACGTTTGCTCCCGCGCCGATGGCGAGGTGTGCGTTTTCTTCGTTAATTCCGCCGTCAACCTCTATATCAACGGACAGACCGTTATCTTTTATGTATTTTTTAAGCTCTTTTACCTTTTCTATGCATTCGGGTAGCATCTCCTGACCGCCAAAGCCGGGCTCAACCGTCATCACAAGTACCATATCGACCGAGCTAAGATAGGGAAGAACGGCGCTTACGGGTGTTGCGGGCGAGAGCGCGATGCCGCATTTCATATCGTAATCCTTGATCCTTTGTATAGCATCTGCAACGCGTGAGGTGCTTTCAACGTGGATGGTGATGCTGTCAGCTCCCGCGCGCACGAAATTTTCTATATATCTCTGCGGATTTTTTATCATAAGGTGGACGTCGAAAAAGAGCTTGGTCTTTTTTCTGATCGACTCGATAACGGGCGGTCCAAAGCTGATATTGGGCACGAACGCGCCGTCCATAACGTCGAGGTGAAGATAGTTTGCACCTGCGCGGCGCACCTTTTCTATCTCCTCGTTCAAATTTCCGAAATCTGCCGCAAGAAGCGACGGTGCTATATAGATCATATTAATCTCCTTTCAAAAAAGGTTTGTAATTTTATGTCGATTTTTATTTCACGGCATAAAATATATAGTGAATATTCAGTAACAAATTACGGCGGGGAACGATAAAAATCGGGATGTGCGATGATTTTTGCCGTGATTTTTTACTTTTTATATACAAGGCATACCGCGTGGGCGGCTATGCCTTTTTTCTCGCCGGTAAATCCGAGACCTTCCTAGGTGGTCGCCTTGACGCTGATATTGTCAAGCTCGGTTTCAAGCGCACGGGCGATATTCAAGCGCATCTGCGGAATGTAGGGAGCAAGCTTCGGCTCCTGCGCAAGCACGGTTGCGTCAACGTTTCCGATCTCATAGCCCCTTTCCTTGATAAGCTCGTAAACGCAGGCCAAAAGCTCAAGGCTGTCAGCGCCCTTGTATTGCTCGTCGGTATCGGGAAAATGCTTTCCGATATCACCTAGAGAAAGAGAGCCGAGAAGCGCGTCGCTTACCGCGTGGAGAAGGACGTCCGCGTCGGAGTGACCGAGCAGCCCGAGATGATGGGGAATATTAACTCCGCCTATTATAAGCTCGCGTCCTTCGATGAGCTTATGCACGTCATATCCGTGACCTATTCTTATATTCATAAGGTCTCCTCCCTTGATCTTAAAATAGCGAGTGCCAAGGGAATATCCTCGGGGGAGGTTATTTTTATGTTACTTCTGCCGCATTCAACAAGCTTGATGGATGCACCGAGATTTTCAACGAGTGAATTGTCGTCCGTTACTTCAAGATGATCCGCCTTTGCCTTTTTGAGAGCAAGCTCGTATATCTCCGTTTTGAATACCTGAGGTGTTTGAGCCATCCAAACGTGATTTCTGTTAGCACTCGATTCAATGTACAAATTTTTGCCGCTCGAAACCTTGATCGAATCAACGGCTCTTGTCGCCGCCGTGGCGCAGTCGTGCTTGTATGCCTCACGGCAGACCGCCTCTATCTGCGAGGGAGTTATAAGGCATCTTGCTCCGTCGTGGATGGCCACAAAGCGCGTGCCCTTGCTTATTGCCGAGAAGCCGTTTCTCACGGATTCCTGACGCGTTTTGCCGCCGCTTACGAGACGGACGAGCTTTTTGAATTTATAAAGCTTCTGGAATTCCTGATACAGATAAAATTCCTCCTGCTTTGCGACAACGATTATTTCATTTATACATTCGCTCTCGTCAAATGCCATTATAGCACGCGCCACAACGGGAATACTGTCGAGAAGAAGAAGCTGCTTGGAAACTCCCGCGCCCATTCTCGTGGAATTGCCCGATGCAACGATTATAGCGGTCGTGGG
The DNA here is from genome assembly GCA_017531925.1 of Clostridia bacterium. Classification (GTDB taxonomy): domain Bacteria; phylum Bacillota; class Clostridia; order Oscillospirales; family CAG-272; genus RGIG4608. The sequence goes on along the minus strand of JAFXKD010000021.1, from coordinate 13,199 downwards.
CTCTATTCTGTCCCTTTTACCGCCGACGGCTCTTACCGTGTCGCTTATTTTTCCTAAAATACTCACGACGTACTCCTTTCCAAACGAAAGATCAAAGCTCTTTTCCGTTTTCTATATCTTCAATAAGGGATAATCTTTTTATATGTCTGTCGCCCTCAAATTCCGCATTGATAAAGGCTTCAACAAGGTCGATGGCAAGTCCCGCTCCTACGACGCGCGCGCCGATGCAGAGAACGTTTGCATCGTTGTGGAGCCTTGTAAGACGGGCAGAGAAGGTATCGGAGCAGCAAGCGGCGCGAATTCCGCGGTGCTTGTTTGCCGCCATACTCATTCCAATTCCCGTGCCGCAAACGAGAATTCCAAGCTCAGATTCGCCACTCTGTATTTTTTTACAAAGCTTGCTTGCAAAGACGGGATAGTCGCAGCTATGCGCATCGTTGGTTCCAACGTCGATTACATCAAATCCCTTGCTCTCAAGATGGGACTTGATAATGTTTTTTAATTCGTATCCGCCGTGATCTGCGCCGAGAATTATTCTTTTCATATCATTTTACCTCGCTCTTTTCCTTTTCAAGTCTTTCTAGTCTTTCGCGCTCAGCTTGAGACGCGCGAAGATATACGGGGGACAATTCGATATCCGTGGTGAGAAGCTCCTGCTTTGCCGCTTCAAGCGCGCAAAGAGCAACACTGTATGCGCTCTGGTACTGATGAAGAAGGGGAGTGCTTTGGGTGTTCACTTTTGTAAACGAGCCCTTTGCAATATCGTATCCGTCGCCGCAGAGATATATTTTTTTGTCCGCATATTTGCTGAAAAGCTCATCCTCAAGCTCGTAAACCGAGAGAAGTCTGTCCTCGCAAAGACGGGTAAGCTTTCCGTTTTCGCAAAGGAAGAGCGCATTATAGAGCTGACCGCGGCGCGCGTTCATCACGGGACATACTATTCCGTCCGCATAAAGAAGATTGTGCGCGAGCGCATCAAGGCTCGATACGGGGGCACAGGGCTTGTTCTTATTAAATGCAAGTCCCTTTACAGTCGAAGCGCCAATGCGAACGCCGGTAAACGAGCCGGGCCCTGCGGAGCAGGCGAAAAGATCGATGTCGTCAACGGTTAATTTTAAAACCTTGAGCGACGCTTCTATCATAGGGAGCAGCGTTTCGCTGTGCGTGTTACCGTTATTTATTGTGAACTGAGCAAGAAGCTTATCGTTCTCGCAGATAGCAACCGTCGAAACGATTGCAGTTGAGTCAAGAGATAAAATTTTCATAAAACCTCCGTAGCTTTTATGTTTGACAAGGTTTAGTATTTTTTGTTGGGGAGTTGCTTTTGGCTTTAACCCCCTCTCCGTCCTTGCGGACACCTCTCCCTTGGGGAGAGGCTTTTATTGATAAGAATTGTTTGGTAAAGGCTCGCCCTGAGGGAGAGCTGTCAGCTATGCTGACTGAGAGGGTACTGATATAAACTTACTATTTGACAAGACGAGGTCTAATAAATATTAATGCTGATTTTTCTCTCATCAGGCTTGTCAAGATCGGTCTTTTCAATGTCGACTCTGATGTGCCTGTCGGGGATCGCGTAGGGGATATTCTCGCTCCATTCCACAAGACAGATCGAGCCGTCGTCGAGATAGTCGTAATAGCCGATTGAGTAAAGATCGTCCTCGTCCGTGATGCGGTACATATCGAAGTGGAATACTCTGCGCTTTTCCTTTGTGGGATATTCGTTAACGAGGGCGAAGGTGGGGGAGCGAACGAGCGCGGCGGGTGAAAATACCCTTGCGAAGCCGCGAACGAAAGCCGTTTTTCCCACGCCGAGGTCTCCGTAGAGAGCGATGAAGGAGGGCAGAGCGGTATCGTTTTCAAGAAGCCTTGCAAGCTCAAAGCCGACCTGCTCCGTTTCCTCGGGGGAATTTGTGATCATTTCCTTTAAAAGTGCCATATTATTTCTTCTTAGCGACCTCGGTAAATTTCTTTTTCGTTCCGTCGGGGTACTGGACCACGGTGGATTCAAGCTGAGCGCCGAAGGACGCGCGGATCTCCGCAACGTACTCCATTCTGAGTGCGTGCTGCTCCGCCTTTTCCTCTTCTGTAAGCTCGCGAACCTTCTGCTCGTGAGCGTAATATTTTATTTTATCAAGCTTTTCCTTTTCCATTTTAACTCCAAATCTTAATCGGTGAATGAATACATTTTGTAAAGGTCCGCGTAAAGACCGTTCTTTTCTATAAGCTCCTTGTGGGTGCCGCTCTCCTCAATGCCGTTTTCGGTGAGGACTAAAATTCTGTCCGCATTTTTGATGGTGGTCAAGCGGTGAGCGACCGTAAACGTGGTCCTACCCTTTGCGAGCTTTTCAAGGGACTGCTGAATGAGATATTCGCTCTCATTGTCAAGTGCGCTCGTAGCCTCGTCGAGAATGAGGATGGGGGGATTTTTAAGGAATACACGTGCGATCGAAATCCTCTGCTTCTGACCGCCCGAGAGCTTAACTCCGCGCTCGCCCACGTACGTATCGTAGCCGTCGGGAAGTGTGAGGATGAACTCGTGAGCTCCCGCAAGCTTTGCAGCCTCAATGATCTCTTCCTCGGTGCAGCCGGGCTTGCCGTAAGCGATGTTTTCACGAACGCTTCCGGAGAAGAGGTAAACGTCCTGCTGAACTATACCGATGTTTTCGCGCAACGATTTTTGCGTAATATCCTTAATATTTTTGCCGTCAACTAAAATTCTGCCGTCGGTTGCCTCGTAGAATCTCGGAATAAGAGCGCAAAGCGTTGTTTTTCCGCCGCCCGAGGGACCGACCAAAGCCACGCTCTCGCCCGCCTTAACGTGCAGATCGAGGTGGCAGAGAACGTTCTTTTCCGTACCGCTGTATCGGAAGGTAAGGTTTTCAAAGGTGATCTCACCCTTGACACTCTCTATATTTTCCGCATCCTTTGAGTCCTCGATGTCGGGATCTATGTCCATAATTTCGCAAAATCTTTCAATACCCGTCATACCGCGCTGGAACTGCTCCGTGAATTCAACAAGACGGCGGATGGATGTGAGAAGCATACTTGCAAAGAGCATGAACGCGATGAAATCGGAAGCGAGGATCTGTCCGTCCGCAAGGAAGAACGCGCCTGCTACGACAACGATTATGTAGAGCGCGCCGTCGAAGAAGCGAGTGGACGATTGGAATGCGCCCATATATTTGTAAACCTTCTTTTTTACCTTTAAGAAGGAGCTGTTGCTCTTTTCAAACTTTTCGATCTCGGTGTCCTCGTTAGCAAAGGATTTTACCTCGTGAATACCGAGAAGGCTGTCCTCAACCTGTGAGTTAAGCTCACCTACGATGCGGCGGCTCTCCTTAAAGCCCTCCTTCATTTTGGTTCTGAAGCGAGTCATACAAACGATCATTACAGGAACGATCGCGAATATGAGAAGCGTGAGGGGAATATTTATCGTGCAAAGAATGATGAACGAAGCGATTATCTTGATGCCCGCGATAAAGAATTCCTCGGGGCAGTGGTGAGCAAATTCGGTAACGTCGAAAAGGTCGCTCGTGATCCTTGACATAAGAGTACCGATCTTTGTGTTGTCATAATACGAGAACGAGAGCTTCTGAAGGTGGGTGAAGAAATCGCGGCGCATATCCGTTTCAATTTTTGTACCCATAATGTGACCGGTGGATGCCATATAGTAATATGCCGCTGTATCGATAAGACGAAGCACCAAATATATAGCTCCGCAGGTGAGTATGAATGTCGGAGTAAGACTTTCCACGTCCGTTTCGGCTCTGCCCGTGATCTCACGCGCGATGAGGGGAAGGACTATCTCAACGACCGTAGTAAGCGCGGCGCAGAGAAGGTCGAGAATAAGTATTCCTTTGTATTTGCCGTAATAGGGCAAAAATCTGAAAAGCAGATCGCCCTTTTTCTTCTTGTTTTCTGTCATTTTTCGAGTTTTCCTTGTGTTTTTGTATCTTTAATATATTAGTATAACATATATTTTTATAAATTTAAAGTATTTTTTATAAAAATATTCAAATTTTGATTTATAGTGAGATTAATTTATCCAAACACAAACTAACTTTTGTAGGGACCGGTGGGGTAGCGAAGCGGCGCGAGGGTCTTGAGGCAGAATATCGTATATATCACGCTCTCGGCAAAAATGGTGTTATGGACGGCAGACGTGCTAAGTTCCTTAATTTGCCTTATGAACCCGTTGAGGATGCGTAGTACTTGACACATTTCCTAAAATATGGTATAATGTGCGCAAGAAAAGATATAGTGTAATAATTTGGCACACAAAATTTTTATCTCGGTGGAGTAATTTGCTAATGATTAACTTTTTTTATGACAAAAAAACTAGGCGTAAAAACACTTGGAAACTTTGTAAAGTCTTATTTGGAAAGTATTTGATAGTAGGAAGTATTACCTTTATACTTGGTGCAGTTGTTTATAACATAGGTCTTAATTATAGGATTATGGAATATGTTTCTTCTGGTGCGATTATACTTTTTGTCGGCGGCGTATCGTTATTTGCATTTTTTAGGCTTGTTTATCCATTTTACGAAAAAATAACATCTACCTTTAAAAATTATGCTAAAGACGGTTTGCTGCATTATTCACTTTTTGTTCGTGATTCAAAATTTGTCCGAAAATGCGTAGAAAGCGAAGAGGAGTTTGAATTTGCAAAAGAAGATATAAAAGAAATCAAGCGTGAAAAAAACATAATCGTTGTTAGGCTCCATTCAAAATATGTCGTTGATTTTCCCAATCGCGATGATATATACGAATTGTTGATGAACTGATTGTAGGTATTGTCATAATATATTTATTCAGAACGCCAAGAGCGTCTATCACTACGATAGACGCTCTTTTATTTTATATAAATATTTTGGAGGTGAGTTTATAGCAATAAAAACAGGAGCTGAAAATTTTGATTTATAGGGAGATTAATTTATCCAAACACAAACTAACTTTTGTAGGGACCGGCGTCCTCGACGGTCCATAACGATGAAATGACATCAAATTTCACGGCTACGCACAAACAAAATCCAACATTTTTGAACAAAAGTTACTTTGCTTTTTAAATTGGACCGTCGGGGACGCCGGTCCCTACAAGGTTACTTTAATTAAAAATGAGTTTGTACAAACTCCCCGATAAATCCCAATTTATAATTGACAATACATCACAAATTGTGTATAATAAGTCAAAAAAGAAGGGTGGTGCAAATATGAACGCAATTTTCACTATAAACGGCAAAATCATTGAAACTAAAAGACTGATACTTCGTCCGTTTGCGGAGAGCGACCTATCAGATTTTTACGAATACGCATCCGTAGAGGGCGTTGGAGAGCGCGCGGGTTGGCAGCACCACGAAAGTATCGAGAAGAGCAGGGAGATCCTTTCAAGATTTATCTCAGAGGACAAGACCTTTGCCATTTGCTTAAAGGAGAGCGACAAGGTCATCGGCTCGCTCGGTGTGGAAAGGTACGGCTTGGAGGATAAGTTGACCGAATTTGACGGCTATCGCGGAAGGGAGATAGGCTTCGTTCTTGCAAAGGATTATTGGGGCAGAGGACTTATGCCCGAGGCGGTGGAAGCCGTGATGGATTATCTCTTTTCCGAGCTTGACTACGATTTTTTGCTCTGCGGCTATTATAATTTTAACAGTCAATCAAAAAGAGTCCAGGAAAAATGCGGCTTCAAGCCCTATCGCGCGCTCACGATGGAAACGAGAATGGGCACAAAGGAAAACGGCACGCTCAACCTTTGTATAAACCCCAAAAAGAATATTAAATTCAACTTTTCACATCCTGAGACGTTGATATATGAATAATAAACCAATAAGAACAATGTTCCAACGCAAAGGAACATTGTTTTTATTGCTTTTTGAGGGCGTTTTTGCTATAATTATGACAGAAATTCAAAAAGGAGATATTTTATGACGTTCGGTGAAAAATTAAAGGATTTGAGAAATAGCCGTAAAATGACGCAGGCAGAATTGGCAACCGAAATATTCGTTTCTCGCCCGATGATAGCAAAATACGAAACCGGTAAAGCATACCCCACAAACGAGATATTGCATAGAATTGCAGATTATTTTGGTGTTTCTGTTGACGAGTTGGTGAAAAAGGATGAGCTTATTGACGAGCATTCAAAGGCGCTGGAGCAAAAGCTCATAAAAAATGAAAAAATAGTAATTTTGGTTGCGATAATAGGTATTTTGCTTGTGAGTGCTGTGGCTATTCTTTCTGTAATTGAGGTGGATACGGTATCAACAGAGGTTGACCTTGCCCAGATAAGGTTTGATCCAGAATGGGGACGCTGGGAACTCATATATTACAATCAAAGTAATCCGGATATATGGAACAGAAGAGCGCATATTTATGTTGAGGAGTTAGATGTCTTTGATAGCGGATATGTTAGATTTATGATCGAGGGCGGAGATTTTTACGAAAAATATAATGAGTATAATATTTCAGAGGATTATCACGAGTTAAAGACCGTGACGCTGTATTACCGTGTAACCGTAAGAAAGAATCTTATGGGTGCGGTGCAGGGAAAGGGTTATTCTCTTGAAAAAGTAGATTTTCATTTGGGCGATGAGTACTTATCACAAATTCCATCACCGCTTTTTGTATTTTAAATTTTGATTTGTCGAGATGTTAGTTTTATTGAGCATCCCTCTCAGGCGCGGTGCGCCAGCTCTCCCAGAGGGCGAGCCTTTTTATCGCGAACGCTTGCAATATAAAGCCTCTCACTCCGGGAGAGGTGGATGCCGCAAGGCAGACGGAGAGGGTTTCCAAAGGAAACGGGGTGGACGCCGAAGGCGGACGGAGAGGGCACTAATATAAAACTTACTTCTCGCTAAATCCCAATTTATCGGCTACATTTTTCGGTAGCAAATTACAGTTTTTCGAGCGTGTGAGAAAAACGAAAAGCACCGTTTTAAACGGTGCAATTTGCGCGGATTAAGTTAATAACAATCCATTAAAGTTTTTTAGGGGTGTGGGGGCAATTTTTCAAAAATGCCCCCATATCTTTATTTTGTATCTTTTACTTTCTAAGTGTCAATCCAAGCTGATGCTCGAGAGAGGAAAGGATCTTAGAGCTTACCTTGTCAGCCTCTTCGACCGTGAGAGTTCTGTCGCTTGCGCGGAGAGTTACGCGGAAGGAAACGGACTTTTTGCCCTCACCGAGCTGAGTGCCGCGGTAGATATCAAAAAGCTCAACGTTTTCAACGAGCTTTCCGCCCGCACGAGCAATGAGTGCTGAGAGCTTACCTACTTCAAGCTCCTCATCACAAACGAATGAGAAGTCACGAGTGGATGCGGGGAATTTGGGAAGGGGCTTGTATTCGATCACGCCGTCAATATGCTCAAATATCGCGTCAAAATCAAGCTCTGCCGCATAAACGGGAGTGTTGAAGCCGTAGTTCTGAGCGGTGAGAGGATGAAGCTGACCGAAGATACCAAGCATTTCGCCGTCAGCCGCTACAAGACGCGCGCATCTTCCGGGATGGAAGGTCGCATTGTCAGTAACTGCCTCATAGGTAACGCCCTTTATCCTACCGAGAGCCAAAGAGCCCTCAATAACACCCTTCATAGTGTAGAAATCAACGTCGCCGTACATACCGAGAGTAAGAACGTTGGATTCGCAGGGAAGATCATCCTCTTCCGCAGCAGGAATGTAGATATTGCCCATCTCGTAAAGATATACATTCTCGTTGCCCATATTATTGTTGAGCGCGAGAGCCTCCATCATAGAGGGAAGAGCGGTAACTCTCATAATGCTCGTGTCCTCACCGAGAGGATTGGAAATAACGATTGAGCGTCTTACGTTTTCATCCTCGGGAAGTCTGATCTTGTCATAGTACTTGGGACTGATGAACGAGAAAGTCTGTATCTCGTCAAGTCCCATGCCGCAAAGAGCATCGGAGAGATCAACCTTGAACTGCTGCTTGGGAGTTCTTCCGCCCGCGGTGTTCTCAGCCTTGATCTTAGAGGATTTTATATCGTTGTAACCGTAAATTCTGATGATCTCCTCTGCAATATCGTTCATACAGGTGAGGTCGTTTCTGAATGAGGGAACCGTGATAATGCCGTTCTCGACCTTGCACTCAAGCTTTTGGAGAGTTTCGATCATAAATTCTTCGCTTATATCAACACCAAGGAATTCGTTGATCACCTTGGGATCAAGGGGGAGAGTTACGGGAGTCTTTTTGCCGGGGTAAACGTCGATAAGTCCGTCAACCACCTCTCCCGCGCCGAGAAGCTCAACAAGCTCGCAGGCTCTCATAAGAGCGGGGATAACGTTTTCGGGATCAAGTCCCTTTTCAAAGCGCGCGGAGGATTCGGTTCTCATACCGTTCTTCTTGCCCGTTACACGGACGGATGCGCCCTCAAAGTTTGCGCTCTCAAATACGACCGTAGCGGTCGTATCCTTGATCTCGGAGTTTTCACCACCCATAACGCCCGCAAGCGCAACAGCCTTCTTCTCGTCTGCGATAACGAGCATCGAGGAGTCGAGCGTATGCTCCTTGGAGTCAAGGGATACGAATACCTCGCCCTCATTTGCGCGTCTTACGTTGATCTGCGCACCGTCAAGACAAGCGTAATCAAACGCGTGCATGGGCTGACCGTATTCGAGCATTACGTAGTTTGTAATGTCAACGATATTGTTTATGGGACGAACACCGCTTGCGCGGAGTCTCATTCTGAGCCAGAGAGGAGAGGGAGCGATCTTAACGTTCTTTACGACCTTTGCCGCATAGCGCGCGCAAAGATCCGCATCGTTTACCGCAACCTTGATATAGTTTTCAACGGCATCGCCGTCGTTCGCACCTTTAACTACGGGAGCAGGGCAAGTCCAAGGACGGTTAAAGCTTACAGCGGTCTCTCTTGCAAGACCGATAACGGAAAGACAGTCGGGGCGGTTCGAGGTGATCTCAAATTCAACACTCGTGTCGCGAAGGAGAAGAGCCTCGCGCACGTCCTTGCCGACATACTGTGCAAACTCCTCGCCGAGAATGAGGATGCCGTCACCCTCATAGCCGGGCATATCGTGCTCGTTAAGACCAAGCTCGTGATAGGAGCAGAGCATACCGTAGGACTCAACACCGCGGAGCTTGCCCGCCTTGATAGTGATATCACCGGGAAGATGAGCCACGGGAATTGCCGCAGGAACGATATCGCCCTCGTGAACGTTCTGCGCACCCGTAACGATCTGTACTGTTTCCGTGCCGATATTTACCTGGCAGACCCAGAGGTGATCGCTGTTTTCGTGGCGAGCCATTTTTTCAACGCGCGCTACGATTACGTTCTGCACATCCTCGCCGAGAAGCTCGTAGCCCTCGACCTTGGAGCCCGTGTCGGTCATTCTGTCGCAATATTCTTTTATGCTGATTCCGTCGGTGTTGACGAAATCGTTAAGCCATTTAATAGATAAATTCATTTTTCTTACCTCCTTAGAACTGATGTAAGAATCTCACGTCATTCTCGTAGAGAAGACGAATGTCGTTTACGTGGTACTTGAGCATAAGGATCCTCTCAACGCCCATACCGAAAGCGAAGCCGCTGTACTCCTCGGGATCTATTCCGCAGTTGCGAAGCACGTTGGGATGAACCATACCTGCGCCGAGGATCTCGATCCAGCCCTCGCCCTTGCAAAGACGGCAGCCCTTGCCGCCGCAGGCGAAGCAGCTTACGTCAACCTCCGCAGAGGGCTCTGTGAAGGGGAAGTGGTGGGGACGGAAGCGTACTCTTGTATCCTCGCCAAAGGTCTTTTTCGCAAATTCCTCAAGTGTGCTCTTAAGGTTGCCCATCGTGATGCCCTTGTCAACTACAAGTCCCTCAAACTGATGGAAGAGGGGGGAGTGAGTCGCATCCATAGCGTCGGAGCGGTAAACACGGCCGGGGGAAACTATGCGGATCGGAGGCTTCTGCTGTTCCATAACTCTCGCCTGAACGGGAGAGGTCTGAGAGCGGAGAAGTATCTTTTCTGTAATATAGAACGTGTCCTGAGTGTCGCGCGCAGGGTGATTTTCGGGAATGTTAAGAGCCTGGAAGTTGTAGTAATCGTACTCTACCTCGGGACCCTCGGCGATAGTGTAGCCCATACCGATAAAGATGTCCTCAAGCTCGCGCTGCATCTTCGTAAGAGGGTGGAGATGACCTCTTTTAAGAGTTTTAACGGGCATGGTAACGTCAAGCTTTTCGGCTTTGAGCTGATTTTCAAGCGCCTTTGCCTTAAGCTCGGTCTGCTTTTCCTTCATAGCGTTCTCGATCTCCTCGCGTATCTCGTTTGCGAGCTGACCGATAACGGGGCGCTCCTCGGGAGTGAGCTTGCCCATTCCGCGAAGAACCGCGGTAAGCTCGCCCTTTTTACCGAGGTACTGAATTCTCAGCGCCTCGAGATCACAGTTGTCATCTGCAATCTTTGAGAGAGCTTCTTCTTTGATTTTCTTCAAAGTATCTTTCATTTTCTTTTTCCTTTCGAAAAGTATATAGAATTTTTATCTCAAAAAATAAAAAGCGCCCCATCCAAAGAACAGGACGAGACGTAAAAACGCACGCGGTACCACCCGTATTTTTAGCAAAGCTAACACTTTGATATCCTTAACGCAGACATACGTGCGCGACTACTTTTTAAAATTTTCACCGCACCGACTCCGAAGCGAAACGAGCTTTATCCGATTTTAAGTCGCTCACAGCCAAGGCGACTCTCTCTGCGAAAACCGAGCGATAAAGTCAAACTTCATCATAGTCTTTATAGGGTACTATTTATCTTTAACATTACAATTATATCATATAATTTTCAAATTTCAAGGGGTTTTGCAAAATTTAATAAATTTTGATTTATAGGGGGGATTTGTGAATCGCTCTTACTCAAACAAACAAATCTTGTAGGGATTGGCATCGTTGAATTTTCGTGGTAGTTGACAATGTTTTCATAATATGGTATAATATGCGCATAATTTCCCGACGGGTTGTGTAAAAAGGAGAATTGATATGAAATTTAATAAAGCACTTTTATTTAGACGTGCAATAGCACTTTATATTGATATGGCAATATCCAGTTTTGTCGGATGCATGATTAACTATTGCGTTTTCGCCATTACAAATGTTGATAATTTGATTATTGCAGTAATAGTTATGCAATTATTAATGATTTGTAGAGATATATTTGGCAGAAGTGTAGGAAAACAATGCGTAAGATTATACGTTGTAGGCACAGAAGGACAGAGTCAAGTTAAACCATATCAACGCGTTTTAAGAAATATTACAACTCCTATTATTACCATCGAGTTTTTTGTGGCTTTGTTGCGCGAAGATCATAGAAGATTTGGCGATTTGTTGGCAAAGACGGAAGTGCTCTATAAACCCAACCCAAGCAAGGGTCTTCTTAAATAAGATACCTTTAAGATACACTAAATATTAGAACGCCAAGAGCGTCTATCACTACGATAGACGCTCTTTTCTTTTATATACACATTTTAGTCGCTAATTAAAAAACGCAGAGAAAAAAACTTTCTCTGCGTTTTTATCGGTTAAATCGGAACTCCCATCCTTATAAGGGAATATACAGCTATTGCCTGCAAAACTATAATAATGGGTATCCCTATCATAAATTTTTTATGCTTTGTCTTGTGGCGGATGAGGAGCATCATCACGAGCATCATCACTGAGCCGCCGAGCGCGGAGAGGAGCAGGAGAGTTGTCTCGGGGGTCCTCCTGCCTCCGTTCATCGCGCGTATCTTATCCTTTGCGGTTACGATGACCGCAATTATCGAAACGATGACAACATAGCATATTATCACCGCGTGCTCTCTTAAAAATTCAAGCATTATTTTTTGGGAAAGGAGTCCTTAAGACCGACTACGCGGTTAAAGGTGTTCTCGTATTTTGAGTCCTTGCAGTAATATCCGTCGCGAACGAACTGGAACTTGTCGCCCGCCTTAGCTTCAATAAGGGAGGGCTCGACCTTGCAATGCTCGATCTTGATAAGCGAGTTGGGATTAAGATAATCGTTATAAGTCTTATCCTCGGGAATATCGCCCGTGTTCTCAATCGTAAAGAGATTATCGTAGAGCATAAGGGTGGCCTCCTCGCAGTATGCCGCGCTGAGCCAATGGATGGTGCCCTTGATCTTTCTGCCGTCTATGGGGTTGCCGTTTCTCGTCTCAAGATCGGCGGTGCAGTGGATCTCCTTGATGCTGCCGTCCTCATTTTTGATTATCTCGTTGCACTTAACGATGTAAGCGCCCATAAGTCTTACCTCGCCCTCGGGCTTCATACGGAAGAATTTAGGCGGAGGAACCTCTGCAAAGTCGCTCTCGTCGATGTAAAGCTCGCGAGTGAAGGCTACCGTTCTTGTGCCCGCGCCCTCAACCGAAGGATTATTGGGAAGCCCAAAGTATTCAACCTTGTCCTCGGGATAGTTCGTAACAACTACCTTAATGGGATTCTTAACGCATATTCTTCTGTCAGCGCTCGCGTTAAGCTCCTCGCGGATGCAATGCTCAAGCATTTCGATGCCGACAAGGGAATTAGCCTTTGCAACGCCCGCGCTTCTTACGAAATTAAAGATGGAGGAGGGAGTATATCCTCTTCTTCTGAGCGCGCAGAGTGTGGGGAGACGGGGATCGTCCCAGCCGTCAACCATATTGTTTTCAACGAGATAACGAAGATATCTCTTGCTCATAACCGTGTGAGTAACGTTAAGGCGCGCGAACTCTCTCTGCTTGGGATTGGGCTTGTTGTCAACGCCGATATTATTGATCACCCACTCGTAAAGGGGACGGTGATTTTCAAATTCAAGTGAGCAAAGGGAATATGTGATACCCTCAAGCGCGTCCTGAATGGGGTGAGCGAAATCGTAGAGAGGATATATGCACCATTTGTCACCCTGACGGTGATGGCTGGTGTGAACTATTCTGTAGATGGCGGGGTCGCGCATATTGAAGTTGGGAGAAGCCATATCGATCTTTGCGCGGAGAGTGTGAGTGCCGTCCGCGAATTCGCCGTTCTTCATTCTTTCAAAGAGATCGAGGTTCTCTTCAACGCTTCTGTTTCTGTAGGGGCTCTCCTTACCGGGAGTGGTAAGGGTGCCGCGGTATTCTCTCATCTCGTCTGCGGAAAGGTCGCAAACGTATGCCTTTCCGTCCTTGATGAGCTTTACTGCGAACTCGTAGCACTTGTCAAAGTAGTCCGAGCCGTAG
>JAFXKD010000020.1 GCA_017531925.1 Clostridia bacterium | reverse complement strand
TTGTGTTGCGGAGCAACACGAAAAGATTTTTAGAGCATTTTAACAGGCGCTTTAAAAATCTGTAATTTGCTTGCGTAAAGTGTAGCCATAACTCCTGCAAATAGGCTTCGTGCTGTGTAGCAAATTACAATTTTTCGAGGTGACGAGAAAAATTTTCAGTACCAACTCGTTGGTACAATTTGCGCGGATTTAGTCGGTTTTACACAAACCAAAGGTCTGCTGCCGCGAAGCTGATGAAAGCTTTTTTGGTACTTTTTTCTCGAAAAAAGTACGATCCAAGGTCTAACTAACTCCTCCCTAAACCCCAAATTCTACATCGGAGGTAAAAATGCTCGCGTATATCAATCAAAAGGCGGACAACAGAATAATCGAAGCTCTAAAGCAAGAGGGATTTGAAGTGATCTTACTTGCTCCCTTTTCTGCGCTTGATGATCCCACGGACACGCACGCGGATATGCTGCTCTTGGACGTGAACGGTAAGATCTTCAAGCACGAGGATTATTTGATTAACGGTGAATTTGAAAGCATTAGCGAGCATATGGGCGCAAAATATCCGCACGACGTTCTTTTGAATATCGCTGTGGTGGGCTCGCACGCGTTTTGCAACGTAAAGCACGCGTCAAAAACCGTTTTGAAATATCTTGAAGATAACGGCTATACCATCCACCGCGTCGCCCAGGGCTATGCGCATTGCTCGACCTGTATAGTGAGCGGCAAAGCGATAATAACCGCTGACGAAGGTATTTATACCGCCGCTTGTGAGATCGGGATCGATGCGCTTTTGATCGGTGCGGGGAGCATTTCCCTTCCGCCCTACGGTTACGGCTTTATAGGCGGTGCGTCGGGTGTGACAGATAACGCGGTCTATTTCTGCGGCTCACTTGAATACCACCCCGACGGCGAGCGCATCCGCGCTTTTATCGAAAAATACGGAAAGCGCGTTGTTGAGCTTTGCGATGCCCCACTCGCCGACGTTGGCGGAATACTCTTTAAATAAATTACACGCAAAAAGCCGCGGTTCCGCGGCTTTTTTATTTGGATTTATATTTATCTTTTTTTGCTTATTTCTTTTCCGAGCAATTGCCCGAGCAGCTCTTTCCGTAGGGACAGCCCACGCACTTGCTACCCTTTTTCTTTTCCCTTCGGATATAAAGGATGATGCCGAGAGCTATCGCCGCCAGGGCTAAAATTATAATAATATCAATTGGTTTCATATCTTAAAATAATATTTCGTAAGTAAAACAAACACTGAGCAAATGAAAACGAAGATAGCGCAGGCAAGATTAAAATATGCTGCCTTTCTGTTGTGATTCCACATTATATACGTCTGACAGAGCATGTTCAAGCCCATCAACGGAATACTGATATCAACAGCAAAACTCCACACGTTGAATATCTGCAAAATACCGAGCACGATAACTGCCAATGCAATAACTACAGAAATAACCGTAACGATCTTATTGGAAAGAGGCTCGTCGCTCCATTTTTTCTTATTCTTTTCCATATCTGCTCTCCTGTGTTTTTTTATATTATATCACAGCCGCAAAGCTCTGTCAAGAGTTGCCACTTTCTATTTCAATTGCTTTCTATGATCTTGCCTTAAGCTTTTTGTTGGTATTGTGAATAAGTCCGGAGATGACACCTACGAAAGCAGCGACTATAATACCGCCGACTATTGCAGCAGGTATGCTGAGAAGCGAGGGATCTGTAAGAAGCGTGCCGACGGTATATACGAGATAAGACACAGTATATCCCACTCCAAGCTGAAGTCCGATACCGCCCCAAAGCCACTTTGAGCTCTTCATCTCCGCATTCATAGCGCCTATTGCGGCAAAGCAAGGAGGTGTGAAAAGATTGAACATAAGATATGCAAGAGCCGCAACCTTGGTGATCGCAAGTATTCCCGCAACCTCAGCGCCCGCGCCCTCCATCATCTCAAGCTCCTCGGTGTCAATGAGGTTCTCAAGACCGACGAAGCAAACGGCAAGCGTTCCGACTACGTTCTCCTTTGCGATAAAGCCCGTGATAGCCGCTGCAGCAAGCTCCCAAGAAAGAACTCCGACAACGGGTACAAGAATATATGCAAAGGGTCCTGCGATGGACGCGAGAATAGAAGCATCTGCACTCTCGGCGACCTTAAAGCTCCAATCGAACGTCTGCATGATCTGAACCACCATATTGCAAAGCAAAATGATGGTTGCCGCCTTAACTATGTATGACCATCCGCGCGCGCACATCGATTTGAATGCGCCCCAGAAGGAGGGCATTTTGTATTCGGGAAGCTCAATGATAAAGAAGGATTTGCGAGCCTTATGACCCGTGATCTTATTTACCAAAAGCGCACCAAAGAATATGATCGCAATTCCGCAGAAGTACATAAGCGCGCTCACCCACCAAGCATTATCAAAGAATGCACCCGCAAAAAGAGAAATTACGGGGATCTTCGCGCCGCAGGGCATAAAGGGCGCAAGCATTGCCGTTGCACGTCTTTCGCGCTCATTCTTGATGGTACGGCTTGCCATAACGCCGGGAACCGCACATCCTACCGTGATAACGAAAGGAATTACCGACTTACCGGAAAGTCCTACTCTCTTAAAGATGGGATCGAGAACTACCGCAACGCGGCTCATATATCCGCAATCCTCAAGAAGCGCAAGGAGGAAATAAAGCACCATAACAAGGGGCAAAAATCCAACTACAGCAACAACGCCTCCGATCACGCCGTTAACAAGTATTGCCGAAAGCAAAGGATTAGAATCCGCCAAGAGCTCTGCAACCAAGCCCTGAAATCCCTTAAGGAGAGGAACAAGACCAGGTATGAACGTGTCGCCTATCTCAACTCCATCGGCAATCCAAGCGCCGAGCGTTGACTGCGAAATATAGAACACAAGGAACATAACTGCCGCAAAAATCGGTATTCCGAGCCATTTGTTGGTAAGGATATCGTCTATCTTGTCGGAAAGGCTGACGTCCCTTGTAAGCACCTTTCTCTCCTCGACATCTTTGACTATCTTATTTACAAAATCAAATCTCTTTCTGTCAGCCGCAATTACGGAATCCTTGCTCGTGAGGTCAATCTTACCCTCTTTATAAGGAGCACCCTGTATCTTACCTGCGCAGGATGCCGCGGTCGAGATAAGCTCCTTAAGTCCGTCTCCGCTCGTTGAAACGGTGTTGATGATGGGACATCCGAGCTTTTTTGAGAGAAGCTCAACGTCGATCTTAGTTTCCTTCTTCTCGTTCACGTCGCTCTTATTAAGCGCGACCACAACGGGAATACCAAGCTCAAGGAGCTGAGTAGTGAAGAAAAGGCTTCTTGAAAGATTAGACGCATCAACTATATTGATGATAACGTCGGGGCTTTCGTTCTTTACATAGTCGCTCGTTACGCTCTCCTCGTTAGTAAAGGGGGACATAGAATACGCGCCGGGAAGGTCAACGGCAATAAGCTCCTTGCCGCCCGTATATACGCTTTTTATTGGATGCTCCTTCTTGTCAACCGTAACGCCCGCCCAGTTTCCGACCTTTTCGTTTCTGCCGGTGAGCGCGTTGTACATTGTGGTCTTACCAGAGTTCGGGTTGCCCGTTAAGGCAATTCTCATAGATTTCTCCTCCGATTTATATAAACTAATTTTTAAACTGATCAATATTTGCGGTTAGCCTGTGCTAACTCGCTTCCAAAAAATAAAAGGTGTTCCCTTTTATTCCTCGACCTCAATAGCATCTGCCAGCTGAAGATCTATACTGTAGCGCGCATCCTTAATGGAAACGACACATCCTCCGCGGCGCGCAGATACCACAGTTATACGCTCTCCGCTATAGCAGCCGAGTGAGAACAAAAATGCATCGAGCTCCTCGTCATCCGTAACGATGCTCTTGATCACGTATTCTTTTCCAAGCTCCGCATTTTTAAGTGTCATAGTGCTGTCTCCTTTCGCTCCGCTCCATTAGTTAGCCTATGCTAACCGTAGGCTATTATATACCTAAAATCCCCATTTGTCAAGAGATTTTTTAATATTTTTTTAAGTTTTTTCATTATTTTTCAACAAAGCAAAAAGCCCATCCGCAGATGAGCTTTGTTTTTATCAAAAATATCAATTTCTTTCCTTTGCTGCCCTTCTCTGGTTGGTAGTCAAACCGTAGAAAATGAAGAACACCCCAACGCACAATGCCATAAAAGCGATATACACGAGTCCTTGTACTAGAGGATATAATTCGAAGTACCCAATCTTGATCACACAATTTTCAAAAAGCGGATCGGTAAATCCTACAAGACCGCGTGCCGTGTCCTTATCGAACATAAACAGATGATTAGCCGTAAAGAACGAATTGATATTTGAAAACCGAGGCATTCTTTTAAATCCGTTTGAAAGTGTTCCGAGAACGAGGATGAATGCCCAATATACAGTAAATCCTATCGAGAAATGCTTGAGCGACTTGAGATCAAGCGGCTTGAACACCTTGAGGACAAGACAGAGGATGGGAATAATAAACACCTTCGTATGCTCGACAATATAGTGAATTACGAAAAAGTGAGTAAGCGAGGAATCCTTTTTCACAATATCGAGAATGATTATCGCAATAAGCGCACCGACGACGTTTACGATGAGTGCAAAGTGATATATCTTCTCATTCCTGCGTAAAAGCATCGCAAGGCAGAGATAAGAGCCGAGGTTGCAAAGCTGTAGCGGAAGCTTCATCACGTTAAGCTCTGCCGCGGCTCCGAACATCTGCGTGAATTGGTACATAAGCGCCCAGGAAAGCGCGAGAACGAGCAGGTATCTTGTCTCATAGGACTTCTTTCTGAATCCGAAGTAGATAGCCACGATGATAACGGGAATTGAAATCATCCAAATAATATGAGGAACCGTAAACCTCTGCATCTCTATGCCCACGTGTCCAAAGAAGAACTGAGCCACGTACACAGGAAGAGATATATAAGTCACACCCAAAAGAATAAGGATGAGATTTTTGATTTCGTCCTTCTTGATCCTTAGATTTTCTCTGTTTCTGTATGTCAAAAGCGCAAGCGCGAGAATTTGCGCAAGGCAAGTAAGACCAAAGACAGCACTTCTGAAGGGCACGCTCAAAAGAAACGCGCGGAATTCCTCCGATGCGAACGCAAGCGTGTAAAGACCGCCGCCGATGTTGGGCTTTCTGACAAAATAATATATGTACTGATAATAGAAAATAACGTTGAAAAGCGAAACGGGCAAGCACAAAAAGCTTGCAATCTTCTCGAAATGCTTATTTTTTTGAAAAACTGCCATTGGAAGCACCACAAAGCTTATACCGTTTATCCAACGAAGTAACGCGTGGAAGCGTCCCCAAGGAAGCTGGGGCGCAGCATCACCTATGGGAGAGCAAAACAGGTCCGGCAAAAAGAACGCGAACATAGAAAGCACTATGAACGTAACAGTCAAAGCACTTATAAGCTTATCAAGTTGAACTTTCTTACCTTCTTTTCCCAAAGAACGAAAACTCAAAAGCAGAGAAACGGCTAAAACCGCCGCAAAAGCCACATAAAACATCAAAACATCTTCTTTCTTTGACAAATTTTGTTACCTTCATTGTATCACTTAAGCATATTCATGTCAACAAAAAAAGAATGCTTTTGTAATTTTTGTAAACATATACAAAAATAAACAAAAAGGCTTGACAACGCCCTACATTTGTTATATAATGATATGGAATAAAATCGTAGGTATGACCGCTTGTGGTTGAGGATTTTAGTCCGAACGACCGTCCAAGCGGCTTTTTTATGCAAAAAAGGAGAATATCACAATGAAATATGACGTTATAATCGTAGGCGCCGGCCCAGGCGGTATTTTTACCGCGTTCGAGCTTACAAGAAAGAATACGGGACTTAAAATTGCAGTTTTCGAGGCGGGTCATCCCCTCGCAAAAAGGCATTGTCCCATCGACGGAAAAAAGGTCAAATCCTGCATTGGCTGTAAGACCTGCTCAATTATGAGCGGCTTTGGCGGCGCGGGCGCATTTTCCGACGGTAAGTATAATATCACCAATAATTTCGGCGGCACGCTCTACGAATACATCGGAAAGGCGCGCGCTACCGAGCTTATGCACTACGTTGACGACATAAATATGGCTTATGGCGGCGAGGGCACAAAGCTCTATTCCACCGCGAACTCAAAATTCAAGAAGCTCTGCTTGCAAAACAAGCTCAATCTTCTTGATGCATCCGTTCGTCATCTCGGCACGGACAAAAACTATATCGTTCTTGAAAACATCTATAACGATCTCAAGGACAAGGTGGATTTCTATTTCAATACTCCCGTTGAGCATATCGAGCTTAACGACGGTGGCTACAGAGTTCTCACCAAAAAGGACGCGTTCGACTGCGACAAATGCATCGTTTCCGTTGGACGTATCGGCTCAAAGTGGATGGAAAAGGTGTGCAAGGAGTTGAATCTCCCCAAAAAATCCAACCGTGTGGATATCGGCGTTCGCGTGGAGCTTCCCGCGTCAGTTTTCTCCCATCTCACCGACGAGCTGTACGAAAGTAAGATCGTTTACAGGACCGAAAAGTTTGAGGATAACGTTCGTACCTTCTGTATGAACCCCAAGGGCAGCGTGGTCAACGAGAACACCAACGGTATCGTTACCGTTAACGGCCACTCCTACGAGGACCCCTCAATGCAGACGGAAAATACAAACTTCGCGCTCCTTGTTTCAAAGCATTTCACAGAGCCCTTTGAGGATTCCAACGGATACGGCGAAAATATCGCACGTCTTTCAAATATGCTTGGAGGCGGCGTTATCGTTCAGCGCTTTGGCGACCTTATGAGAGGAAGAAGAAGTAATGTTAAGAGAATTGAGGAATCTACCGTAGTGCCCACGCTTGCGGCGACTCCCGGTGATCTTTCTCTCGTGCTTCCCAAGAGAGTTCTTGACGGCATTATCGAAATGATATACGCGCTCGACAAGATCGCTCCCGGTACAGCAAACGACGACACCCTGCTCTACGGAGTTGAGGTTAAGTTCTATAATATGGAGGTCGCGGTTGACGAAAACCTTGAAAGCCATCATAAGGGACTTTATATCATCGGCGACGGAAGCGGTATCACTCACTCCCTCTCCCACGCGTCCGCTAGCGGCGTTCACGTTGCAAGACATATTCTCGGAATTGAATAATCATAAAAATTCAAGCACCTCTTTTTTAAGAGGTGCTTTTTTAGTTAGTCCATACGGAAGACGCTTTTCGAGAAAAGCTTTGCAAAAGCTTAATGAGCTACGATCAAAGCAAAATTAGAACTTTTAATGTGCAGTTTCGGCTTCAAGAAAAGTCCAAACATTCTTTGTGTTTTACAAAATAATACAAATAAGTCCGTTTGAGCCCTCGTTTATAATCCGCTCAAGAGTTTCGGAGAGCTTTGTGCGTGACTCGTCGGGAATATGCTCAAGCTTTGTATGCAGTCCCTCGTTCATCAGCTCATACAGGCTCTTGCCAAACATATTTGATTCCCATATCCTTCTCGGATCCTCCTCAAATTCCTCGAGCATATAGCGAACGAGATCCTCGCTCTGCGCCTCCGTTCCAACGATGGGGTTGATCTCCGTTTCAATATTCGCGCGTATCATATGGATCGATTGCGCGCTCGCGCGGAGCTTGACTCCGTATCCGCCAGCCTGCTTTACGATCTCGGGCTCTTCAAGACGTAATGCGCTAACGTCGGGCATTACTATGCCGTAGCCCTTTTCATTCGCCTCGGAAAGTGCCTCCGAAACGCGGTCAAATTCGCTCTTTTTACTTGAATATTCTCGCAGAAGTCTGACAAGCTGCTCTTCCCCGGTAATATCAAAGCCCGTAAGCTCGCAAAGGGTTTTAAAATAAAGCTCCTTTGTACAATCCACGGTAACCGCCGCTCTGCCGCAACCGTAGTCAATGCTGTTTACGGTAACGCCCGCAACGTTCTCGTTTTCCAAAAGAGGCGCAAACCCCTCCTTTATATCTCCCGCGCGTGAGATACCGTCCGCACATCTGCAAACGGATTCGCTGATGGACCTTTTTACAGGATGACTGTTATCAAGTGCCTGCATCCACTCGGGAAGGCTCACCCTGATCTCTGTCACGGGAAATTCGCAAAGGATCATCTGTAAGATATTCTTTATATCCTCCCCGTCAAGCTCCAGACAGTTGACGAGAGCAACGGGCGCGCCGTATTTTTCTTCAAGCTCCTCCCCAAGCGATATACTTTTTGGATCGCTCGGATTTGCTGAATTCAGAACTATCACAAAGGGCTTTCCTATCTCGCGAAGCTCTCCTACGATCCTCTCCTCCGCAGAAACATAGCTCTCACGTGGGATCTCGCCTATCGTTCCGTCAGTTGTAACAAGCATTCCTATCGTAGAATGCTCGTTTATCACCTTCTTGGTGCCAAGCTCTGCAGCCGCGGTAAATGGCATAGGCTCTTCGCTCCAAGGTGTGCGCACCATTCTCGGCTGTCCCTCCTCAATAGTACCCAGCGCGTCCGGAACGATGTAACCGACACAATCTATCATCTTTACGCGCATCCGCTCGCCGCCGCCCATCTCAATATTGACCGCGCTATCGGGAATAAATTTCGGCTCGGTGGTCATAACCGTTTTACCTCCCGCGCTCTGCGGAAGCTCGTCGCGCGCTCTGTCACGCTCATAGCCCTCCTTGATATTCGGCAGCACGAGAGTTTCCATAAATCTCTTTATAAAGGTGGATTTTCCGCATCTCACGGGTCCCACCGCTCCGATATAGATATCTCCGCCCGTTCTGCGCGCTATATCACCGTAAATAGTATGTTCGCTCATATACAGCTCCTCCAAAAAATTCTTTCTCGGTCAAGTATATGAACATGCGCGGCATTTTATGATACGAAAAAAGGCAAGGTCGCCCTTGCCTTATTTTATATTATGGATCTCAGATATTCGATAGCATTTACCGAAACGACGTCCGATATATCCTCGCCGCGATCAAGTCTTTCTCTTACAGCGGTGGAGCTTATCTCCCTTGCACCCTCGTCGCAGGGCAGAAAGACCGTCTGCGCGCTCTGATTCATACGGTAATTGTACTGCGCCATTTCAAATTCGTAATGATAATCCTTCTCGTCACGTATTCCCTTCACTATCGCGCACGCGCCAAGGCGAGCCGCAAGGGATGCAAGCATTCCTCCGTCGAATATGACCTCAACGTTATCTATGTGCGCGCAGGAGAGCCTTGCTATCTCGGTCCTCTGCTCACGCGTGAACATATAGCTTTTCGCATCGTTTATCATTACCGCAACGTAAACCTTATCAAAAAGGGTCGCCGCGCGCTCGATTATATTTACGTGTCCCACTGTCATAGGATCAAAGCTGCCCGGAACTACTGCAATTTTCAATCAGATCGCCTCACTTTTAATTCTCAGCACGGAAATATGTGCCGCTCCGTGCTTCATCGTTTTGATTATATCATATTTTTCGGAATTTGCAATACCCAAAATTTCAAATCTGTCGCTTTCGCACACAATGATCGACTCATCATCTATAAGCTCTCGCTCAAAAAGGACGGTGAGGGCTTCATCGATAAGAGCTGTGGCGTATGGCGGATCAAGAAAAACGATATCAAATTTCTTTGAGTTATCACATCTTTTTATAAATGAGATAGAATCCTCATTTTTTGCCGTGACCGTATCAGAAAGACGCGTTTTTGTAATATTATTATTTATTATCTTAAAGGCTTCCTTGCTTCTATCGACAAGAAGGACCGCTTCCGCCCCCCTGCTCGCAGCCTCAAGACCCATCTGTCCCGAGCCAGCAAAAAGATCAAGCACCAAAGAGCCCGCTATATCAAATTGAAGCATAGAAAATATCGCCTCCTTGCTTCTCTCACTCGTTGGACGCGTGTTCAGTCCGTCAAGCGTTTCAAGGCGTACTCCCCTTGCCTTACCTGTAATGATCCTCATATCAATCTCCGTGAAAATAATTATAAATATTCTGCGCGTCCGCACGGCTGACTCCCTTTACCGAAGCAAGTTCGTCCTCGCCCGCGTTCTTTATCGCGCTAAGCGTTCCGAAATGAAGGAGCAGAGCCTTTGCCTTAGCCGCACCAACGCCCTTGATCCTCTCAAGTGACGAGTGCTTTACCGTCCTGGATTTTGCCGCGCTCATTCTCGACACCGTATATCTATGGACCTCCTCCTGTATGCGGAAGATAAGTCCGTATATCGCCTGCTCGCGGGCAATGCTGATCTCCTCATCCTCGGTGCAAAGCGCCCTCGTTTTGTGAAAATCGTCCTTCACCATACCAAAGGTTGGGATATCAAGCTCCATTTCACAAAGCACTTCCTTGACCGCCGCAACGTGAGTCCTGCCCCCGTCAATAAGCAGAAGATCGGGATATTCACTCATAGATCCGCGCTCATCGGAAAGATGCGAGAGTCTGCGGCGCAAGGTTTCACGCATACAGGCGTAATCGTCCGTTCCGTCAACGTCCTTTATAGTGAAAGTTCTGTAATCGCTCTTTTTGGGCTTGCCGTCAATATAGACCACCATTCCGCCCGTTTTATGCTCAGCGCCGATATTTGAGATATCGTATGCTTCTATCCTCTGCGGCACGCTTTCAAGTGAGAGCAGCTCCGCAAGGCGCAAAAGGATCGAATTGTCCTTTTCATACTCCTTAACGTAAGCATTCGCCTTCTCCTTGGCATTGGCAAGTATCATCTCGCAAAGCCTTTTCATCTCGGTACGCTGAGGCGTCCAGAGGGTGATGCGCCTTCCCGCTTGCTCACTGAGAAATCCCGAAAGAAGCTCCTCCTCTACCGTTACCGAGCTATCAAAAACGATCCTTTTGGGGATGGCGTCCGAATGGGCGTAATAATCGACCAAAAAGGCGGTGAGTGATGCCTCGTCAAGAAGCTTATCCGCACCGAAAACGTAATCGTTCTTTCCACCGAGGATCCCTTCTCTTACCGAATATATGGAAAGGCACGAGCAAAGCTCGTCCGAATAGAGCGCGATAACGTCATATTCCGCGTCGGGCGAGTCAACCACCTTCTGCTTCTCCCTTATTTTTTCAAGCGCGCGGATGGTATCCCGGCATTTCATTGCCGATTCGTACTTCTCCGCCTCGCTGTATGCGTACATCTTTTCTTCAAGAGAGGCTATTGCTCCCCTTGTATTTCCCTTGAGTATATCAACGGCGCATTTTATAAGCTCGCGGTACTCCTGCGCGCTCACGTGACCGCGGCACACACCGCAGCATTGCTTCATCTGATAGTAAAGGCATTCCCGTCCCTTGCCTATATCTCGCGGAAACGAGAGCTTACAGCTCGGTATTCCGAGAGTTTTCTGAAGCAGGGACATAATACCGTAAACGGTGTTAGCACCTCCGAAGGGTCCAAAATATTTGGCTTTGTCAGATGCGCGCGTCCTTGTGAACAGTATGCGCGGATATTCCTCGTCCGTTACCTTTATATATGGATAGGATTTTGAATCCTTGAGTCTGATATTATACTTTGGCGAATACTTCTTGATAAGCGAATTCTCAAGCGTAAGCGCCTCCATCTCGGTATCGCAGAGGATATAATCAAAATCAAAAACGTTCGCAACCATTTTGGCGGTCTTGGCGTTCTTTTCACTGTTCTGGAAATACTGCGAAACGCGATTTTTAAGCCTTGCACTCTTTCCAACGTAAATGACCTTGCCCGCTCTGTCACGCATAATATAGACCCCCGCGCAAAGCGGCAGTCCGTTTGCCTTAAGCAGCAGCTCGGATCTGCTTGGCATATAATCACGCTCCTTTCATCATAAGAGTAAAACGGCGAGGAGCAAGCTCCTCGCCAAAAATTTTTAGTTAAGCAATCAGATCATCTGCTCAGGAAAGCCGGTGTTGATAAGCTCAGAAAGTCCTTCAATAGCATTCTCCTCGTCCTGTCCGTCTGCAATAAGCGAGATCGTCATTCCCTTAGCAATACCAAGTGAAAGAACACCCAAGAGGCTTTTTGCATTCACCCTTCTGTCATCCTTCTCAACCCAGATAGAGCTGCGGTAAGTATTCGCCTTTTGAATAAAGAAGGTCGCAGGTCTTGCGTGAAGTCCTATTGCATTTGAAATTTTTACCTCTTTAGTAATCATAATTACGCTCCTAATTTCACTCTACTCAATATAATTAAAATGTTAGATAGTTCTATAAGTATATTATATCAAGTAAATCGGATAAAATCAAGAAAAAGTATTTGTACACTTGCATAAACTTTTGACGAAAATTATTATTTTTTTAACAATTTTGCACATTTTTATGAAAAATATATGCAAATAGCCTTATTTTTCGATAATATCTATTATTCTTATTTCGGTTTCGATATGCTCACTTATTACATATAAAGAGGTATTGGATGCGATATAGTAGTCCCCGTTCAACAGAAATCCGTTCTCCGTCATCTCACCCTTTACAGTAACATACCCTGATAACGAATACCTTGTGTCGTTGTATATGGTGGGATTTTCAATGGAGGGATAAAGCACCTTTCCTCCATTTTCATTATACGCTCCAACTGCGGGAAGGTGCTGATTTATTCCCTCAAGCTTGCCAAGCACCCTGCCGCTCGATTTGATACGCAAGGTGTCTCCTTTTACAAAATAATCGTATGATGAGCTGCTGATATCATCAACCTTAAAATGAATTCGGTATTCCTTGAGATTGGAATTCACAGAATTCTCATCAAAGGTTATGGCTTTATATGCAATAGCTACCAAACAAAGGATAACAAGGAGTATTATCACGCCATCAATTGCGTTAAATCTGCTTTTTTTGATCTCGTTATTCATAGTTCCTCCTTACTTGCTTACAGAAAGCGATACGCACTCGCCCGTGCCCACAAAACCCGAAAGTCTGAGAGAAAGATCCGTTCCGTAAGCTATCTGCTGTCCGTTTATCGTATAGCCAATGCCCTGCTCGTAAACACAGTCCAGATGTATAGTAACGTAAACGTCACTTTTGCCCTCAAGGGTCTTCTTTACCATATTGGATTCGCCTTCAACATATTCCCAAACCACAGCATCGCGCTTTCTTACCGAGGTTGCCTTGCCAAGCACGTCCCCCGTAGAAGCATTGGTTACCGTGCTTCCCTGACTTATCCCTTCGATGACGTCATCGTCAACTCCGCGGAACACCACCACATAGGTGATAGATGCGGGCTGCTTCTGGTCACCGGAGAACAGGTAAAAGGGATCCAATATCCAAAACGCCGCAAATGCCAAAGCCAGAGCAACCACTATCAGCAATATATCAAAGGCGTTTACCTTTTTCTTTTTTCTGTTATTTATACTGTTTTCCATATAGCCTCCAAAATCAATCAAAGATAAATATCAAGAACCGCTCTGCCGGTTTCGTTTTCATTTGCAGCTATCTCCTTAGCCCTTTCCTTATCGTTGATCTTGATAAGTGCCACGCTGAGAGCCAATACTGCCCAAAATACGAGGAAAACGCGGTAGTTATACCATATATGATCGGTCAATCCCATAACGAGCGCACCGACAATTCCCGAAAACGAGGCGGCAATTAGTATTTCCGATTTGCTGTGTCTGTTACCGTTCTTCAGATCTGAAAAGCATTTTTGGGAATAAGTCAATAGTATCAGAGCGAAAATAACTATACCTATTATTCCAAGCTCAAGCATTATCTGCAGAAAGAGATTATGAGAATGCATTACGCTTTCCGTTCCCGGTACAGCATACATAGAATATACGTGCTTGAACGCGCTCTCACCTACTCCCACGCCCGACAGGAGATTATCTCCAATCATATTAACGACTCCGCGCCAGGTATTGAAGCGATATATAACGGAGCTGTCCGACATAGTTACTATACTCAAGAGGCGGTTAAAGACGCTTCTTGGTAAAAGCTCTATCCAAAGAGGCATCGTAAAAATCCCTGCAGCGAATATCCACACCGTTCTGAAATTATATAAAAGGGCAAACAGAACGATGGACGCCATAATTCCGAGCCATGCACCGCGAGACCACGTCATAACGGTACATACAAGCACGGAGAGTGAGCACAATGCGTATATGAATTTATTTATCTTCTTTTGTGAGCTGAGCATCTGTCCAACGCACAAAGGAAATACGATAACGAGATATACGCCGAGCATATTCGGATTTCCGAGCAAGGAGCTGACTCTTGCGCCGATATCCGCAAACACCGACATATCTACAAGCGAGGAGCTTATCACTCCATCCTCAAAAATACCTATCAGAGCAACTATCGAGGTGCTTATTACCATAAGCTTTACGCTCCTGTATATCCACGTTTTTCTTATATATGAGTTAACTATAAGAAAATAGATAAGAATAAACGTAAAATACATAGCCGCGGAAAGTGTGGAAGCCATTCCTCCGCGAGTAAATATTCCGCCAAAGAGGATGAGCGCGCCAAACATCAGCACGAGCACGTCTATAAGCTCGAAGGAAATTACCCTCTTTCCCCTGATAAACTTTGATAAAAATCCGAGCAGTGATAAGATAACAAGGATGAGCGTTACCATTGACGGTCTGTCAAATACGCTCAGAAACGGTATCACGGCAAGCACGAAAATGGTGCCAAGCTCGGGAAAGCACATAATAAGAACGAACAAGATCAAGATCGAGACGATCTCAATAAGAATGAGCGGATCAACAAGGTACGTAAGAAGTCCGAGAGCGGATGCAACCGTGAGAACTATCGGATAGCTTCCGCCGCGCGCCTCCGGGTCCGCCTCAAGCTTACTTTCATCAAGCCTGAGTATATGATCGATAACGTAATACGATACTCTGCTTCTGATAAGAGCCTCTCCCAAGCGCTTTTTGGATGCGATGAGCGGAACTGAAAGAATAGCGAGCGCAATAGCTATCAATATGTTCTTAGATGACAGATCCGAGGTGAAATAATATTTCAGCATTGCGATAAAGGTCGTAACAAATGCAAACGAGAACGCCCCTGCGCCCCATATTCTCAGATAGGACTGAATAAGGGAGCGTGATATACGCGTTACGATCCTATACGTAAGACTCTCCTCGTATAGCTTTGCGATATTTCCCTTGAAGCTCGCGCCCCCAAATACCTTTCTTTTTTTGAAGCTGCGATACAATGCGCTGCTTTTCCAAGCCTCGTTCCATTTCGCATAAAGATCGGACAAAAAGTATCCGAACAAGCTGTTTTGGACCGATCTTGAAATTTTATCTGCTAAAAGCGACAGATAGTAAATTATCTGGCCAAAGTTCCTGCGCTTCTTTACTTTTTCGCGCTTTTTACTTTTTTTATCGGTAAACAATCCGTTTTCCTGTAAATTGTTCAAAAATATCCCTCCTAAGATAAAATCATTCAAGAAGATCGGGCCGCTTTTTCTCGGTGACTATGCGCGCCTGCTCCCTTCTCCATTTGTCTATCTCTGCGTGATTGCCCGAAATAAGTACGTCGGGCACCTTTTTGCCTCTGAATTCATAGGGACGCGTGTATTGAGGATATTCAAGCAAGCCGCTTGAGATGCTCTCCTCCTCGTAGCACGCCTTATCGGAAAGCACGCCGTCCTTAAGACGCGATATGCAATCCACAAGGATGCACGCGGGCAGCTCTCCGCCCGTGAGAACGTAGTCCCCGATAGATATCTCCTCGGGCTGTATCTCCTCAAGCGCGCGGGTATCAATTCCTTCGTAATGACCGCAGATGATGATGAGTCCGTCATATTCCGAAAGCTCCTGTGCCTTCTGCTGAGCAAGGACCTTGCCCTGCGGACTCATATAAACGGTCTTGATTTTTGCGTCCTCGCCAAGCTCCGAGATCGCCTGCTCTCTTACCGCATCGTAGCAATCGCAAACGGGTGGTGCCATCATAAGCATACCGAAGCCGCCGCCGTAAACGGTGTCATCGACCTTGCGGTGCTTATTGTTCGCATAATCGCGTATATTGTGCGCATGCACGGAGATATGCCCCGCCTTCTGCGCTCTGCCCATTATGCTCTCTCCAAGCACGCCCGAAACGAGCTCGGGAAAGAGCGTCATTATATCAAATCTCATTTCAGTCCAACATTCCTTCTATCAGCTTAACGAAAATTCCGCGCTCGGTATCGACCTCTTTTATAAATTCCTCGACAGCCGGGATGAGCTTTTTTCCGTCCGCGGTATCTATCTCGTAAAGATCACTCGCTCCGAGATTGAATACGTCCGAAAGCTTTCCTATCTCCTCACCGCTTTCGATATCTATAACGGGAAGCCCTATGATATCCGCGATAAAGAATCCGTCCTCGTCAATGGAAATATCGTCCCTATCGGCATAAACGATCCTGCCGCGGAGCGCGTTTGCCGCATCGATATCGCCCACTCCTTCGATCTCAAGAAGCACGAACTGCTTGAAAACGGATGCTCTTTTTACCCTATGGCAAGCGTATCCCTTACCCTCTTTAAGATAAACTCTTTTAAGGGACGCAAGATCCTGCGGTGTATCGCACCACGACTCAAGCTTGAGTCCTCCGCGCACGCCGTGAGTATTAACTATTTTTCCGCATTCAAGATACTGTGACTTGCTCATTTTCGCTATTTTCACACGCCAAAGCGCGCCTTTCCTAAAAAATTACATAATTATTTAGTATATTATAACATATAAAATCAGTATTTGCAAGAAAATACTGCTATTTTTATTAATTTTGCCCGTCCAAGTTGTTAAATTTCAGTTAATTTTCAAAAAAACGGAAAATACTATTGAAAAAGGCTGAAAAATATTGTATAATGATTAAGTTAGTAATTTGAAATTTTTACGGAGGTATTTTTAAATGCTCAATTTATTGGAAAACACAACGGGTGGCGGTGCAGATCTTCTCACTTCCCTTTTCCCCATTCTTATGCTCGTTGTAATGTTCGTTGCTATGTATTTCCTTACCATCAGACCTCAGAAGAAGGCTGAGAAGGAAGCGAACGATATGAGAAACAATCTTCAGATCGGCGACGAGGTAACTACCATCGGCGGCATCATCGGAAGGATCGTAAGCATCAAGGACGAGACTTGCGTTATCGAGACAACAAAGAACGGTACAAAGATACGTTTCCTCAAGTCCGCTATCCGCAACGTTGACGTTAAGGCTGAGGACGCTCAGTAATAGGCTTTCAGAAAAAAAGAACCAAGCGCGCGCTTGGTTCTTTTTTGTTTCCGTAAAAGAAAGCTCTTAAGAAGAATAAAAATCCCACACCCCGAGGGGTGTGGGAAAATTAATTAAATTGTTGATAATTCAATTAGGGGTTAACAACGATCTTGCTAAGTCTAACCTGAGAACCGCATACGAAAGAGAAAGAATCAACGGGTTCATCGAACACAACAGTAATGTCGTTTCCGTTAATTGTTACTGTAGCATTAGCATTAGCGCTCTGAATATAGCCCTGAATCTGTGCTGCAGTTGCCTTATCAGCTCTAGTAAGAACAACCTTTGTCATACCGGCACCCTCAATGGTAACCTTAGAATTCTGATAAAAACGTGCGGGGTTAGCATAGTCACCAACATTGCTTGTGCTGGAAGCCTTATCGTTTGTCAACTTAACGCCATTCTGTTCCCAAACCTGCTGAGAGGTTGAGTAAGAAGTTCTCTGATCCTTGCTAGCAAAGCTCAAGCTTGCATTTACAAGTGCATTCGCAACAGGCTCCTTAACCTCAACGGATACTACTGTATCCTTAAGTGTGATAACTACTGTGCTGCCGTCCTTAGCAACAGTTACACTCTTGTTGGAGCCGGGATATGCTACATTCCAAGAATGATCCTTAACGCACTTGAACTCATATGTACCTGCTTTTACGTTTGTATAAACCTTTGTGTAGGTCTCTGTTGCCTCATCATAGGTCATATCGTTTGGAGTGTCAGCGGGAGCCCATTCGGAACCACAAAGACCGGAAGAACCAGCTACTGTATATTTATCGGAGTAGTCAAACTTTTCACCGATAACGCCCCAGTATGCTGCCTTGTTATCGTAAACGATCTTGTCATTTGTGGGGAGTGTAAGGTCAGCTGACTGAGCGCCGTTACCGTTATTGAAGATCACGTTAACGTTAGCTGCGGGAACGTCATAGTACCAAAGCTTAAGCTCTGCGTCGTAAGTCATAGCCTTACCGGGCCAAGCTGCTTCGGTTGTCCAGTTAGCATCGCCGTTGTAGCAGTATGCATTTGTCCAACCTGCAGCATTGCTGAGGTAAACTCTTGTTACGTCAGTGTACTCAACTACTGTAGAGCCCTGAGCAACCTGAGCCTTTTGATTATAGATATCTATTTCGCCCTTAACAGTGAGCTTGTCGCCAATGCTCCAGTTACCGGGAACTCTAAAGAGAAGGATCTTGTTGCCTTCTGCATCAGCTACGTAAACGGATGTGTTATTATACTGAGAGTTGTAAGCCTGGTAGATTTCAACAACCGTACCGCTTACAATAACCTTAGAACCGTCAGCCTTTTCAAGAGCCTCGGGAATTGTTACTGTGAAATAGTAGTCGGGATCAACAGCACCGCATGAGCAGTAACCGTCTGTATATTCGTGGTCAACTACGGGAACCTCAACGCCTTCAACAACGTGACCGCAAACCGTGCAAGTTGTTGTCTTAAGACCTGTCTCTGTGCAAGTGGGAGCTTTTGTTACTTCTTCAGTATTTGTGCAATCAACGGTGGAAACGTTGAACGTATACTCACCAGCGCCTGCATAATAGTTAAGACCAACTACATATACACCTGCTTCAAGCCAACCTTCCCCAATAGCAAGAAGAGTCAAGCTTCCATCAGCAGTAAATACTGTAACAAGTATATTTTCGCCTGCAAGCTTATAGTGACCTGCTACAGGAATGTAGAAGTAAATAAACTCATAAAGGCTACCGTCGTCAGCAACACCGAGTGTATCGAGTGCTACGCGAGTATTATCGCCAACACCGTGCTCAAATACCTTCTGGCAGATAGCGCAAAGACCGCTTACGAAATAGTGTGCATCGGGATCGATATCGATCTTTTCGCAGCCTGTATAAGGTGTGCCGCAATATACACAACCTGTACCTGCTGTATGTCCGGGTGTTGAGCAAGTGGGAGCAAGAGCTTCGATCTCAACTGCCTTGCCGTGAGCTGTAGGATCAGCGGGGATAACTTCGCAACCGCTGAGAACTTTGTCACAAACGTCACAAGCAGTTCCTGCAGTGCAACCTGCTGTAACACAAGTGGGTTCAACTGCTTCTACATCAACGGGTGTGTGACCGAGCGCGGGAGCGCCTACCATTCTACAATAAATGCAGTACTCTGCAACCTCACACGTAGCAGGGATCATCTTATGTCCGGTTGCGGGAATAACCTTACGAGGAGCATCCTCGTGTCCGCAAACAGAGCATACGAGACCGGCGGTCATACCGTCTTCTGTACAAGTGGGAAGTACCTGACTTACGGATACCATAGTATGTCCGTTAAGTGTGCAGTCGAGGTTGGTCTCATTATCGATCCAAACAACTCCGCATCTTTCGCAGGGAGTATGCTCAGCGCCCTTGTGGCCGAAAACAGCACAAGTAACGTGAGGAGGAACCAGCTCAGTGAGTGCAGGGGGAACAAGTCCCTTTAATGTTTCTGCATCACATCCTGTGAAAGCTGTAAGAACAACTGCAAGAACCATTACCACGAGAAGTGTTTTAATGATTTTTTTCATGTTTTTTCTCCTTCCAAGAAATGAAAAAATTTACCCTTTCGGGCGCGAATTTAATAAAACTCGGAGACCACATAATCCCCATCGTATTTATTATGTATATATTATAGATTTATTTTGAACAAAAGTCAAGCATCAAGGAAGTTTTTGACAAACTTCGTTCATTTTTCACAAATCGGAAAATATTTTTTGTGCAAGTTGATACAAGTCGCTTGTTAATTCAAATATTAACACTGTTAAAATATCGCTTTTTTGTCCAAATTATCATATATTTTAGTCAAATATCATATATTTTTAAAAAATGCAAACGGAGGAAATATGAAAAATAAAAGCTCTAAAAATCATGCAAAAGGTGCGGGCGCGCCCGTAACTGTTTTAAAATCATTTCTATACGGAATTTTGTCAACCGCGGTAATAGGTCTTGCCCTTTTGCTCGCGGGCACTGCCGCGGCATATCTTACGCCCGATCCCACCGCGTTCGTAGAGCCGCTCGGTTTTGTGACTCTATTTATCACGGCGTTTTTCGGCGGTTTTGCCGCATCAAAGATCAATAAGCGCGCACCTTATCTGAACGCGATCCTAACGGGAGCGTCATTCACGCTTATATCAACGCTCCTCGCGCTCGCCCTACCCCACACGCTCGCAAGCGGAACGGAGCTGCTGCCACGCATTTTGCTCCGTGCGCTCTCCCTTGCTACCTTCCCACTCGGGGCACTCGTGGGCATAAAGGCTTCCAAGCCGCAAAAACGTAAACGCAGAAAAAGATAAAAGCACCCCACAGGGTGCTTTTATTAATTACTTATCATCATATCGTATAGTGATATCTCCGTCCACGCAGTAAACGTTATAAAAATCGTATTCTTGCATATAACGCTCATCCTTTTCAAGGCTTCTTTCGTGAACCTTCATCCACTCTGCAATCGTACCTTCATACATTATATCAACATAACCGTAAGATTCTCTCGCAATATATTGAACGGTTTTTGGAACATATACCTTAGTATTAAATCCGGTACAGTCAAATGCATTCTTTTCTATAGACGTAACTTTTTTACCAAGCACTACCTCTTCCAAGCTTTGGCAACCATAAAACATATTTGATGATATAATCGTTACCCCCTCGCTCAGCTTCACATTTTTCAAGCTATCACAATCCCTGAATGCATAAGAACCAATAGAGGTGACATTATCAGACATAGTAACAGTAACAAGATTATCCGAGTTTGAAAAAGCCGATACACCAATCCTCACAACGCTCTCCGGAACGTCAAATGAGGTGTCCGCTTTTCCTGCGCAATATCTTACGAATACGGTTTCGTCCTTGGAGAAAAGGTTACCGTTAATACTAACGTAATAAGGGTTGTTTTCATCCACGTTTATAGCTTCAAGCTTTTCACAATACGAAAGAGTACCTGCCCCTATACTGGAAATGGTATCTGATACGTTCAGTGTCTTTAATAAACTTCCATATCCAAACATCCTTCCGGTTATCTCTGTAATCCCTCTGCCAAGCGTTACTGTTTCAAGAGAGCTGCAACTCTCAAACATATCATAACCGTACTTAACAACACTATCGGGTATCACCACTTCAACAAGATGTACCGCACTGTCAAATGCCAGATACATTATGGTTGTAATGCCCTCGGGAACAGAGAAAAATGTGTCCTTTTTTCCTCCAGCGTATTTAATAAGAGCCGTTCCGTCCTTTGAATACAGATCCCCGTTTATGGAAGTAAAATACGGATTTTCTTCGCTGACGTTAATTGACTCAAGCAAAGGACATTCCGAAAAAGCAATGTCACTGATCAAACCGACGTTTTTCCCTATATACACAGTTTTAAGGGATTCGCAACCGAGAAACATATCATCGAAATACTCAATGCAATCCGGCAGTTCTATACTATCAAGGCTTGTACAACCGGAAAAGCTTGAACGAAAAGTCTCGAGGCTATCGGGAAATTCAACTTTCTTCAAAGAAGCACAGTCCACGAATACACCCTGCGGTATCACCTTTATACCTTCCTCTAAAACTACTGTTTCGAGATCTTTAGAACCTGCGAATAAGTACTCGGGCAAAACCTCAAATCTGCCGGGTATGGTAATACTCTTCAAGCCCTCACAGCTTGCAAAAGCCGCTTCAGCAAGCACAACCGTATCCGGATGTATCTCGCAGCTATATGAATTAGGACCATATTGAGGATATGGAGGAAGCGCGGGTGTCTCCTTTTCGGGCAAATCCATATCATTGGGGTTGTAGCTATAGGTTTCAACCGTCTCTTCCCTCGGAACGTTCTTTGGGCGCATAAAAGCATAGTATGGATTTTCCTCATTACCAAGATAAAGCCCGCCCTCATACTCGTTATAGTTAAGATGCGGACATTCTGAATAAACGCTAGCATCAATATATTCAACAGTATCGGGAATTATAAGTGTTCTCGCTTGGATGATATCGGGAAAGAATATCCATCTGTAATCCACCCTTATGCTCGTAACAGGCTTCCCTTCTATATGTGATGGGATCTCAACCCAAAATCCGGCAATTCCTTGGATGTTCCAAACCTCGCAGTGATCATCATAAATCCGATATTCAATACCATTTTTCTCATAATAATTTCCGTGTCGATACTCACACGATACTACAGCAAACGCGCAAAGCATGATACATATAAGAATAACCAATTTGATTTTTGAATTTTTCATCACTATTCCTCCTTATCCGGTACTGTTATAAATATTATAGCATTCTATCATAAATTTGTCAACACCCTTGAAATTCGTGCCAAAAAGAGCCCATTTTTTCAAAAATAGGCTCTTTTTATCATAAATTATAGATTTTTTTCGCATTTTCAAACGTGATCTGCGCGATCTCCTCAGGAGTTTTCCCGAAAACTGCCGCGATGGCGCTCACGGTATATTCGAGGTTGCCCGAATGGTTCATCTTGCCCCTCAGAGGATGGGGTGAAAGATAGGGCGCGTCGGTCTCTATGAGCAAGCGATCAAGCGGGATGCTCGCAAGCACATCACGTACGCGGCTTGCGTTTTTAAAGGTCACAACGCCCGAAAACGAGATGTACCAGCCGCGACGTATAAGCTCCCTCGCCATCTCCGCCGAGCCGCTGTAGCTATGGAATATTCCCTTCACGTCGGGGTATCTCAAAGCCATCTCAAAGCAATCTCCGTGCGCTTCTCTGTCGTGGATTATCACGGGCAAGCCGTATTTTTGAGCCATTTTCATCTGAGCATCAAAAACGTATCTCTGCTTTTCCTTTACCTCGTCCGTAAGCTCGTCAAGATGGTAGTCAAAGCCTATCTCACCTATCGCCACGATCTTGCTCTGCTTGCGCAAGTCTTCGTCGCGCACGATCGCCTCGATCTGCTCAAGAGCTTCATCGATATCTTCGATATAAAGGCAATCCTCGGGGTGAATTCCCGACGAAACATACATATTTTCATATTTTTTAGCCTGCGCTATGCACTCCTTAAGATTTTCGGGATTTGTGGCAATATTCACTATCGCTCCGACCTTATCAGCAAAAAGCCTTGTAAGAAGCGCATCTGCGCCGCCCTCGTATTCGTTAAACCACGCGTCGAAATAATGCGCGTGAGAATCAAAAAATTTCATATTTTTGTCCTTTATATAATTCAAATCAAGGGGAGATCGCTCTCCCCTTTTGTTTTTATCTTATTCTTTCGCCAAGGGGTGTTGCTTCGTCAAGGAATACTACTCTCACCTGCTCCTCACCGGAAGCGAGTATCATTCCGTTAGACTCGATACCGCAAAGAGTTGCGGGCTTGAGATTGCATACAAGCACGATCTTCTTGCCGATAAGAGCATCAGGCTCGTAGAATTTCGCAATTCCGCTCACAACCTGGCGCTGCTCGTAGCCAAGATCCACCTTGAGCTTAAGAAGCTTCTTAGCCTTGGGTACCTTTTCGCACTCAATGATCTTTGCCACGCGAAGCTCGACCGCCATAAAGTCCTCAATGCCTATGAGAGCAAGTCCCTCGGGCTTTTCGATCTTGGGCTCCTCAGAGGCTTTAGCCTCCGCCATTCTTGCAAGTCTGCGCTCTTCAAGCTCAGCGAGCTTCTTTGCCTCGTCAACGCGTGCGAAAAGTACCTTTGAGTCTGCTACAAAGCAACCTGCAACGATACCGCCGAATTTATCCTCCGTGCCTATACTGTCAAGCCCTCTTACCTCGGTTGCAAGCTCGGAAAGGATCTCCTCACTCGTTTCGGGAATAAAGGGCGCAAGCATAATAGCTCCCCAACGGATGGTCTCAAGAAGATTGTAAAGCACCGTACCGAGGCGCTCTCTCTTGCTCTCGTCCTTCGCAAGGACCCAAGGAGTAGTCTCATCAATATACTTATTCGCGCGGGACAGCATCTCAAAAACGGATTCAAGCGCATCCGCAAGATGATAATCGTCCATATACGCGATATATTTATTGTAAGCCTTAACACAAGCAGACTTAAGCTCGCCGTCAAGCTCCTCATAAGACACAGGTGCGAGGATCTCCTTGTTAAAATACTTCTTCTCCATATCAAGAGTACGCTTTACAAGGTTACCGAGATTGTTTACAAGATCGGTATTGTATCTCTTGATAACTGCGTCGTAGGTTATAGAGCCGTCGTTTGCATAGGGCATTTCGGAGAGCGCGTAATAACGGACCGCGTCAACGGAAAAATCGTCTGCAAGCTCGTCCGCATATATAACATTACCCTTGGATTTGGACATCTTGTCCATACCGAAGTTGAACCAGGGGTGACCGAATACCTTTTTGGGAAGCGGAATATCAAGCGCCATAAGGAAGATGGGCCAATAGATAGTATGGAAGCGAAGAATATCCTTACCGATAACGTGGCAATCGCAGGGCCACCATTTTTTGAATTTCTCGCTCTGCTCCTCGTAGGTCTTATCGGGATCAAAGCCAATTGCGGTAATATAGTTCGTAAGCGCGTCAAGCCAAACGTAGGTAACGTGCTTCTTGTCAAAATCAACGGGAACTCCCCAGGAGAACGAGGTACGGGATACGCAAAGGTCCTGAAGTCCGCCCTCTACCTTAAGGAAGTTGTTTATCATTTCCTTCTTTCTTGACTCGGGCTGAATGAAATCGGGGTTTTCCTCAATGTGCTTGATAAGTCTGTCGGCATACTTGCTCATCTTGAAGAAGTAAGCCTCCTCCTCTGCTCTCTGCACCTCGCGGCCGCAGTCGGGACACTTGCCGTCAACCGCCTGAGTTTCGGTAAAGAAGGACTCGCAGGGGGTGCAGTACCAGCCCTCGTATTTGCCCTTATATATATCGCCCTGATCGTAAAATCTCTTGAACATCTTCTGAACGGCTCTCTCGTGATAGTCGTCAGTTGTACGGATAAAGTAATCGTAGGACGTGTTCATCTTATCCCAAACGCCCTTAATCTCACCTGCAACGCCGTCAACGTATGCCTTGGGAGTGATGTCCGCCTCCTTTGCGAGGTCCTCGATCTTCTGACCGTGCTCGTCGGTACCCGTGCAGAAGAACACGTCAAAGCCGCGCGCTCTCTTGTATCTTGCCACCGCGTCGGTCATAATAACCTCGTAGGTGTTTCCGAAGTGGGGCTTGCGGGATGCGTAAGCTATCGCCGTGGTTACGTAAAATTTTGGTTTTGTATTCATAATGATTCTCCTTCTCCTTTGCGAATGGGCAAAGGATATGTTATTTTTATGGTTTATTGATTTCTCTTTCGATGTGCCAAATGGCAATTAAGCACCCGACTTACTTTCCCCATCTGCGCATTATCTCGTCAACGACAAGACGGGTAGCAAATTCAATGGAGTCCGCTTCGATAGTGCAGGCAGCCGCCTTGATATGTCCGCCACCGCCAAAATGCTTGGCTACGCTTGAAACGTCAAAGCTGCAGGATGATCTCATAGAGATCCTGAACGAGCGGTGAGCCGTTGACTGACGGACGCTCATAGCTATCTTTACGCCGTCAACCGCGCGCGCAACGTCAACCAGAGTCTCGAGATGCTCGTCCTCGACCCCAAGCTGTACCTTAAGCTCATACGGAAAAAGCACCGCCGCTATCTTACGGTTATTATAAAATCTTATATTCTGAAAGCCCGCGGATTCCGCCGCAAGCATCTGCTCGCTCTTGCAGTCAAAGAGCCTGTGGTTGATCTCGGCCGCATCTACGCCCGCAGAGAGCAATCTGGCGGCGCATATATGGGCGTGGGACGAAACGTTGGAATATTTGAAGCATCCCGTATCGCTCGAAAGCGCGGCGTAAACGAGATCGTAAACCTTTCTCGGTATTTTATCGAGCTTGCCAAGGGATACGAGCCTTTCCGCGATCTCAAATACTATCTCGCCCGAGGACGCGTAATCGGCGCGGACGTAATTATCCGCATATCTTATCCCGTTCTCGTGATGATCGAGCATTAGATCCACCCTGTCCAAAAACAGCTGCTGAAGCTCGCCGAGCTGACTTGGACTTGCCGTATCAACGGTTATTACGCGTTCAAATTCAAAGCTTTTGTCTATATTATCAAACTTTGCGCTCCTCTGATGCTCCTCTGTAAGAAATGCAAGGCGCGAGGGTATCTCGCTCTCGCAAACGCAAAGAGCCTGCGCTCCCATAGCCTCAAGCACGAGCTTTAGTGCAAAGGATGCTCCTATCGCGTCCGCGTCCGGGCGCACGTGATAGATAATGAGCGTATTTTTTATGTCTGCAAGCAGTGCGCAGACCTCGTCAAGCGTGTATTCTCTGAATTCGCGGCGCATTATTCTTCACCGTTCTCTTCTTCGTTTTCAAAATCCTCTGAAAACGTGATGCTGTTAAGAAGCTTTGAAATGTGCGCTCCGTGAGCCACGCTGTCATCAAGAATGAACGTAAGCTCGGGAGTGATCCTCAGATTCAGCCTCTGCGCTATCTGACTTCTTATAAAGCCCGCTGAGGATTTCAATCCCTTTGCAAGCTCCTTTTTATCGCCCATAAGCGCGCTGTAATATATCTTCGCATATTTGAGGTCGGGCGTAACGTCCACCGCGGTAATGCTCACAAATGCGTCCTTGACTCTCGGATCCTTTACGTCGCGAAGGATGCTCGCAAGCTCCCTCTGTACCTCATCGTTTATTCTGCCTCTGCGATAATTTGCCATATTTTTCACCGTCCTTCTGCCGCCGAAAAGCCTCTGAAAGCCTAAATCGGCGCAATTTTACATAATAATTCATATTAGTATAACACATTATTTATAAAAATTAAAGAGGTTTTCAAAAAAATATTAAAATTTTGATCTGTTGGGAGGTTAGTTTGATTATGGATGGTCGCTTTTCGAGAAAAGCTCCGCAAAAGCTTAATAAAGCTACGCACAACAGACGTTTAGTGAGTGCTAAACCGACAAAAGCCGCGCAAATTGTGTCAATGAATTGACACATAACGATTTTTAAAGCATTTTAACAGGCGCTTTAAAAATCTGTAATTTGCTACTGTGTGAATAGCCATATAAAACGCAAAACGGCTACGCTCTTACCCGTGTAGGGGGGCACTCCGTGCACCCGAGCAAACATCCGCCCACCGCGAACGCCCCCTCAACACGTCATCCTGAGCGGCTGGGGTTCCCCGAAGTGAGCAACGCGAGCTTTGGGGGTTCGCAGCGAGCGCCAGCGAGACGAAGTCTTGCTGAGGGAGCCCTGCACTTTTGAACTCATCATAACAATCAATCGAAGCGAGCCGATGCAAAACCCGTGCCTCGCACGGGGATCTACGAAGAAGTCTTTGTGACTTTCCATAGGTGAAGTTACTTTTCCTTCTCGCAAAACCCCAAGTAATACGAAAATATTTCTTTGAATTGAAGGGGTAGCGCAGACTCCTTCGTAGATCCCTGCGTGCTGAAGCGCTTGGTTTTGTCCGTTCCGCGATGCTCCACTTCCAAAACTTCGTCTCGGGCGTTGCCCTCGCTCAGGATGACGTCTCTGAGTGTAGTTTGCGGAAAACGGAGCCCCAGCGGCTCGAGCGGTTCATGGGCAAGCTAACCTCCTCCATAAAAAAGCACCCACCTAAAAGGTGAGTGCTTAACTTGATTATTTACTTTTTCTTGACGGGTACCCAAATCTCACCCTCGGTTTCGGAAATGTAAAATTCAAGGCTGTAATTCCCTGCAAGCTCGTATTCCTTGCAGCTTGGAAGCCATTCTGTCCAAACCTGTGTGTTAACGGTCTGAAGTGCCTCGGGACACTCTCCGGTATAGGAGAACACCGCCCACGTTCCTTCGGGAATTACTCTTGCAACGCATCCCTCGGGAATTTTATTCCACGGAAAATAAAGATCGGCAATAAGATAATCAAATTCCTTGCCGTCACCGTCAATGCATACTCCAAACACTCCACGGATGATCTCTCCACCGCCGTTTTCGTAATGCTCGTCCCAAAACTTGGGAATTTCAACGTAAGATGTTTCCGCATTAAACCTTCTGCACTTACCAACAACTGTAAACGCTTCTTTTTCAACAATTTTGTAATTCATAAATGTACCACCCTTTAACGATATATTTATCACAATCGGTGCAAAACACTTTATTTTTGCGCCTTTTTCCCTTGCATTTGACGGGAGAATCTCGTGAAGTTTAGCAAATGCCCTTGCAAAGCTGTCCGGAGAGTTGTACCCGTATTTAAGGGCAACTTCAATAACCTTAACATCGGATTTCGTAAGCTCCTCTGCGGCAAGTGAGAGCCGTCGGTTTCTTATATACTCACCGACCGTCAACCCCGTGGTGGCATTGAATACTCTTTGAAAATAGAACGGTGATAGATAAGCTCTTGCCGCAATTTTTGAAATTTCAAGATCCTCACACAAATTTTCTTCGATATAATCAATGGCTCTTTGCAATCCGCACATTAATTCGTTCACAAATTCACTTCCCTTCAACTACTGATGATATTATATCAGAAAAGCAAAAATCCCTCCCGACTTTTTGTGCTTTGTTGGGAGGGATAATGTTATTAAATAAAGGCTTTACTGCGCCGCGTCAACGATAGCGTTGAACTTCTCTGCAACGAGGGACGCGCCGCCGATAAGGCCGCCGTCAACGTTCGCTTTAGAAAGAAGCTCGGACGCGTTCTTGTCGTTCATAGAACCGCCGTACTGGATGATAAGCTCCTCTGCAGCCTCTCTGCCATAGAGAGAAGCAACAACGTCACGGATAGCTCCACAGGTTTCGTCAGCCTGCTCGGGAGTTGCAGTAAGTCCCGTGCCGATAGCCCAAACGGGCTCGTAAGCGATAATAACGTTCTTAAGCTCTTCTGCGGAAATTCCTGCAAGATCGAGCTTTGTCTGCATAGCAACTACCTCGTTAGTAATGCCCGCAAGACGCTCCTCCTTGACCTCACCAAGGCAAAGAAGGACCTTAAGACCTGCCGCAAGAGCTGCCTTTGTTCGAAGATTTACTGTGTGATCCGTCTCACCGAAATACTGACGGCGCTCGGAGTGGCCGATGATTACGTACTCAACGCCGATCTCCTTGAGCATCTTAGCGGAGATCTCGCCTGTGAACGCGCCCTTTTCCTCAAAGTGAACGTTCTGCGCGCCGATCTTGATATTTGAGCCCTTTGCCGCTTCCATAGCCGCACCGATCGTTACGAAGGGAGCGCAAAAGATTATGTCGCAATTATTCTTGCCCTCAACAAGGGGCTTTACCTCATTAATAAACGCAGTTGCCTCGGAGGGTGTGAAATTCATCTTCCAGTTTCCTGCTATAACGTATCTTCTCATTCTATTTCTCCTTTATGCGTAATTTTGCTGTGCCACAAAGTGTAGCACAGCAAAAATATAGTTCAATTATTTATCCTCAAGACAAGCGATACCGGGAAGCTCAAGTCCCTCAAGGAACTCAAGAGATGCGCCGCCGCCTGTAGAGATGTGTGTGATCTTGGAAGCAAAACCGAGTGTTTCGCAAGCTGCTGCGCTGTCGCCGCCGCCTACGATAGTTGTTGCGCTGGAGCGAGCAAGAGCATCCGCCATAGCGATTGTACCCTTTGCAAGTGTGGGGTTCTCAAATACGCCCATAGGGCCGTTCCAAACAACGGTCTTAGCATCAAGAACTGCCTGAGCATAAAGAGCCTGAGTCTTAGCACCGATGTCACAGCCCTCACGGTCTGCGGGTATTTTGTCAGCATCAACGGTAAGCGTCTCAACGGGTGCGTCAATGGGATTGGGGAACTCGGAAATGACCACTGTATCAACGGGAAGAAGGAGCTTAACGCCGTTAGCCTCTGCCTTTGCCATCATATCGCGGCAGTAGTCGATCTTTGTTTCGTCAAGAAGAGAGTTTCCAACGCCGTAGCCCTTAGCTGCGAGGAACGTGTAAGCCATTCCGCCGCCGATGATGAGTGTATCAACCTTTGTGAGAAGGTTGTTGATAACGTTGAGCTTATCTGCAACCTTAGCGCCGCCAAGGATTGCAACGAAGGGACGCTCGGGAGAGGTGAGAGCCTTACCCATAACGCCGATCTCCTTCTGAATGAGGTAACCGCAAACTGCGGGAACTCCGCCGTACATAGCAACGCCTGCAGTTGTTGCGTGAGCGCGGTGAGCAGTACCGAATGCATCATTTACGTAGATATCGCAGTATTTAGCAAGTTCTTTTGCGAAATCCTCGCCGTTCTTCTCTTCTCTTGCGTCAAAGCGAACGTTCTCAAGAAGAACTGCCTTGCCGTTTTCAAGAGCTGCAACCTTAGCCTGCGCGTCAGCGCCGATGATGTCCTCTGCGAACGTTACAACGCCGC
This sequence comes from Clostridia bacterium, assembly GCA_017531925.1. Taxonomy (GTDB): domain Bacteria; phylum Bacillota; class Clostridia; order Oscillospirales; family CAG-272; genus RGIG4608. The sequence continues at coordinate 28,083 of JAFXKD010000020.1, read as the reverse complement.
CGAGGTACTCGTTAAGACGAGCCGCAACGGGAGCGAGTGTGAGATTCTTCTTATCGTTCTTAAGAGCCTTTGCAAGAAGCTCAGCCTTAGCTGCTTCTCTTTCTTCTTCGGGAAGAGCCTCAACCTTCTTCTTTTCCTTCTTTGTAAGACCAAAGCCCTCTGTAAGGATGTTGTGGGGCTTGCCCATGTGGGAGCAAAGAACAACTCTTGCGCCCTTGGAAAGCAAATATTTAATAGTGGGAAGTGCCTCAAAGATTCTCTTATCACTTGTGATAACGCCGTCCTTGAGGGGTACGTTGAAATCGCATCTTACGAGAACTCTCGCGCCCTCAACGATCTCAACATCTTCAATACATTTCTTGTTGTAGGTCATTTTAATAAATTCCTTTCATTACGTATTTGGGCATATTTTATTTGCCCAATCTCTACCGTTTACTAATATATCACACTTTTGTCAAATTATCAATAGTTTTGTGAAAATTTTAGCAAAATCTTAATCTTTTTTGTTTCTTCTCTTGCCTTCAAAGTGTATCTTCATATGCGCGGCTATGCCGTAAGGAGTATTGAACGGGGACAAAAAGCTCGTTTTGAGGCTCTTGCTCTTAAGCTCCTCGCGTATCTCCGATTTCAGCTTGTCCCAATCGACCTCCATCCTCATCTCCTTGGCAAGCTTCTCGACCTTAGAAACGAGCTGTACCGATTCGCAGAAATCCGCAATAAATATGCCGAAAAATACGCCGACCAAAAGAACCGCAAAAAGCAGCCAATCAAGTGTAATAAAGGAATATACCATATTATTGAGCGGCTCAAATAAGACATAGTAGAAAAGCGCGCCCGCCGCAGTCCAGATGAGAGAATAAAGCGGGCATATTATTCCCTTGTAGTTGCCCCAGCGCTTTGAATAATCCCAAAGGCGCACCTTCATTCCGCGAATAAATATAAGTCCGCCAATAAGCTCTATCAGAGTCATAAGCGCGCCGATACCCACGATCACGCTCAGATCAAAGAGCCAAGATACTGCAAAATAGCCCTCAAACGACTTCATAATATGTATAAAAACGTAAAGACACACAACGCCCGTTCCGTAAATTGGCAGATAGGGGCCCTTTAAAAGTCCGGGGTTTATCCACTTTTTCATTGAGATGAACCGCCTGAAAAACAGCTCAAGCACCCACCCGAGCATTGAAAACACCATAAATAGATATGACAGTATAATGATCGTCCACATCGCGTCCGACATGATCTCACCTCACATATTTTTTTGTAATTATACCGCACAATAATTAATTAAGTATTAATTCAGCATCAATTTTGGTTGACAAATGAATAACAAAAAGAAGAGCCCGGGGCTCTTCTTTCAAATATTTAATTTTTTTCTTCTACGTATAACGTTTCATCGGAGCAAACAACATTAAAACGCATTATATCTATACTCCCTATCCAGTGCGTATCCTTTTCAATTTCTGCCCATTGTTCTGCTGTACCGCTATATTTTATCTCAGCCAAAGAAAGACAATCGCCAAAAGCGAGACGTCCGATATATTCAACGGAGGAACCCATTTCCACCGTTTTCATAGATAAACACTCATTAAATGCACCACCACCAATATATTTGACCGTATCGGGAATAACTATGTTCTCAAGAGCCGTACAAAGAGCAAAAGTATCACCTTGAATGGATTCAAGCTTACTGTTGTTTTCAAAGGTTATCGTTTTAAGCGACCTGCACCATTTGAAAGCAGTCGCTTCAATAGTGTTGACCGTATTAGGAATGTAAACACTTGTAATATCGCAGCTGTCAAATGCACCTGCGCCTATTGAAGTCACCGGCAATCCCTTATATTCACTCGGAATTACCAATTCCTTATCTTTACAGCTACCTATACCAACGACCTTAAATCCTGCAACATTGTCGATAAGCTCATACAAAAGTCCGACAGAACCTATCTCTGGTTGGTCGGGATCGCCTCCATCACCCTTTTGTGTAGTGGAAGTGGTCGATGTTGTAGAGCTTGTTTTAGGCTTTGTTGTGGATGTGGAAGAGCTGGGTACTGTCATTCCCGGAAAATCAAATTCACATCCTACGAATGAGAGCAATGAAACAGTCAATGACAATATCAGCAATATAGCATATATCTTTTTCATATCCGTATTCTCCTTAAATTAGTTTAATTAATTATAGCACAGCTTTCGAAAGCTGTCAAGCCTCGTAACACGCCCTTGGGCCGCCGATATATTTAGGGCGGGTCCGTGCGAAAACGAGGTTTGCTTCACCAAGCCTTTTTACTGAAAGTCTCACGGGCACGGCAACCGCGCGCAGATGCATACCGATCAGCGTATCGCCGATATCTATACCTGCGTGAGCTTTGATTGTTTCAACAACCACGGGATCCTTGAAATTTTCAAAAGCCGCGGTGGCAAACGAGCCGCCCGCCTTTGCCTTGGGAACGACGCAAACAGTCTCAAGTCCGTATCTTTCGGCGCACTCCCTTTCGACAACAAGCGCGCGGTTAAGATGCTCACAGCACTGCGCCGCAAGAAATATCCCCTTTTCCGCGAGAATGGGAGCAATTCCTTCATACACCGCGCTTGCGGCATTAAAATTACTTCCCTTTCCTATTGATTCGCCAACTATCTCACTTGACGAGCAACCGATAACGAGTATCTCGCTCGCCTTCATTGGCACAACGGACAAAAATTCCTCTATCATATTTTTGGATCGTTCAACTATATTTTCGTACATTTCTATACCTCATATATTAATTGGGATTTATCGTGGAATAGTTAGTGAATGCGGAATGTTCTTTTTTGAAAAAAAGAACCAAAAAACTTTTTTGCCGATTGGGCTTGTGCTGATTTTGCGTAAATTTTCGATAAATTGCAAGCAATTTATCGGTACGAACAAACAAATTCCCTTACGAAAATAAATTTTCGACGGTCATTTCTTTATTCGCACTACGAAAAGCAAAACCTTGTTTTGCTTTTCTAAAATTTACTTTGCCATATTATAGACATAAGCAAAGCAAGATGGCTATTCTTTACAGTAGCAAATTATAGATTTTCGAGCATAGGGGGTTCCCCGAAGTGAGCAACGCGAGCTTTGGGGGTTCTCGTGGCGCCTGTTAAAATGCAAAGAAAATCGTCTTGTTCCGCTCGCGGAACAATTTGCGCGAAATTTAGTAATAAAATGCGATAAAAAGTTTTGGGGTTATAGGGGGATTTTTCAAAATCCCCCTAAATTCAAACCAATCTAACTTTCTCCATAAATCAAAACTCAAGGGCTCCCCATACGAGAAGCCCTTAATATTTTTAATTATTCAGCATCAACTGCTTCGGGAGCAACCTCTTCAGCTGCCTCTTCGGTAGCTTCCTCAACGGGCTCCTCTTCTACGAGAAGGTCGCGGATGGAAAGGCTGATCTTCTGCTTTTCTTCGTCGATCTCAATGATCTTCGCATCAACTACCTGACCAAGCTCAAGAACGTCAGCAGGCTTGCCGATTCTCTTGTTAGCGATCTTGGAGATGTGGATGAGGCCGTCAACGCCGTCCATAATCTCTGCGAATGCGCCGAAGGGCATCATATTAACGATCTTAACGGATACAACGTCACCAACACTGTATCTGTTTGTGAAGAGCAACCAGGGATTTGTGTCATCGGTCTTGTAGCCGAGAGAGATCCTCTTTGTTTCCTTATCAAAGGACTTAACGAAAACTGTGATCTCGTCGCCAACTGCAACTACTGCAGAGGGATGCTTAACGGGCTTCCAGGAAAGCTCGCTTACGTGAACCATACCGTCAACGCCGCCAAGATCAACGAATGCGCCGTAGGATGTAAGAGAACGAACTGTACCTGTGTACTGCTTGCCCTCTTCGATATTAGCCCAGAATTCCTCTGTTCTTGCACGTCTGAGTGCGTTAAGTACTACTCTGATAGAGCCGATAGCTCTCTTGCCCTGCTCCTTGATCTCAATGATCTTAAGATCAACTGTCTGACCAACGAGAACGGAAAGGTCTCCATCCTTAGCGATACCGCTGTGGGATGCGGGAACGAATACGTTTACGGAGTCAACCTGAACGGTGAGACCGCCTGCAACTGCTTTAAGTACCTTACCGGAAACAACCTCTCCACTGTCCTTAAGAGCAACGATGTTCTTCCAGTTTCTGTCGGAGTCGGTGCGCTTCTTGGAAAGCTCAGCAACGCCCTCAACGTCGCTTACACGGATAACGAAGGCTTCAACTGCATCGCCAACGTTGAACATCTGCGTAAGACGAGCGGTCGCATCATCAGTAATCTGCTCGGCTTTGATGATGCCCGTAACCTTCGCGCCGAGGTCGAGCTGAAGCTCTGCATCGGTAACGTGCGTTACGTATCCGGTAACTGTATCTCCTGTATTTAAAGTTTTAAGTGATTGTTCGAGCAATTCTGCAAAATTTTCTGTCATTTCGCTCATTTTTAAAAATACCTCCTCGATATCGCGCTTCGGCGTAGATGCTCCCGCCACGATACCTATTTTATTATTTGTCGGAAAAATTCCGTCAAGCTCGCGCGCGTTTTCAACCCAAACGGTATGCTCGCAGGCTTCCTTACAAATCTTATATAATTTCGCCGTGTTCGAGCATGTTTTTCCGCCTACAACTACCATAAAATCGGAGTTTTCGGCAAGGTTTTTAGCCTCGGTTTGACGAATTTCCGTAACATTACATATTGTATCAAAAAAATTTGGATTTGTACAGTAGTTTTTTACAATTTTTTTACTTTTTTCCCACTCCGCCAAATTTTGAGTCGTTTGGACCGCTAAATTTAGTGATTTTTTGTGCATTTTAGATAAATCCGAATTTTTAAGATATTTGTCAAGCTCATCCGCGCTCTCAAGCACCGCATACTCACCTCTGCAGTGGCTCATAATACCCACCACCTCGGGATGGGACGCAGCTCCGAGCAGGCAAAATAGCTTGCCCTCGCCGCTGTTTTCACTTGCTATTTTGTGTATCCTTTTCACAAACGGACAGGTCATATCAAAATAGTCAAAATATTTGTTTTTTTCCTTGCAGGAGCGCAACAGCTCCTCGGAATCCGCAGTTACTCCATGAGCACGCACGAACACCGAAACGGGCGAGTGCTCACTCGCGCTGAGAGCGATATTTTCAACGTCCTCTATACCGATAGAAATAACTCCGCGTGAAGCAAGGTACGCGTTGTAGCCGTCGTTGTGTATAAGATCGCCCAGAGTATATATTCTTTCCGAGCCCCGTCTGCTCTCCAGCTTCTTCTCCACAGCATCCGTTGCCCGCATAACGCCCGGGCAAAAGCCTGCGTGGGAGGCTACGGTCACCTTATTTTTCATTTTCAATATCCGTTTCGCTCCAGAGCCTGCAGACCTCTCCGAAGATCTTATCCGCTACTCTCTGATGTCCCTCGCTGCCCTTATTGTTATCAAGGTCAAGCTCCTCGCTCTTAATAAGCTCACCGATTATGAGATAATTCTTTTTGAACATACTCGTCTTTCCGGATTTTGATTTTATCGCAACGGGGAGAACGTCCGCTCCGCTTCTCGCCGCGATCAGTCCAACTCCGTTCTTAACGGCGGTAGTTGAAGGATCAACACCGGGCATTCTCGTGCCCTGCGGGAATATTCCAACGCAGTCATTGTCCTTAAGGAGATTTATCGTAGTTTTAAGAGCCGTTATATCGCTCTTTTTTCTGTCAACGGGGTAGCATCCGATCGCCTTTAGAAAAGCGCCAACAACGGGAACGCTGAAAAGCTCCTTCTTGCTCATAAATCTGATCTGATTGTGCATCGAAGCGCAGATTATAACTCCGTCAGCTGCGCCCGTATGGTTGCAAGCAACGATAAAATGCCTTCCGAGAGGCTCGTTAGACGCGTTTATCACCCTTACCCTGTAAAGCCTTCTTGCAGCGCCCGCAAGGAGCCAATAGAAAAACTTATATGTCTTTTTTTCCTTTTCAAAACTCTGAGTATCGTTTTTACCGTTTACTTTATTTTCGTTAAGCTCGCTCATTTACTAACCTCACTATTTCTTTAAGACTTTCCTCTACAGTCATAGCCGAGTTGTCAAAGATGATGGCATCCTCCGCGGGGATAGCGGGCGCGATGTCCCTGTTTTTGTCGTTTTTGTCGCGCTCGATCATATCCGCAAGCACATCCTCATAGTTTACCTTAACACCCTTGCAAATAAGCTCTGCGGTCCTTCTTTCCGCGCGAGTTTCATTGGATGCCGTAAGGAATATTTTAAGATCCGCATCGGGGATTATTACCGTGCCTATATCACGTCCGTCCATAACGACGCTGTTCTCTCTTGCCATTTTCTTCTGCATTTCAAGCAAGAATGCTCTTACGGCGGGAATTGATGATACCGCGGATGCGTACATGGACATTTCGGGCATTCTTATTTTGTCTCCGAGATCCTCGCCGTTCAGTATTACTCTCTGCGCGCCGTCAACGTATTTAAGCTCAATATCAACGTTTTTAAGCAAGGACTCCACAAGATGCGCGTCATGAGGATCCGCTCCTACGCTGTAAACGTAATATCCAACGGTGCGGTAGAGCGCGCCCGTGTCAACGTATATTATCCCAAGCTCACGGGCGACCGCTTTTGCAAGCGTGCTTTTACCCGATCCGCTCGGACCGTCAATTGCAATTCTCAACATTTCAAAAGTCCCCTTTTCAATCTTACTCAAGGCTGCTCCAAGCGGCGTTCTCGCCTGCAAGAGTAGCTGTGGAAAATGCTATCTGTAAATTAAATCCGCCCGTGTATGCGTCGAGATCCAGCACCTCGCCCGCAAAATACAGACCCGAAACGAGCTTAGATTCCATAGTTTTTGGACTCACCTCAGAAACGCTCACGCCCCCCTTTGTGATTATCGCCTCATTTATCGGGCGGAAGTCCGAGATTGGGATCTCAATATTCTTTATCAGAGAAACGAGAGCCTCCCGCTCCTCCTTCGTAACGGAATTCACCTTTTTTCTTCCGTCGATACCCGAGAGCCCCACGACTATCGGGATCATCTTCTGCGGAAGAAGAGCATCAAGCGAATTTATAAAATCCTTATTTATGCACTCCGAAAAATCGGAGAGGATACGCGCGTCAAGAGTGCTGTGGTCGAGCGCGGGCTTCATATCGATGCTTGCGACGTACTTGCCGCTTCTAATATCCGAAAGATGCGCGCTCGCCGAAAGCACCACAGGTCCCGTTATGCCGAAATGAGTGAACATCATCTCTCCAAAATCCTCAAAGACCGCCTTACCGCTCTCGCTATCCTTTATTTTAAACCCTATATTTTTTAATGAAAGCCCCTGCAGGCGCGCGCAAAGCTTACCGCTCGACACCAATGGCACGAGCGAAGGTCTTATATGTGTTACCGTGTGCCCCGCTTTTCTTGCAAAGCGGTATCCGTCGCCCGTTGAGCCGGTCCTCGGATATGATGCACCGCCGGTGCAGACTATAACGGATCTTGCTCCGTAGGCTTCACCCTCCGCAATAACGCCGACGGCTCTGCCTTCCTCTATTATCAGATCGTCAACTCTTTTGTTGACGATGCGAACGCCCGCGCTCTCGCACGCGCGCTTCATAGCAAGAACTATATCCTCAGCTTTGTCGGACACGGGAAAAACTCTTTTTCCCCTCTCCACCTTTAAGGGAACGCCAAGCTCCTCAAAAAAATCCTTCGTGTCGGCGGTGGAAAAACGCGAAAGAGCGGCAAAAAGGAACTTTGAATTCGTTGCGACGTTCGACATAAACTCACTTCTGTCGCAATCGTTGGTGACGTTGCAGCGACCCTTTCCGGTTATACGCAGCTTTTTGCCAAGCCTGTCATTCTTTTCAAGCAGCAAGACGTCCGCGCCGCTTCTCGCAGCCACAGTTGCCGCCATCATACCGGCTGCTCCGCCGCCGATAACCAAAACCTGCGCCCTTTCAAAAAATTCTCTCATCTGATTTTCCCCATAATCCGCCATTTTACTTTATCATATATATTATATATTCAAGTACAAAAAAAGTCAATACGTTTTTTTGTTAATAAATTATAATAAAAAGAGTAACCAGATAGAAATTTTGCATAATTTTTCGTGTTTCTTATACATATACAAAAAACCCCGACGGAATAAGATCAAACATATCTTAACCGTCGGGAAATAATTGATCTAACTACTTAAACCAATAACTATAGCTTTTCCGCAATATTGAACATCGTCAACCGTGCAATAAGTATCAAAAACATCTAAAAGGATGTAAATAAACGCTCCATCATTTGAATCGGATACCGTTAAATCAGCAAATCGAGAGTAATCTGTATTATCACCAGATTGAATTTTAAAGACAAGCTCTCCTTTGCTTTGATTCCAAAGAGCAAATGTCAATTTATACACCTCATTGGAAGAAAGGCGCAATTCCAAAAAATTATCTTGGCTTTCAAATTCTTCATGCGATAAATTTGTTTCTATACTCAAAACAACATAACATCCATCCGTTAACAACGAGTTTTCAGATTGATAAGATTCCGATATTCCAAATGACGTTATCTCTATATATTTATCACCGTTCATACATCGTTCGGTGAATCCGTATTCATAATATGATTCGGGTTCACCGGTATTATGCCCCGACCACCATTCTTGACTGTCACACGCGGCAAAAAGAACAATTGTTAGAGTCACAAATAAAATTAATATAAATTTCTTCATAAATCCTCTTTACTCAATAACGTAGGCAAAATTTAAGAATAAATACAAATGACAGAGATAACATTACTATGCTTTTTTTCGATCTAATCATAAGTACCTCCAACATTTTGCTATTATATTATCATTTTTTAACTTTTGTTATACCAAATTGCCCATCGGACGCTACCTCCTCATTATCCTTCATAAATATTGTATCATATTTCATCGTAATTGTCAATATTTCCAAAAATGTTATAAACCTTGGACCGTTACAAATTAATTATTAATAATAACAACTTTTTTTAGCGCATATATGGAAAAAATGCAAAAAATGTGCTATAATTAATAAAATCATTTTATTGCGAGGTGCTATATGCTGCTCTCAAGGCTTCTTGAAAAAATTGAATACAGCGGAAGCTTTTACGACTGCGAGATCGAGCATATCACAAACAGCTCCTTTGAAGCGAGAGAGCGCTCCGTTTTCGTCTGTATCCGCGGCTTCGCAACGGACGGCCACGTTTTCGCGCCAAAGGCGTATGAGGCGGGCTGCCGCGTTTTCGTGTGTGAAAGGCGTCCCGAGAGACTGCCAGGCGATGCGGACGTGCTTTTGGTCCCCGATAGCCGCAGAGCCTTGGCTCTGCTCTCCTGTGCGCTTTACGGCGAGCCCTCGCGCTCACTTACCGTCATAGGCATCACGGGAACGAAGGGCAAGACGACCACAGCGCTTATGATAAAGCACCTGCTTGACTGCGCGGGACTTCCCACGGGATATATCGGCTCAAACGGAATACGCTACGGCGCACACAGCTTAGACTCAAAAAACACCACCCCAGAGAGTCATATTTTGCAGTATCATCTGAGAAAAATGGTGGATGAGGGAATGCGCGCGTCGGTAATAGAGGTCTCCTCGCAGGCGCTAAAGCTACACAGAACGCTCGGCACAGAATTCAGCATCACCGCGTTCACCAACTTTTCCCCCGACCATATAGGACAGGCGGAGCATCCCGACCTTGAGGATTATTTTCTCTCCAAAAAAAGACTATTCGACGAGTATCCCTGCCCCCTTGTGATCGCCAACGCGGACGATCCCGCTACAGAAAGGATACTTGCGGATTGCCGAGCGAAAAGGATACTTTTCTCCACCCATAAGAATGCGGATTATACTGCAAGGGGCATTGGGCTTTGCAAAAGCGAGAGCATCCTCGGAACGAGCTTTATCTGCACTAAAGCCGACGGCTCACTTCCCTGCTCGCTCTCCGTCCCGGGAGAATTCAACGTCCACAACGCGCTCTGCGCCATAGCCATTACGAAGGCGCTCGGTCTGACCGATGCGCAAATATCAAGCGCACTCTCATCCATGAGGATAGACGGTCGCTTTGAGACGCTTACTCTTCCAAACGGCGCGTGCTTCGTGATAGATTACGCTCATAACGGGCTGAGCCTTAAAAGTGTTTTGCAGGCTCTGAGAAAATATGAGCCAAACCGTCTTATCTGTCTTTTCGGCTCCGTTGGATGCAGGACACGTATCCGCCGCGCGCAAATGGGCGAGGTCGCTTCTAAATACGCGGATTTTTCTATCCTCACTTCGGACAATCCCGACACGGAGAGCCCCGATCAGATAATCGACGATATCGCAAGACAGTATGACGATCCCGATTCATACATACGCATCCTCGACAGGCGCGAGGCTATACGCTACGCAGCTGAGAAAAGCGAGCGCGGAGATATCATACTCCTCGCAGGCAAGGGACACGAAAAATATCAGCTCATAAACGGCAAAAGCACCTACTTCTGTGAGCGCGAGATCCTTGAGGATTACATAAATGAACTGATGTATTCGACAAAATAAACAACTCCCACCTCGTCGGTGGGAGTTTTGATTTTTAAGTTAAATGAGATCCGAGCCGTCGTCGGGGATGACCTCTTTAACGGCGGTGATGGCGCATTCTATCATAGAATCGTCGGGCTCAAGCACCGTTATTCTCTGCATCCAGAGACCGGGCGCGGAGAGAATCTTTGTAAACGCGTTCTCGTGTCTGCCCGCAAATTTGATAAATTCGTAGCCGATTCCCATCGTAAGAGGAAGAAGAAGCACCTTTATAAGCGTTCTTATCAGCGTGGGAAGCTCCGGCGGAATGATCATTCCGATGAATATGCTTACAAGGAGCATAACGATAAGGAAGGATGTTCCGCAACGGGGATGGAAGCGTCCCTGCTTACGAACGTTCTCGACCGTAAGCTCAAGTCCCGCCTCGTAGCAGAAGATGGTCTTATGCTCCGCTCCGTGATAACGGAAGGTGCGCTCAATATCCTTCATTTTTGATACCGCCGCCATATACGCAACGAGTATCGCTATTTTAAGGACACCCTCAAATATCGATTTTAATATTCTGTTCCCCGCTATCGCAGGCAAGAGCTTTGCAATAAGGTCGTACAAAAACGTGGGCAAAAGTATGAAAAGTCCAACCGAGAGGCAGATACCAAGCACGCTAGCAACTACGCCGACTACAGCCATCATTCCCTTGCTGCTCTCTTTCTCATCCTCATCCTCAAAGCCCGCTATCTCCGCGCTCTTCATAAGCGATTTATAGCCACTGATAAGAGTGATGGCAAAGTTGAAAACGCCGCGCACTACGGGGACCTTTCTGAGCTTATCGATAAGACCTGGCTTTTTATCCGCGGGCTCATTATCCCACGTTTCAAGGACCATCTCGCCCTGTGGATTGCGGACCGCCATTGCGCTTTTCTTGGGACCGCGCATCATAATTCCCTCTATCAGCGCCTGACCGCCTATAGAGGTTTTCCTTGCAATACAAGCTTTGTTATTTTCTGACATATATTTCTCCGTTCCGCCAAAAATGGCAAGATAAATTACTAACATTTGATTATACTACAGAATTATGAACGTTTTGTGAATAAAACGAAATTTCAAATTTTGATTTATTGCGCACACTGTTCGCACAAACCAACAGGTTGTTTTGCACCGCTTTTTCAAAAGCGGTCGCCCTGCGTGTAGCAGAGCCGCGCGGCTTGAGCGCATACAGCGTTTCTTTTTGGGAACTTTTTCTTTGCGCTTGTTTCGTCAAAGAAAAAGTGGATAACTGATGAGAGGTCGTTAAAATTAGCGGCACTATTTTCAGATACCAAAATTCTTTAGCCGCTTTTCTTTGCCTATGTAGGCCCAAAGAAAAGCTAACAAAAGAAAAGGCCGAAATGCGCTCGCGCCGCGCAGGCGCCACTACTCGTGGAGAGCCACCTTTGAAAAGGTGGACGAAACAACAAGTGGGTTTGTGCTAACATACCGCTAAATCCCAATTTATCGTTCAATAGCAAAAGCCCGACTCACATAGGAGTCGGGCGGGATCTTATCTTTTTCCGTATTTAACAAGTACGTTATTGATCCTATCAACAGGATCGATGAGGCGGCTGATCGTGTCGTCGTGGTTAAGTGTATCAATAAGGAACGCCACGTATTTACACATATTGACCTCACACCACCATTCCTTATCGTGAAGCTCGGCCTTATGGTACACGAGGTTAGTGGTAAATATCTTATCGATAAGACCTTCCTCATAAGCCTTATCAAATTTATCAAATCCGCTTGTGAAGAGTCCGAAGGTCGCAAAATTGAATATTCTCTTTGCGCCCTTATCCTTAAGCTGCTTTGCAACGTCAAGAAGGCTCTCTCCGCTGGCGATCATATCGTCAACTATGATCACGTCCTTTCCGTGAAGATCGGAGCCGAGGTATTCGTGAGCCTCGATCGGATTTCTTCCGTTAACGATTATGGAATAATTTCTGCGCTTATAGAACATACCGATGTCAATACCAAGCACGGAAGAATAGTACATACATCTCTGCATAGCACCCTCGTCGGGAGATATCATAACGAGGTGATCCTTATCAACAACGATATCGGGAACGTTCTTTATAAGCGCCTTGATCATCTGATAGGTGGGCTGAACATTATCAAAGCCCGAAAGCGGAACTGCGTTGTTAATTCGGGGATCGTGAGCATCAAAGGTAAGGAAATTCGTTACTCCCATTCCGATAAGCTCCTGAAGCATAAGTGCGCAGTCAAGGCTCTCTCTCGCGCTTCTCTTGTGCTGGCGGCCCTCGTAGAGCATAAGCATAATAACGGTGATTCGCCTTGCCTTACCTGCGATAGCCGCTATCGTTCTCTTAAGATCGCAATAGTGGTCGTCGGGACTCATAGGAACGTCCATACCGTACATCTTGTAGGTAACGCTATAATTAAAGCAATCGGTGATAATGTAAACGTCGTCTCCGCGAAGCGTCTCGTGGATAACGCACTTTGCTTCACCCGTACCGAATCGAGGACATTCGTGATCAACGACGAAAGTATCCTCGGGTGCGGATCCTCTCCACTCCTTAAGATACGAGTCAACCTGCGATACAAATTCCTCGCAGCCCTTCATACCGATTACGCGTAATTCTCCGTAAAGTTCTTTTTTCATAGAAGCCTATCCCCCGAAAATATAAAATTATGACTTATTATAGCATAAATGCAAATAATTTGACAAGATGTTTTTTGATGATTTTTAAGCTTTTTTGCTGATTTTTTGTAGCATTTGCCACAAACAGAGCTAAAAGCTGCCCTTATTTAAGCTCAACCACGGTCACACCGCCGTCGCCCTCGCCGTACTGACCTATCCGATAAGACTTTATACGGCTGTCGCGGCGCAGGTATTCCCAAAGCGCCTTTTTGAGCGCGCCCGTTCCCTTTCCGTGAATAAGACGAACGGTGCTGTATCCCACGAGCATAGCCTCGTCAAGATATTTATCGACCTTGAACCAAGCCTCATCCCCGTTCATTCCGCGAAGGTCTATCTCGTCGCGGCAATCACGGCTGACCGTTGCCTTGTAGTCGCGCGTGCTTGCCTTTTTGCCCGATCTATCGGTAAAGGACGGTGAATTCTCTATAAGCTTGAGGTTTTTTACCTTGGTCTTGGTTTTTATAATACCCGCCTGAACTGTTACGTTTCCGTTTTTGTCGGGTGCTTCAACAACAAAGCCGTTCTTATCTATATTGACGATATATACCTCATCACCTGCGCGAAGCGGACGCGGAAGGACGTACTCCTTATCCACCTTTTCTTCAACGGGGTTGAATTTGCTCTCGTTCTCGCGAAGATATGCTCGCATCTTTCTGCGTGCCTCGTCGATATCGTCGGAGAGTCTTTCGCTCTCCCTCTGCTTGCGTAGCTTGTCCATCTCAGCGAGGATGTAATCGCTTGACGCCTTTGCGCTCTGCACCATGGCGTTTGCCTTCTCCCTTGCCTTTTCAAGAGTTTTATCGGCTTCTGCAAGCTTTCTGTTAAGTAGCTTCTCGTTGTCCGCCTTAAAGCGCTCGTATTCCTCGCGGAGCTGCTCAGCTCTCTCTCGCTCCTTTTCCATTTCTATTCTGCTGCTTTCAAGCTTTTCAATGACCGTTTCAAAATTTCTGTCATCCGAGCCAAGGAAGGTCTTTGCCCTCTCAACGATGCTCTCGTCAAGACCGAGCTTTGTGGAGATGGCAAAAGCATTTGATTTACCCGGAGTGCCGATTATAAGCTTGTAGGTGGGCTTCAGAGTAGCAACGTCAAACTCACAGCTCGCGTTACAAACGCCCTCTGTCTGAAGCGCGTACGCCTTAAGCTCTGCGTAGTGTGTGGTTGCCATACACATAGCGCGCTTTTCTCTTACAGCCTCGATTATAGAATGAGCAAGAGCCGCGCCCTCAACAGGGTCCGTTCCCGCGCAAAGCTCATCGAAAAGAACAAGGCTGTTTTCGGTTATTCCGTCAAGCATCTTGACGATGCTTACCATATGGGATGAAAACGTGGAAAGGCTCTGCTCGATGCTCTGCGCATCGCCTATATCCGCATAGATATTGTCAAATATACAAAGCTCACTTCCTTCGTCGCAGGGGATATGCAAGCCCGATTGCGCCATAAGCGCGAAAAGTCCGAGCGTCTTTAACGTAACCGTTTTACCGCCGGTGTTGGGACCCGTGATTATAAGAGTATCGTTTCCACCGTTGATGGAAAGATCCACCGGAACGACCTTATCCCTATCGATAAGAGGATGGCGCGCTCTTTTAAGATCTACGGTCCTTCCCTTTGATATCCCGGGGCACGTGCCGTTCATTCTCTGACTAAGAGTTGCGCAGGCGAAATAGAACGCGATCTCGGAGATATTGCGGTAATTGAGCCATATCGCATTCGAGGCGTCACTTACAAGGCTTGAAAGCTCCGCAAGGATGCGCTCTATCTCGTGCTCCTCGCGTGACTGAAGCATACGAAGCTCATTATTGGCTTCAACGACCGACGCGGGCTCGATAAACATAGTCGCGCCCGATGCGGACGTATCGTGAAGCAAGCCCTTGACCTCGTTCTTGCACTCCGCCTTTACGGGAACGACGTATCTGCCGTTACGCATAGTAACGATATTTTCCTGCAGATATTTTGAATGTGAGCCGACGGTCACGTATTTCTGAAGGATGTCTTTTATTTTATTGTTTTCGTTTCTTATCTTGCGTCTGATCTCGGCAAGCGCGGGGCTCGCTTCGTCAGCCATCATCTCCTCGGAGATAATAGAACGGAAAATGCGCTCCTCAAGCCTTCTGTCAGGAATAAGCCTGTCGAAGATCTCGTCAAGAGAGGTATCGAAGAGCTTATTGCCGTTGAGATAGTCGATAAGCATTCTTGAGGCACGCAATACTCCCGCCACGTCAAGCAGCTCCCTCATTGAAAGCACCGCGCCCTTATCAGCGCGCTCGCAGGATGCGCCCACGTCACGCACGTTGGGTATTGAGGGCATACCCTTGGCATTAGCCAAGCGGAGCGCGTCTGTTGTCCTCCTCTGTCTGCGCACGATAACTACGGGATCGTCCGTGGGCTCAAGGGAAAGAGCCATAGCGGACGCACCCTCTGTCATAGCACATTCCGAGAGAAGTGTCTTTATTTTATCAAATTCAAGTGTAACAAATAAATTATCAGAATATTTCATATTTTTTAAATCATCGAATAATACAGATCAAGTGAATCAAAGCCGTGTCCGAGGTGGTTGAGCAGGTACTCCTCACCCGCCCGTGAGAACGTATTGAGGTCCTCTGCCTCTGCCAAAGTAAACGAGTATATCTTCTCCTGTGGTGAATAAAGAACGAATCTTATCGCAGAAAGAGATGCGGGTCTAAGCGGAACGAGAACGCTCCTCTCTCTTACGTCATCGTAAACTGAGGAATATCCTTTGCCAAGTCCCGCACCGCGCTTTTCAAGACAGGAGGAGCAGACGATCGCGCCGTTCATTACATCAAAATATGTATTTTCCATTCCTTCTGCGCCGCAATCCTCACAGTGCAAAACGTCGGGACGGTAGCCGGATATTGCCGCCGCACGAAGCTCAAAAGCCGCCTTTATCTGAGGTAGAGGCCGCATATCGGTCATTATCGCGTAAAGAGTATTCAGCGTGAGCCTGAGTATCTCTGAGCAATCCGTATTCTCTCCCGAAAGATCCGCAGCAACGTCGCAGATATATGTGGCAAGAAATACCTTTTCAACGCTCTCGCGCAGGCCGTAAAACACCTCGTTAGGGGAGCCGCCGCGAACCCACGGCAATGCTCCGCTTCTCCTGTTTATCTCAAAATTTCCGTAAACGAAGGGCTGAGTGAGATTTGCCATCTTACTCTTTAAGGAGCGCGCGCCGTGGCACACCGCATTCATCCTGCCGTTTGCCGTGAGCAAGGTTATGAGCCTATCGTTCTCACCGCGATTCTGCACGCGAAGGACCAAGCCGTCAACCGTATATAGCATTTTCTCACCTTCCTTTCAGAATTTTGATGCTTTATTCCTCTTCGTGATAACCGAAGTTACCGACCGTTCTTGCGCTCTCGCGCCAGTTTTCCTTGACCTTTACCCAAAGGTTGAGATAGACCTTTTTATCAAGGAGCTTTTCAAGATCCTCGCGAGCATAGGAGCCGACCATTTTAAGCTCCTTGCCTCCCTTTCCGACGATAATTCCCTTATGGGATTCCTTTTCGCAGAAGATCTCTGCGCGGATAGTCACCATAGTTGGCTCGTCGCGGAATTCCTCGATAACCACGGCAACTCCGTGGGGAATTTCCTTATTTAAAGTTCTTAGTATCTTTTCGCGGATAATCTCTGCCGCCATCTGACGAATGGGCTGATCGGTAACGATATCGTCGGGATAGAACCAATCGCTCTCGGAGAGGAATTTTGCAAGCTCGTCAAGCAAAGCATCCACCTGCTCGCCCTTCTTAGCGCAGATCGGCACGAAGGCGTCGAAATCGCATTTGGATGCGTAAGCGGTTATCGTCTGCGCGATAATATCGCGAGTGTAGAGATCGACCTTATTGAGCGCAAGAATGGCGGGAACACCGCTCTTTTTAACGTATTCCATAATATTCTCTTCAACTCTTGTGATCTCCTTGCCCGCGTCAACCACAAGCACGACTGCGTCCGCATCGTGCATAGAATCGTTTGCCGCCTTTACCATAAAGTCGCCAAGGCTGTTTTTGGGCTGATGTATGCCTGGAGTATCAAGGAAAACGAACTGATCCTCGCCCACCGTGTGGATACCGATAATTCTGTTTCTCGTGGTCTGCGGCTTCGAGGAAACGATAGCCACCTTTTCGCCTAAAATTCTATTCATCAAGGTCGATTTTCCAACGTTTGGACGACCTACTATTGCTATAAATCCTGTTCTTTTCATAAATTAGTCCTTTTTGCTGTATTTTATGTAATTGTTCAGATCATTCACCTTGTTATTTAGTTCAGTCAACTTGCAGTAAGGGCATTCCGTTACATCTAAATGATACAATCTGTTGCACTTTTCACATCTGATAAGCGGCTCCTTTTGCTTATTGGGAATAAGAGAAAATCTACCGAGATTGTTCTCAATTTCTAACAGCTTTTTTATTGACAATCCCAAGCAAAAAACAGCGCCTCCCAAAACAAGTACAATCAAAAATTCAACAAGTCCCATACTAATCACTCCGAAAGAAGCAAGCATGAATAGTACCCCAAAACTCATAAATACGATCGACATAACTTTAGTCATAACAATTCTCCTCTACAATAAATTGTTTACTCAATAGAATTCCCAAAAAGGGATTTCATAAACTTGCGCTCTTTTTTAACATATTTCCCAAAAAACCGCTCAAAGGTATCGTGTTCTGTTTGCACTCTTATCATAAGATCACCTAGAAAGTACAAAAAAGCACCCATAATCACTTGCAAAAGGAATCTTAAGATGAGTTGCCCAACTAAGTCTGCCTTTAAGTAGCCCCAAAAATATGCCCAAAGGAATATAAACGAGCCAATAAATATTATTGCTCCAAATACCATAAACAGTCTGGACAAGAATTTCCACATAAGCATCCTCCTACTTCACCGAAAGCCCGAGTCTTTCCATAATATCGTTCTGACGTTTTCTCATATCGGCATCGTCCTCGTCGGAAAGCTCGTGATCGTAGCCGAGAAGATGGAGCATAGAATGTGCCGTGAGGAATGCCACTTCCCTTTCGAACGAGTGTCCGAACTCATTTGCCTGCGCCATAGCGCGTTCAAGTGAGATAACTATATCACCGAGATTGTGGCAAAGCTCATCAAAGAAGGGTTCTTCACTCTCACCCTCATAGTCAAGGAGGGGAAATGAAAGCACGTCCGTGGGCTTGTCCATATTTCTGAATCTCTTATTAAGCTCGCGTATGCCCTCATCGTCAACGAAGGTAACGCTTACCTCCGCGTCGTTCTCCATACCCTCATAATCAAGGGTCTCAAGTATCGTATGGCGAATGAGCATCTTCAATTTGTAATGTATGGAATGCTTTTGCTGATCGTTTTCAAAATAGATTTTAAGACTCATAATTTACCTCATTTTCTTTTGAACGTTTTTGCTTCATTTCTTCTTTTTTCTGCATTTTCCTGAGCTTTTTTCTCAAATTTATCGTAAGCCAATATGATCTTTTGCACTAACTTGTGTCGAACGACGTCCTTATCTGTAAAGCGGTGGATGTGGATATCCTCAATATCCGAAAGAATATTCGTCGCTATGGCAAGACCGCTCTTTTGTCCGAACGGCAGGTCGGTCTGTGTAAGGTCGCCCGTGATAACCGCCTTGGAATTAAAGCCGAGACGCGTTAAGAACATCTTCATCTGCTCGGGAGTGGCGTTCTGGGCTTCATCTAAGATGATAAAGCTGTCATCAAGCGTTCGTCCGCGCATATACGCGAGCGGAGCTATCTCGATTATCTGCTTTTCCATCTTGCTCTGGTAATTCTCAACACCCATCATATCGTAGAGCGCATCGTACAGAGGGCGGAGGTAGGGATCAATCTTGCTCTGCAGATCACCCGGCAAAAATCCGAGCTTTTCTCCTGCCTCAATTGCGGGTCGCGTGAGGATGATGCGGCTCACCTGCTTATCGCGCAAAGCCTTTACAGCCATTGCGACCGCGAGATACGTTTTACCCGTACCCGCAGGGCCGATACCGAAAACTATCGTATTCTTTTTTATCGCGTCAACGTACTGCTTCTGACCGACCGTCTTTGCCTTGATGGGCTTGCCCTTGCTCGTAACGAAGATACAATCGTCGCCAAAGCTCGCGTTAAGAGCATCTCCGTCTCCCTCGCTCACCATTGAAATGGCATAGTCAACACCCTGCTCCGTTATCTCAGCTCCGCCCTGCGCAAGGGAAACAAGATGATTGAGCACGCGCGATGCAAGCGCAACGCTTCCCTCGTGCCCGTCTATTACGATAGCATCCCCCTCGGTCGCGCGGCGATTCGATATGCGCACGTCAAAGGCGCGCTCAACCGCCTTGACATTTGCATCAAAGCAACCGAACACTCTGCTCGTTATTTCATTGTTTTCAATATTGATCACTACCTGACTCATTCTTACCTCGCTAATCAATAACATCAAGCTCCACCTGCTTTGCAATATCGCATATAGCGGTGAGCTCACACTTTAGTACGTATTTTCCGTCAACGAATTCACCCTGCACGCTCTTTTTAAGTATCCTCGCATCCGGTAGGGCCCCGTCTATAATTTCCCGAAGCTTTGCGTGCGCCTGCTCTATCGCTTCGTCCTCGCTTATTTCGATATCCCTGATCTCGTAAGGGCGGTATTCCTCCACCGAAAGCGCTATGGGAAGCTCTCCGAGTGAAAACGGATCAAACGTATATAGATAATTTATTATATCACAAGTCGGTGGTAAATTTCCATAGTTTGTGAAAAGTTTTATCGGTTTTCCGAAAAAAATCAGCGTTTTTTTCGTTATTTTTTCATTTTTTAGCACTTTTTTCGCTTGAACGAGCGGGATCTCCACCGTAAAGCTCTGCTCAACACGCCCCAAGATGCGTCCCGACGCGCGCGTAAATCTCAGCGGTGCTTTCTCGGTTTTGTAAATTCCGCTGACCAGAAGCTCCCCCGCGCGAACAAAATCCCCCTCCTTTACCGACAAAAATCCCGAATAGACCTCCATTCCGACTATCTGCGCATCAAAGCGCGAAACGAGATTTGCGGGCTTAGTTTCCTTTTCCGAGGTGTCCGTGTCAAGCGTCTCACGTATTTCAACGCGCGCAACGGTTCCCTCGATCCCTATCGATATCCACGAGATATCGTCCCTCTCGATCATTATCCTTTGCTCGACCGAGTCCTTATTGATCTCCCTTATCTTAGCACCGACGCAGAGCCCCTGCTCTGCAAGTATATCCCTTACGTACTCTGCGGACAGTCTATCGTTTCCCATAACGTCAACTCGCCATATCACGCTCTGCGCAGTAAAGTAGATCAAAAGTGACAAGGCTGCGCCCGCTAACAATCCCCATCTGCCCTTTAAGGATCTGACTCTTTGAGGTAAGCCGTGCCTTGACACCACCCTTATCCTTATCTGCCACATCCTGCAAGCGGTAAGGACTCTTTTTCGCTCGCTCTCGGGCATAGTAACGCGCACGTATCTTTCGTCCTCCTCAAAGCGAAGTCCGTAATATACAAATCCGTAACGCATACAAAGGTTCAAAAAAGCCTCACATAGAGGGCGAGGTATTATTGCCTCGAAGCTTCCGAAGATCTCCGAAAAGACTGAGCGCGGGAACGATCTATTTCTTCTCTTCATTTTTTATCCTCCCTTTTCTCAAAGCGAAGTGATGCTATCTCTCCACGAACTCTTACCGTATAAGCAAGGTAAGAGGAGCAAAAAAGCCCCTCGCCCTCGATATTCAGCACGTATTTTTTCATAGAAAGCTTAATGCACGTTTCACTGTATAAAAGTATCCCCTCGCAGCCGCGCGCATCAAGCTCATGTGTGCCTCTCAGCTCAAGCAGATCGCCAAGGTATGATAATCCCTCAAGATCAAGCGCGCGCTTGAGTTTTTCGCGTGCGCTTTCCCCTTCCTTCCTTTTCATATTTTGCCTCTCCTTTTTATATAATTTAGTAAAATTTATGAGGGGGAACGGCATAAAATGACTTCAAGAAAAGCAAAGGACGGTATAAAACGGGCAAGGGCTTGCGTTTTTTTATTCATAGGAGCTGCTTTGCTCGCTCTGTTTATTAAAAATCCGACGCTCACGGCACGGGCGGCGGCAGATGCGCTCTCAAAATGCGGCGCTATCCTTATACCCTCCCTTTTTCCGCTTATGACGGCATCCGAGATAGCGGTTGAGAGCGGTGCGGCAGAGAGGCTGACCCGTCCGCTTGCATCAATACTATCAAAGCCGCTGAGAATAAAAAAAGAAGCCTCGGCTCCTCTTCTTTTGGGACTTTTCGGCGGATATACCACGTCCGTATGCGGTGCGCTCTCGCTTTTGCGGAGCAAAAAAATATCTAAGCGGGACTGCGAAAGGCTCATAGCCATCTCTTCTCTGCCGTCACTTCCCTTTTTGACGGGCTTTGTCGGCTCATCGGTATTTAATAGCACGGCAGACGGTTGGATACTTTGGCTTATCACGGTCATCACCTCGCTTTTGATAGGCTTTTTTACAAGACCGATACGAGCGAGAGCTGAGTACAGCACGGCGGACGGAGAGGATATTCGCGCGAATGCGGGGGGAAGATCGTTATCAAAAATAATCGTTGGCGCGATATCCCACTCCGCCACCTCGATGATCCTCATTTGCGCGTGCGTCATCTTCTTCTACGCGCTTGCGCAAACTCTTAAAGCTCCGCTGAAGGCTCTCGGACTGCCCGAGAATATAGAAAGACTCATCCTCGGCTCACTTGAGATCACGGGCGGAACACTATCCTGCGCCGATATCGGCTCCAATATCTTAAAGCGCACCGTCTGCGCGTTTTTTGTGGGTTGGTCGGGACTCTCCGTGCATTTTCAGATAATCTCCCTGTGCGACGGATACGGCTTATCATTTAAGAGATATTTTATTTTTAAAGCCCTTCACGGTATTCTCTGCGCGCTTATCGCGTTTGCGATTTTCGGGTTCAAGTTTCGGTAAATACTTCAAAAAAGCCTCCCTTTTAAAAGGGAGGCTTTAATAATCATAAATCGATTGACTTTTTGGTTTTGATCTTCACGGCGGCTTCATAGATCAAAGGGGTGATCACAAAGGCTATACAAATATAAACGAAAAGATTTCCAACGTAGGAGTAGAGCGTTCTATGGTCGGATGCGCGGACCTCACCGAGCGCAAAGCCCTCTTCAAAAATGGCTATCTGCACTGCGATATCTCCCTTATCGGTCACTATTGACGTAAGACCTGTATTTCCGCAGTTTACGGTATATCTGCCCGTTTCGACCGCGCGAAGTATATTCTGAGAATGGTGCATATTAAGTGCGCGCGAATCGTAGAACCAGGAATCGTTCGACGGAACTATAAGAAGCTCCGCGCCCTCTCTCACCATTGAAAGAGCCGTTTCCTCGTATATGGAATCAAAGCAGATAAGAGTACCTATCTGCGCAGCTCCCTCCTCTGCAAATGCAGGGTAGGTCTTATATCCGTCTCCCCGGTGTACGTCGGTGCCGAGAACGTTTATCTCGTCAAGGATGGGAAGCAGCGTCGTAATAAGATCCCTCATAGGCACGTACTCGCCAAAGGGCACGCGCTTCATCTTGGAATAAGCTCCGTCGATCCTTTCTCCGTTTTCATAATATACCGACATTGAATTGAGAAGCTTATTCTCTTTGCTAAACGTATAGCTTCCAATAACCACGGTAGCTCCGCTCTCCTGCGCAAGAGATGATACTCTTTCACCAAGCGTGAGCAGCTTGCCGTCGTAGATAAAGTTACTATTGGGATCGATGCGGAAGGTTCCCTCGGGCCAGATGATCACGTCCGCTCCCGCTTCAGCCGCTTCCCTTGTGAGCTTTTCATATCTCTCGTAGGTCTCAACAGCAGTTGCTCCGTAATTTGTCTGCGATGGAAAATTTCCCTGAACCGCGGCAAAAACGATCTCATCTCCATCGGAGAGCGGTACGAAATACGCCACCGTTCCGAAAAGAGCGTTACCGAGGAACAATCCGAGCGCGCAGATCGCCGCAAATCGTCTTTTATCCGTATTCATAAGGGCATACGCCAAAAGCATACCGACAAGAACGACTATAAAGCTTACGAAATAGCTTCCGAAAAGTGATGCGCTCTGCATAAATATGGGCATCTCAGTTTGTGAGATGGCTATTCTCGACCACGGAACGCCCGCCCAGGTGAACGTTTGCGTCCATTCGTTTACGCAAAGCAGCGCGGAAACGAAAAACGGCATAAGAATGGGATTCCTTTTGTATATCTGTGTTTTTGACAGTGCCGCTAAAAAAACGAACACGAATGCTGAAAACACGCTTTGAAGCAAGGAAAGTCCCACCCACGCAAGCACTATTATCCAAACGGATTCCGCATCGTTAAAGCCTGCAAATTCAAGCGGATAGAAATAGACGAACCAATGAAAGCACACAAGATCGAGGCACATATAGAAGATAAAGCCGTCAAGGTAAGCCGTCCTCTTTTTGTATTCACCGCTATTCAGTTTTCCAAAAAGCGCAATGCCCAAGGGTATCAGAGCGATATAGGCAAGTATTCCGAGCCTTGCGTATATCACGGTAAGTCCCAAAAGCAATCCGCTCACGGCTATCAAAAGCCTTTTAGGTATTCTTCCGAAAAAATCTTTCATTGGCTTCTCCCAAAAATCAAATAAATTCCTTTAAAAACCAGATGTCGTCGCGACTGAGCTTTACCTCCTTGCCGCGAAGGTATCCGAGCGCGCCCGAATCATCGTCAAAATCAAAGCGCAGGCGATAGGCATAAAGCGCTTGATACTTATACCCCTTGGCTCTGTCATCTTTATTGACGCCGTATTTACCGTCGCCTACAAGGGGATGGCCAATATAGGAAAGATGCGCGCGTATCTGATGTGTTCTTCCAGTTACAAGCTCAATTTCAAGCAGGCTCATACCGTTTTTTTCGGCAACCACCTTGTATTTGGTGATGATATTTTTTGATCCCTTTACCTGCTTATCAAATATCCTGACTTGATTTTTATCGCTGTCCTTTAGCAAAAAGCCTGTCAGCGTATCTGCCTTTTTCGGCATTTTTCCGTGAACGGCGCAGTAATAGAATTTCGATATCTCGTCATTCTTTATCTTCTCGTTCATCACGCGCAGAGCCTCTGCGTTCTTTGCGCCGATCACTATTCCGCCCGTATTTCTGTCAATTCTGTTGCAGAGCGCGGGCGCAAAGCTCTGCTCTGAGTCGGGATCGTATTCCCCCTTTTGATAAAGGTACGCCTTGATGTGCATAATGAGGGTATTATCCTTCCCTTCGTCATCCTCGTGGACAAGTACTCCGGGGCGTTTGTTTACAAGAATGATATTTTCATCCTCGTAAACGACCGTCAGCTTTGGCTTGATGTATGCAAGCGCGCTGTCGTCCCTCTCCGGAGAATCAAAAAACTCGTCCTTGATAAAAAGCTGAACGACGTCGCCCTCCTGCAGCACGTATTTCTGCTCGGTCCTCGCGCGATTTACCTTTATTTTCTTCGTTCTTATAAATTTGTACATCAGCGACGTGGGAAGCCCCTTGACGGCTTTCGTAAGAAATTTGTCAAGCCTCTGCCCCACGTCGTTCTTCTTTATTTGAAATTCTTTCATTGCTGCAAATTATTCTTGAATGTTGTTGTTAGTTAGGATGGAATATAAAAGTTAGTAAGATTTTAGATCGTACTTTTTTCGAGAAAAAAGTACCAAAAAAGCTTTAAAAAGCTACGCCCAATAGCCATTTAGTAAGTGCTGAAGCGACTAAAGCCGCGCAAATTGTGTTGCGGAGCAACACATAACGATTTTTAAAGCATTTTAACAGGCGCTTTAAAAATCTGTAATTTGCTACAAATATAATGGACGGTATGTTAGCAGTTCCCTTAAGTCTGCGCTAAAAGTAAGTAAATTTTAGAAAATCAAGCTCATTGAGATTGATTTTCGTAGTTTTGATGATTCGATATCAGCCGTCACGCTCGCGTGTAAGGATGATATCGGAGCTTCAAAACCGATAATTCACCCGTGAATTATCGAAAATTTACGCAGACTCAACACCAACCAAGCGATCGTTTTGCCTACTTTTCTCAAAAGTAGGCGCACGCCGCGTAGGCGATCCAAAGGCAAACTAACTTATTTTTACAAAAAAGCAAGGAGAAGGACTATTCCCTCTCCTTGTAACAAACGAAATTAAAGTGTACCGAAAATTCTGTCGCCTGCGTCGCCAAGACCGGGAACTATATATGCGTGCTCGTTAAGCTTTTCGTCCATAGCCGCCGTATAGATATCAACGTCGGGATGATCCTTCTGAACTCTTGCAACGCCCTCGGGACAAGCAACGAGGCACATAAATCTGATATTAGTGCAGTGGTACTTGTTCTTGAGCATAGTAAGAGCATCGGAAGCAGAACCGCCCGTTGCGAGCATAGGATCGACGAGAATTACTATTCTCTCCTCGATATCCGCGGGCATTTTGCTGTAATATTCAACGGGATTGTGAGTTTCGGGATCGCGGTACATACCGATATGTCCGACCTTTGCAACGGGCATAAGCGAAAGCAGACCGTCAACCATACCGAGACCTGCGCGGAGAATGGGAACGATGGCAAGCTTCTTGCCCTGAATCATCTTCTGAGTGGACTTGCAGATGGGTGTTTCAATAACAACATCCTCAAGAGGAAGGTCACGTGTAAGCTCGTAGCCCATAAGCATAGCAATCTCATTGAGAAGCTGACGGAAATCCTTGGAACCCGTTTCCTTATCCCTCATAATAGTGAGCTTGTGTGCGATAAGGGGGTGATCCATAATGTGTAAAGTGCTCATAATAAACTCCGTTCCGCTGAAAATCAGCAATATTTATTTTTATCCTATCTATTATACTACTCTTTTTCCCGTTTTTCAAGAGGATTTTCGAGAAAATTCTTTACTTTTTTTAAAAATGTGATATAATTATGTCATCATCCATACAAAGAGGTAAAAATGAACGATTCAAAAAAAAGCGTGGGCATACTTACGCTTGGATGCAAGGTCAATCAGTACGAATCCGAGGCTATCGCCGAACGGCTTACACAGTGCGGCTTTTTGATAAGACCGAGCAGCGAGGAGTGTGACGCGTATATTATAAACACCTGCACCGTGACCGCAGAGAGCGATAGAAAGGCACGTCAGTTCATACGCAGAGCGATAGCGAAAAATCCTGCAGCTTTTATTCTGGTTACGGGTTGTCTTGCACAGGTCGATCCCGATAATATTAGCGCGATCGCGGGAGTTGATTACGTTTGCGGCAACACGGACAAGCTCATTATCGCAGACGCGCTCACCGAGCTTTTTGAGCGCGGCGAGAAGAACACAAAAACCGAGATCTTCGTTCGCGACATCGAATCCGCGGACTTTGAAAAAATGCAAATAAAGAAATTTGACCGAACGCGCGCCTATATCAAAATTGAGGACGGATGCGAGAGCAAATGCACATATTGTATAATCCCCTACGCGCGCGGAAGGATCCGCTCCAAGACACCCGAGGAGGTAATTTGCGAGGTAACACATTTTGTACAAAACGGCTGTCGCGAGGTGGTGCTTACGGGTATTGAGACCGCATCCTACGGCAAGGATCTTGATGGCTACACCTTCGCAGACCTGCTTTGCGATATCAATGCGATAGAGGGCGATTTCACTATTCGTCTAGGCTCGCTCGACCCCTCCTGCCTTACAGAGAAATTTGTTGAGCGAATAAAGGATTTAAAAAAGCTCGCGCCCCATTTTCACATTTCGATGCAGTCGGGCAGCTCCAAAACTCTTCGCAATATGAAGCGCAAATACAATGCGGATCAGGCAATGGCTAATATGGAGCGTCTTCGCGCAGCTATGCCCGACGTGAGATACACCACGGATATTATAGTCGGATTCCCCGGCGAGACGGATGAGGATTTTTTGGAAACGCTTGAGTTTGCCAAGCGCGCAAATTTCCTTATGATACACGTTTTCCCCTTCTCCGCGCGCAAGGGTACGCCCGCCGCAAAAATGGGTGGACAGATCCCGCAGGAGATAAAGAAAAAGCGCTCCGCGGAGCTTATCTCACTTGAAAGGAGCATACGCGAAGCAGAATTCGACCGTCTCTTAGCGCAGGGCGGCACTCACAGGGTCCTTTTTGAAAGCTTTGAAAACGGAAAGGCATACGGTCACACTCCCGATTTTCTTGAGATCTGTGTTGAAAGCGAGAAGCCCCTGCACTCCGAGGTGGCATTTGTCAGATTGATAAGCCACAACGGTGAAACTTTTTTTGCCGAAATCGTTGACAACGCGTAAATTTTATGTTAATATAGCTTGTAATATATAAACGCTATGAAGAGAAGCAGTAACGTTTTCCCTTTTCTACAGAGAGCTGCCGGCAGGTGAGAGGCGCAGAAAATATAACGCGAATACATCTCGGAGCTTTGTCCCGAAATTTTTTAAGAGTAGGCGGCAACGGCGCGCCCGTTACAGCGCATAATGAGGAGCAAAATGCACGCATTTCGCTCGAAGCAAGGTGGTAGCACGCTAATTCGTCCTTGAACCCGTTGGGGTTCAGGGACTTTTATTATTTAGTTAACAATTACATTTCAGATAGGAGAAAGAATATGAAAATCTATGAAGAGCTCGTTGCGCGTGGGCTTGTCGCTCAGGTTACGAACGAGGAAGAGATCAGAAATATGATCAACGAGGGCAAGGCGACCTTCTACATCGGCTTTGACCCCACCGCAGACTCCCTCCACGTAGGTCACTTTATGGCACTCTGCCTGATGAAGAGACTCCAGCAGGCAGGCAACCGTCCCATCGCTCTCATTGGCGGCGGTACCGCTATGATCGGCGACCCCTCCGGCAGAACCGATATGCGTTCTATGATGACCCGTGAGACCATCCAGCACAACTG
>JAFXKD010000019.1 GCA_017531925.1 Clostridia bacterium | reverse complement strand
GCCGTCTGCTTCTACCTTGATTTCTGCCTTAGCGGGAGATACGTAGCCCACGTAGGTCTTTACTTCGGGAGAAACGA
Organism: Clostridia bacterium; assembly: GCA_017531925.1. Taxonomy (GTDB): domain Bacteria; phylum Bacillota; class Clostridia; order Oscillospirales; family CAG-272; genus RGIG4608. The sequence continues at coordinate 3,638 of JAFXKD010000019.1, read as the reverse complement.
TAGAATCGGTCGTACCCTTAAATTCTTCTGTTTCGGCAAGCTCGTATTCGCCGGAACGCAAGTTTTCCTTATAATGCTCTACCGTGTAAGGAATATCGGTACGAGCTTCCCACTTAGCATAGATCGATGTATCGGTGTTGGGCATAAGTTCGGGGAAGGTATAAGGAGTGGTAAGGGTTGCATCGCTATACCAGCCTGCAAAGGTGTAGCCGAGTTTTGTGGGATCGGCAGGCTTTGTTACCTTTTCCTCAAAGTTCTTAATGATCATCGGAACGTAAGAGCCGCCATTGGAATAAGGTACGATCATATAACCGTCGCGCAGGTTATCCCAATAGAGTGAAATTGTGCGGGTAATTGCCTTGGAGCTGAAGGACATGGGCTGCTTTCTCCAGGTAACGATCATTTCACCCGTGAGTTTTATATCGTCCTCGTCGGGATGTACGGCGATAGTATTGGTCTTCGGATCGTAGGTGAACTTATCGTTTGTAATGGTAATATGATAGTTTTCACCGTTGCGGAAGTCTGCTTTTCTTTCGGGGTCGTTCCAATCGTTATAAACGGCCTGTTTTGCTTCGCCTGAAATAAGGTCGAGATAATCCATATTGAAGAAGGAATCGGGCAACTGTACCTGACGGACAAACTGCTTCATTATGATTTCGGGAACGTCCTCTTCGTCGGTTGCAAAGTCGAGCACGTTATCACGGCGAACCGTTTCGTAGAGTTTCCATTCCTTGTCAATAAGATTAGCACGGGCGGAGTATCTTCCTCCAATAGCCTTGGCTTCAAGACCGAGTTCAAGATAGATGCCTACCTGAATCATCAAGGCACCGCTGTAGGACACATCTTTGCCCTTAGACTCGGTATAATGCAATTCATAGAAGAAATAACCGTAAAGGTTGGTATATGCGCCTGCGCCTGCTTCAAAGCCGACGGAGCCAAGACTTGCAGAAATTACCGAGATAGAGAAATTCATCTCAATACCGGCTTTTAATCCGATTCTGCCCATAGAATAGAAGCAGAACTGATATGCCTTCTCCTGCAGATCAATAGTATCGGAATAGGCGGAGCGGTCTTTGATGCTCATAGTGAACACGTGGCGCTTGCCTTCGATGTACTCAAAGTCAAAGCCGACAGAGAGCGCTGCATCCATATCTACAACAAAGGCAACCGAGAAATTGATATTGATCAGCGGAATGCCAAACGGAACGCTCTTTTTGATCTCAACGATGTTGTATTCTACAACACGCACCCAATCGGTATCGGAGGTAACGAGTTTGGAATAGGCTTCGACGAGTTTTGCCTGCGTGTCGTCGCTCTGTTCACCGCCGTCTGCCATTTCTTTAAGCAAGGCTTTGATTTCAGTAGCAATATCCAATGCGCTGGTGTTATCGCTGTCTTCGCCCTTGGTGACCATAGTAGCGTTAAAGGAAACACCCGTGAAGTTCATAGTATCAACGTTGGCAGAAACCTTAATGTCGGAAATGTATGGGATAATAATCGCAACATCCCAAATCGCTTCTGCGCTGACGCCGAAGTCAACACCGACTTCTTCCACGAAGCTACCCGTAACAGCTATCTCAATGAAGCTGTCGGAATCTTCGGATGAAATGGTGAATACAACGACTACGTCAAGAGTAATAGTGATACCTTTTTCATCGGCATTGGTTCCTGCAATATCACCGAGGTGTGTCGGATTCTTGCCGACCTTTGCTTTGACGGAACTTTCTTTGATCTCAACCTCTACGCTGCCACCCGACATTAGTTTAAGTTGTTCGGGAGTAACGGTAGAACCGTCTTTCAAGGTAACCTTATAATCTTCAAGGTTTACGCCGGCGCTGAGGGCGTTAAAGTTATCGGTTGCGAGAGAAAGAGAGGTCAGATAGAGCGCCGCTTCTTCTGCAAAGCCGCTGTCGATTGCCTGCTGTTCGATTTCGGACTCCATCTCGGAGGTATCCATACCTTCAAGCAGTTCTGCGGCAGACATTTCTTCCTCGGTATAAACGTCCATACAGGATTCAACATCATCCCAAGTTACCACGATGTAGGTAATGGTAGTGGTATCATTGCCGTTTGCCTTTACCTTGGTAATCTTACCGTAGCCGGTAAGTTTTGCCGCATCGTCGCCACTTTCTACACCAAGATCACCCCTATAGAAGGCAAAGAAGTCACCCACGTCAACGGTGGTCTGGCTATCGAGGTTCATATAGGAATAAATATCTGCGGAATAATCGAGGTATTTATCTTCAACCGTAACGGTATTAGCATCGTTATCGGTATCAGCCGCTTCGGGCATAGGAAGAACATCGGGAGTAAAGAGAACTTCCTCCGCTTCTGCGCTTTCATAGGTATATGTATTGCCGCTTACTGCGGTAATTTCGAGATATGCCATATCTCCGAGTTCGGATTTAGGGGTATTTTCATCTCTGTTTGTGGGGATTTCTCCTTCATATACACAAACGATGTCGCCAACCTTAACGGTAGTGTCGCCCGTGTACTTAAAGGTGCCTGTGGAAAGTTCGGTAACAGTTACGTTCTCACCGTCGGTCTGATACAAAGAAATATCCAAGGTGGAAACGCTTTGTCCGTTATTGACGATGTTGCTTACCTTATTTAGAGGGAGATATTTAATATCGCCCTGCATTGTAAGGTTCATAACCCCGTCACGATGAACGGTGAAGTTATACTGACGGGCAGATGCGTCCTCGTCCTTAAAGGTGAGTTTGTCGCTGAGAAGCGCAATGCGGTAGGAATAACCTTCCTTAAAGCCGCCGTTGCCCTTTACAGTAAAGGCACCGGTCGTACCGCTTACGGTAATAATATCCTTTGCGTTTGGATCGGTAAGATCGTCCGCATCGAGAGCCGCCAAAACGTCGTCAGCGGTCATATTCGGGTCAGCGGACAAAACGGTAATAGCAAAGTCGGTGCTTACATCAACCGCACTTGCGAAGTTTACCGCATCCACGGTATCAAGAGGTACTTGCTCTAACCAGTTGGCATAGAGGGTCATATTGCCCGTAACCTTATCGGTGCTTGCTACGGGTTGTTTGAGTGCTGCATCATAGCACCAACCAACAAAGATATGCTCTGCCCAATAAGGTTTCTTTAGGGTGCTGATGAGCGTACCTTCAAGAATGATTTGATCTTCAATCTTGGTGCCGCCGCCTGTTTCAAACTTAACGGTAAAGCGTTCCAAACCACGCAGAAGCTCTACACCGTAACCGCCTGCAATGTATTTACGGAGATTGGTTACGTCCTTTGCGGTAACGTAACCGTCCGCATCCACATCCGCGGCAAGGGTGTTGATTTCTACGTCATAGCCGCCTGCAATGTGACGGCGAACCAAGTTAACGTCAAGGGCGTTTACAAGACCGTCGCCGTTTACGTCACCGGGTATGTAATCGTTACTTTTTGCTTCGATGGCAAGTACGTTAGCCGGAACCATACCAATAAGGATTACAACGGCCAACAGCATAGACAATGTTCGTCTTAACATACTGTGTTTTGTTTTCAACATCGTAATCCCTCCTTACTTAATGGTGATGGAGCCGTTTTCCAAGCAGACCTTCGGGTCTTTGTAGTCTTCATCGAAAATAGCGCCGTTGTCATAGGACAGCTTAATATCATATTTGCCGGTAGCG
>JAFXKD010000018.1 GCA_017531925.1 Clostridia bacterium | reverse complement strand
GGTCGGCAAAAATCCCGTTACACCGTTCTCCACAATGCCGCCTGCGATCGTTCTGATACTATCAACATTAGCATCGCAAACATCTTTTCCAAGATATCCGTGTATGTGCAGGTCGATAAATCCGGGGCTGATGTAGCCGCCATCACAATCTATTACCTCACAGCCTTCGGGGATTTCGGTTTCTTCTATTATTCCCTCTATTTTGTCGCTTAATAAAAGGGTCTTGTTATATTCAATTGTGTCTTTAAGCAAAAGTTTTGCGTTCTTTAGCGCGAGCATAACCTGCCTCCAAATTGTTTTCGTCCCAATATCTTTGAATACCGCGCTCTTCAATAAATGAACAGAATTCTTGGAACAATGCCTTATCCTCCCAAACCTTTGCAGGAATAACGCCTTTATCAATAGCAAAGGAAGCAAGAAGTCCCGAAACCTCGCCAACGTTCCATTCAACAGGGTGCAAACGGTAGCAACCGTTCGTCAGATGAGTTGAGCAAATGTTCTTACAAGCGGGTAAGATATTTTTCATTCTCTCGGGAATCATAGCACCGAGAGAAATGGTAAATCTATGTGTCGGCTTATAGAAGAAGGTGTGTGTTTTGGTTGTAATATGCAAGTCTATGGGATAGCTTCCCACACCAACACTATCGGCAAATTTTGATTTTTCTTCGTCGCAAACATCGGTTGCAGTAATCATAAATTTGCCCTTGATTCGGCGTGATTCCCTTACGTACGGTGCCATTGACAAGCCGTTTTCAGTACCTAAATATTCGGGTGCCAATCTGAAATACGGATATCCCTTGCCACCGTCATAGCGGGGAGCTTCTGTCTGCAGCCAATATACAAAGCAAAGCGTGTATTGCTGTGCGAGATAATCGTTATGCTCAGCATCCTCACAGTCAAAAAGATTGCCGTGGAAGAAATCGTTCTGAGGCCAGTTAATAAGTGTTACGTCATAAGGATGACTTCCGTCACTAAAAAGCTCTGAGGATACTATCCTTCTATATTTGAACAGTGGGAAAAGCTCAATTCCGTTTTCGTTGTACTCTTCAAGGAACATACCGAATTTTTTTGCCTTGCCCGTTGATGAATTGGGTCCAAACATAGAATAGAGCTTATGATCGTCATATGGCATCATCATCTGACTGAAGGTATCATACATCTCGGGCTTATCGATTGTATAATCTCCTTCTCTTCTGTTCTCAATGCAAGCAGTATAGATAAAGGACTGCATATCTGCAGGGTCTCCAACCTCGGGGGCGTCTTCCTCTCCGGTTTCTGCTCTGCTCTCGGCACCGACACGATATTCCGTTCCGCTTATGCAAATAAGATCTCCTATATCAGTGCCGTCAAGATAGTAATCGCCTATAAATTCTACCTCCTCCCCGTCGATATGATAAATCACACCCTTGATCTCATCTCCCTCAACATAGCAATCCTTAAGCTGCGCTTCAGTAAAGACGGTCAATGTGCCATTTTCAACATAGGGCTTTATCATATCGGTAAGTATTGAAAGCGCAAGCTTTGGAGGGTGTGCTATAAGACTTACCTCTGAATCTCCGGGACAGAAAAACTCCTCTTTTGGAGTGTATCCGGGATGGTCTCTATAGTAATTTCTAACTGTATTACGATATTCTCGATATGTGCGAGTGCAACCCTGCTCTTCTATCCAAAGATGCTCGTCGGGAGGTACTGCCTGAGAGGTCAACTGTCCTCCTATCCATTTTGTTTTTTCAAGAAGAACAACTCTTTTGCCCTCTTTAGCGGCGCTTAATGCCGCAATAGTGCCTCCAAGTGAAGCTCCGCAAATAATAACCTGTGCTCTAATAGTTTTCATAATTGTTCACTCTTTTTATTTTATACAATATTATACAACATTCCGGAAAATAAAACAATATATTTCCAATAAAATTATTAATAAAACAACCGATATGTATCCAGAATGCTGAAAATCTCTTTTCAAAATCAATTAATAATTATCTCTTAAGATAATGTGCGTAAGCGCCATACATTCCTGCGCTGTTACCAAGAGAAGCTCTTATGATCTTATATCCAATATCATTCATAACGGAGTCGAAATGCTCCGCCATCCAATCCGCAACTCCTCCACCGATGATGCAAACGTCAAAAGGACTTACCTCCATCACCTTATCAAGAGTAATCTTCAGATTTTTTTTGAATTCGGATACAAACTCAACGTGCTTTTCATCGCCAAGCGCATATTTTTCAAATATATCGGGACCGTCAATGCCCATAGCGGCAGCATCCCTGTGGATAGCTCTGCCTGAAAGGTACATCTCATTGCATCCAAGTCTGCCGCAGGTACATTCCCTGCCGCCATCCTCAATGCAAATGTGGCCAAAGCGTCCGAAATCGTTTTGTTCATCGGATACTATACATCCATTAGCATAATATCCGCCGCCAACGCCCGATCCGAGAGTGAGCATAGCTACTCTCTTATCACGGTATTCCATTCCCGCGCCGTACTCCATTTCGCCAAGAAGCGCCGCGTGAGCATCATTTATAGCTCTTGCAGGAAGGTCAAAATTCTCTTTGCAGAACTCTGCAAAATCAAAGCCTATCATACCCGGCAGATTCTCTGTAGCGTACGTTATCACCGAGGTATCAACGTCTATATCACCCGCAGAAGCTATAGCAACTCCGTCAACATCGGGAGCGCAAAGCGAGGATATAGCACTGTGCAGAGCGTCAACTATTCCCTTTTTTCCAAGGGAGGCGTTAGTGGGAAACTTCTGCACGCTTCCCATCGCCATTCCGTTCTTATTTTGGTTAATGGGTGCAACCTTAATTTCGGTTGCACCCATATCAATACATATGGTCATATTATCCCTTTACAGCACCTACCGTTACGCCCTTTGTAAAGTACTTAAGCACTAAGGGGTAAACGAGAAGGATTGGTATTATACTAACAACGATCATAGCCGCCTCAATATTATCCTTCTGAATAACATCCATCGTTCCCGAAAGAATATCGGGCTGGGTGTTGATGTAGTTTAGGATATAGAGGGAGAGCGGATACCACTTTTCATCAGTTCCGAGGTAGAGCAACGCGCTGGTGTAGTTATTCCAGAGCGATACTGCCGTGAACAAGCTTACGCTCGCTACGCAGGGCATAGACATCGGAAGGAGGACCTTGAACATTATCTGAAGGTTATTCGCTCCGTCGATGGAAGCGGATTCTTCAAGCTCACCCGGAAGTCCCTCAAGATAGCTCTTGATAAGAATAAGGTTATAAACCTGAACTACCGAAGGAAGGATAAGAGCCCAAGGAGTTTGTGTAAGACCGAGAGTCTTAACAACTATAAAGTTCGGTACCATACCGCCGCTGAATATCATAACGATGATAAAGAATACCATAAGTCCCTTTCTGCAGGGGAAATCCTTTTTGGAAAGCGCGTAGGCAGCTGCAAACATAACGATTACAGACAGTATCGTTCCGCATATAACTACCAAGAAGGACACGCCCATAGCTCTCCAGAAGCCCTCGTCCTGAAATACGTACTTAAAGTTATAGAGCGTAAAGCCCTCGGGCTTAAAGTTTATCTGAAAGCCCGCCGTTGATAAAGCAACGGAGAGAACGTTCATAAAAGGAAGAAAACAAACTGCGGAGATAATTACCAGCAATATTGTGTTGATGGTATAAAATACAGAGCTCTCTCTGATCTTATTGCCTTTTTTATTTTGCATCAAGTTCTTATCCATAATTACCACACACCGTTTCCTGTTTTCTTTTTACTTATATAGTTAGCACCGAGAATAAGGAGCAAGGAGATAATACCGTTGAACAAGCCCACCGCAGTTGATAAGCCGTAATCGGTGCTACCTGCCAAGAAGCCCAATCTGTAAACGTAGGTGCCAATGATTTCACCCGTTTCAAGCGTGTTGGGATTGAGCATAGCATAAACCTGCTCAAAGCCCGCATCCATAAGATAGCCGATACGGATGATAAGCATTACTATGATAGTAGGCATAATAGACGGAATAGTAATATTCCAGATCTGCTTTAATTTGCTTGCTCCGTCTATCTTAGCCGCCTCGTAGAGAGCGGGGTCAATGGACATAATAGCAGCAATATAAGCGATCGAGCTGTAGCCTATCTCCTTCCAACCCGAAAGGATAACGACGAGCCAACGGAACCACGAGGGCTCACCCATAAAGTGGACGGGATCCATACCGAGTGCAGTTCCGATATTATTTATGGGTCCGTACATACCGAAGATGTTATTGAAGATACCTACGATAACTACCCAAGAGAAGAAGTGGGGCAAGAATACTATTCCCTGCACGAGCTTTGAGAATCTCTTGCTCTTAAGCTCTGTGATCATAACTGCCAGAATTACGGGCAGCGGGAAAAGGATAACTATCTTCATAACGGAAATAATCAAGGTATTCTTGATATATTTCAGAATATCGGGGTCGGAGAAAAGCTTTTGAAAGTTTTCGAGTGTCCAATCGGACTTTGCAAATGCCTCGAATACGTCATATCTTAAAAAGTTTGGATGATCCTTAAATGCGATAAGAATACCAGCCATAGGAAGATATGAGAATATAACAGCAAACAATACCGCAGGGATAACGAAGGGTATCAAGCTTTTATATTTTTTTGCCTTGTAGCCCAAGGTCAATTTATTTTTTTGCGAGCTCATAATCTTCGCTCCTTAATTGAGATTATTTTGTATATACGTTTTTATACCAGTTATTGATATCAGCGGTTGCCTTGTCACAGCCCTTATTGCCGTTCAACTGAGTGAGAACGTTGTCAAGGATGCCTGTGCCGTCCTTAAGCATTACGTAGAACTGAGTCTGAGCATACTCTTCAACGGAAGAACGGTATGTGTTGTAATCTGCAAGAGGAGGTGTAAAGTCTGCAATATTATAAACGCCTACCTCATCTGCATCCTCCATAAGCTCACTCCAAGCTCTGAAGAGCTCGGGCTGCTTACGTACACGTGCAAGCCAATACTCTGTATATTTGTTCTCGTTTGTACCGTTTAAGAAGATGTGAGCGTCATCCTTTTCTGCGAAAGCGGGGTTGATGGGCATATAACCGCCGTCGGAGGTCTTTTCCCAATGCTTGCCCTCTTCACCGATAACGAGCTGACGGAAGTTATCCTCTGTAGCTGTATCCTTGATCTTGGAGTTCATCCAGTCAAGAGCATAGCCTGCGTTTTCAGCCATATAGTAAGGAATTGCTGTGATGTATGTATAACCGCTGGAGCGATATACCTTTTCGTCGTCATCTGCATTCTCCTTAAGAGAACGAACGTAGCCAAGGTAGTTGTCAAGCTCGCCTGCAGACTCTTCCTTAGTAATAACTTCGTTTGACTGGAGAGATGTTACGATGGAGGAAACTGTCCAGAGTGAGCAAGCGTATGCGCCTGCCTTAGCGCCGGTAGCATTGGCTTTGAAGCCGTTTACAAAACGGTTTACACAAGCTGCGTCGTCGTTTGTGGAGACCTCAACATCGATGTATCCCTTTTCGTACAAGCTGTGCATGTACTCAATGTATTCATCATATCTAGGAGCGTTCATATAGAAAAGAACTTCTCCGTCATATTCCTGCCAATAGGAATGGATGCCGAATGCGGAAGAGATAGCGTGAACGAGGGGGGTGTATTTATTGAATGTCAAAGCGGGCTTGCCAAGATATTCAGTCATAGCCTTAAGAACTGCCTCGAATTCCGCGAGTGTCTCGGGCATATCAAGGTTGAGCTTGAGAAGAAGGTCGTAGTTGAAAACAATGGGGTTTTCAATGTTATCGCTGGAGGCTCTCTCGGGGATACCGTAGATCCTGCCGTCAACAGTAACTACATCCCAGGATTCCTCTGAAATGTTAGCAAGAATGTCGGGGGCAAATTTTGCAAGTGCGTCTGTGATGTCAACGAGAAGATCGTCTTTAACAAGGTCACTGAACTGATCCTTTGTAAGCTTGATAACGTTATAGGGTGTCTTGTTCATAAACTCAGTATTAAGAGTACCGGAAGCATCACTTGCGGGAAGCTGAGTATATGTTACCTTATAACCTGTAAGCTCCTCAAGGAGAAGAGCGTTTTTGTTGTTGTTGATCTCCTCAATCTTCTTTCCTGAGGAAGGAATAAGAACACTGAGGTCGATTTTCTGAGATAAGTCGATGTCCATATTGATCTCGCTGTCGCCGCCGTTATCCGGGCACGCGGTAAGAGCAAGAACGCTTGTGCAGAGCATCGCTATCAAAAGAATGATTGATAAAAGCTTTTTCATTTTTGTCTCCTTCATTAATTTAAATTTTTATTTTTAGGAAAATAATTCCGTAAAAAACTTAATGATCGCGTCAATGATTGACTGGAAGAAAGCGATTATGGGATTTGTGCTTGGCTTTTCGCCGCCGGGATTTTCCACACCGGGATTATCTCCGCCGGGCTCTGTTCCGGGGCCATCTTCGCCGGGACCGTCTTCACCGGGATTTTCCTCAGCCTTGGGCTTTTCAACGAGAAGGACTACGTTAGCTACCCTTCTCATAGAGCCGTCGGAGGGCACGTTTCTGAGCGTAAGCTCGTCATTTACGCGAACGATCATAGTGGAAGAACCGCCGCCGTCAAGCTCAAGAGCATATTGCGCGCCAAGAGCTCCTGCAAGCTGAGCCTCTTCTTCAACCGTGAGACCTACGGAGCCGCCTGCTCCGCGTCCGTCAACCACGCAAACGAAGATAGTTCCGTCCTCCTTCATACCGACAAAGGTACGGGGAGCAGCAGCATCACCGCCGTTGTCATCGTGACAGTTTGTTTTTACTTCGAAATTATCAACGATCGCATCGTAACCGCCGATAACCCAATCGCAGCCTGCGAAATCACCTGCGGGAACGTTTACTACGTCAACCCTTTCGCCGTATTTGATGTTTGCAAAAAGATCGTTGTGAGCATCGGTATAAACAACCGCTACCTGTCCGCTCTTAAGAGTAAAGTTCTTGCTCTCCTGAACGCCCTTTGAAGTCATTGTGGCTTCTGTGCAGTCAAGAGGATACTGTGTAAGATTGGCAACGTCAGTTCTGAGTATCATAGCACCGGCGTTAGCAACAGTATAAGTGCCGGGCTGATTGTAGATAGCTATCTGTCCCTTCTCAGGCTGATTGTTGAAAACATCAACCTTATTGAAGGCTCTGTTACCATCCGCATCATAGGTGATAACGTTAACCTCAACCTCGGTCATTCTGCCAACGGTAGCGATACCGGTGTTGCTGAAGCCGAAGCTGTTTTTGTTTGCCATATTACCGATCTTAACGACAACTCCGTCGTTCACATATGAATCAACAGGCTCACCGCCTGCAAAGTAGTCACCGTTAACAGCGAGCATAACCTTTCTGCCCGTGGTCTTTTCATAATCCTTGGCAATGTCTAAAACGTTTGTAAGAACAGTACCGTTTTCGTCCTTGATAGTATGAAGGACCCACTCATATTCAGCGTCCTCTGCGGTGGGATTATATTCGCCGTAGAAGATATTTTGTGTTTTACCGTTTTCAGTAGTTGTTTTTTCAAGATACTTAAAGCCGTTCTCTAAAATATAATCGGGAGTATCAAGCACACTTGCCGTAAAAGCGGATGCGGTGACGGTCAAGAGCATAAGCACTACCATCACGATCGAAACAGAAGTTAATATTTTTTTCATTATAACCTCCTTTTGTAGTGCCCCGCCGCCGTAAGCGGCGGGGCTTTTTGTTTGTAAATTTAATTTACTTTGCCGAATTATTCAGCTGTTGCGAATGTAAAGCCTGTGATAGAAACTACCTTACCGATAGAGCCTTCCTGGTCTGCCCACTGATTGTGGATCTCGCGGTGCTTGAGAGCCCATCCACGAGTAGGATTGGATCCGCCGTCATTGGGGAAGATGAGAAGAAGCTCACCATCCTGAAGCTCGGACCATGCTACTGTT
>JAFXKD010000017.1 GCA_017531925.1 Clostridia bacterium | reverse complement strand
TGAGCGAGGGCAACGCCCGAGACGAAGTTTTGACAGTGGAGCTTGCGAAACGGGCAAAACCAAGCGCCTTGGCACGCAGGGATCTACGAAGGATCCTTTGTGACACCCCAAAACCGAAAAATACGGCGCAACCGCACCGCATTTATATAAATGTACAAAACAATTTTTAAAACATTACGGAGGAAAAAAGTAATGAGAAACAACAAAAACAAGGGTTTTACCCTCGTTGAGCTGCTGGTAGTAATCGCGATTCTCGCGATCCTTGCAACAGTCAGCGTCGTTGGATATACCTCTTTCATTAAGAGCGCACATATATCTAATGATGAAAATATAGCGGCTCAGCTTAATCAGTTCTTGGCTGCGTATCAAGCCGATCATACGACCGAGCATTACGGCAAGCCTATTACTGAAGACAACATTTGGGAAATCACACAGACAATTCTTAAAGATAGCCAGCTTGAAGAGCTTGAGCCTCACGCAAAAGACTACGGCTACCACTACTACTTTAAGTTCGACGGACAGGGCGGCGGTCAGTACGTGGCTGCTGATGAAAATACTCTTCGTATTTCTGCATTTACCAGAGTTGTTAGATTCTTTGTTAGTGCAGATACTCCCAAGAGTAACTATGCGGGAGTTTTCTACGATGAAGCCGGCGATAAATACTTCCTTTGCGATACAAAGGGTTCTCCTATTGCTGAGGCAATCAAAGGATTCCATACCTTCAAGGATATTGATGGAGCAACAACCGCAGAGCAGTTTGCTAACTTCAAGACACTTGTTAACGGTTTGAATGAAGAACTCTACGGCAGTCTTAAGACATTGGCTGCATCCGGCGTTTTCGTAACCAAAGAAGGCAACTTCGCATTTGACCGTAACGCAGAGCATAGCAACCTCTTCTTCCACGAGGATGCAACGTACGTTGGTAATGTAATCAAGGATACAGCAGGCGAAAAGCCTCTTGGCGAAACTGATTACTTGCTCACAATTAACGAAGATACTACGTTAACAATTCCCGCTGGCGTAAAGCTCCCCGCAAACTCTTTGAATATCAGCGTTGCTGATGGAAAGAATGTTACAGTTAAACTTGATGCGAGTGCTTGGACTAACGAGCTTAAGGACATCGTTGACGCTTACTTTACCAATGATAACGTAACTGTTGTAGTTGGCGATAAGGAATACAAGATCAATGGTAACTACATTTACGATGCCACCAAGTATAACCCCGCAGCTCCCGCCGACCACGTTGACACACTTAAGTTCAACAATCCCCTATATTCTTTTGAAATCGGTATAGTAGATAAAGATGACAATGCGCTTAACAATACCACTGTTACTGTCGATGAAGAAACAGTAAGAATTGGCTATGCAGCGTGGGATAAGGGTTCTTTCAAACTTGAAATGCTTAATTTGAAAGGAAAATCCGACGAAAGCGACATTTCCAATCTCGATGTGGTTTGGTCTTCCTCCAACCCCGGATATCTTTCTATTGATGATTCAACTGGCGAAGTAATTGCTACTTTCTCCGGAACACACGATCCTTCAATTGAATATGTAACAATCACGGCTACAGCTAAAGTAAGCAAACAGGGCTATTTAAACGATACGAGCGATGAGGCAACCTTTGCTTCTGCCGAGTATAAGATATATGTTGGAGGTGTTACTGACAACACAGTTAACATTGCAAACAAGGACAACTGGAATTATGACGAATCCAATCACACATATTATGTAACACTTCCTCTTACACAGGCTGCTGGCACAGATTATGTACTTGTTAATACTAAAGACACTATCAATACAAGCGGTATTACAATTGCTGACACTATAGAATATGCTTGTGCTAATACTGCGGTAGCTAATGTATATACCGATGTTAATGGAAATACTTACATTAAAGCTCTTGCAGAAGGAACAACAAACATTACCGTTACCGTAGGTTCATACAGTGCATATAACTACACAATCAATGTTACTGTTGCTGACTATACCAAAGACCTTCCCTTGCAATATAAATATGACAGCAATATTCTCTATGTAGGTAGCTCAAATGCTATTAAAATTTCCGACCTGTTTGAGTTTAATGACGGTGTAACTAAAATCCCTGAAAACACCAGAGTGTTGGTATTTAGCAATACAATGTCTTTGGAAACAGACTATATGAATCCTCAAGACAGAGGATGTCTTCCTGCTACTGCCACAACAAGCGGAGCATACGTAAATGACTCTGGTTATACATATGGTAACTTGGACTATAAGTACGACTTGGCAAACGGTAAAGCAATTACGACGCTGAACGATGAACTTCAGCTCGGTGGTTCTACAACTTCAAAGATTACTATAGCACTTTTCTCAAATGGTGTAAGAATATCTGAGGACGTTCAGGTTCAAGTTGTGGAAGGCTATAACGTTAGACAGTATTCTGATATGTTTACCGGAACCTCTACAAGTGCAAAGGGTAATATCGTATTCCTTCCTGAAGAGGACGAAAACGGAAACTTTGTTATCAAGATGTCTGCAAATGGCAAGATGACGATACCCACGAATAAAACATTGTATGGTAATACATTTACGTTTGATATTACGAATGGTATCACCAGTGGAAATGAAGGCATTATTACGCTTTCCGGTCATATGAGAGATACAAGAGTAATTGGTAGCATTTATGATACAATTGGCATGCAGGCTGATAATCCTTATGGTACAAATGCAGTAAAAGCTAATGGCGGTTCAACAATTACAAACTGCTATATAGCAAACTGTCGTGCTCCCTTGAGAACGAATGGAGCTGTTACGGTAACTGATACGGTTCTCTTTGGTGGCAGATACTGTAATATTGACATTACTGGTGGAACACTTACCTTAAAAGGCACGGTCATTACTGTTAACCAGCCACATCACGAAGATTCTACAAAGACAAAGGTAGTGGGTACAGGTATCAACGTTTGGTGGAGTGCCGATAACAGTACTACAGCAATAGATGCTTCAGATTGTAACTTGCATCAGTATAACTTTGTTGCAAGTACAGATACTGGACTTCTTAAACCCGCTACAATCACCTTTGATAATAGGTCAGCATTCCAGACGCTTGGTATAGCCGGTAAAACCATTAGCTTTGATCTTGCCAATATGTTCACAAAAATATTTACTGATACGAAACATAAGTGGACTGATGAATTAAAGTATGAGGATTATCATTTTACTAAGACGGGCTCCACTACTAAATATGTTAATGCTTCTGTAGTGTCTTTGAATATGAGTAACCCCTCGTTCAGTTATAAAACTACCGATTCTACGTATGGTGATACTGAGTATTGGGTAGGCACAGGCATTTATGTGATAGTAGAAATAACATACCCTATTAAGATTACTGCCTTAACAAATGTTGAGAATAATCTTGATGATTTTAACGCTGGTGTAGTAAATGGCGATGCGGTCGAAATTTACAAGTATTGGGACGCAAACGGCAAATACGGCGGATATGATTTCAGTAATGGATTAATTATTCCACAATAGGTGTTATAATGAAATTACAGACGAAAAAGAAAAAGGCAACAACTATAGTATTAATTGTTATCCTCGCAGTATTTGTAGTTATAGGTGTCGTTGCCGGAGTAATAACTGCCCTTAATGCAGAGATGATAAATCACATAATAGATGCCAATTTAAACAAAGATAAATTAACTGGTATCCACTTGTTTACGTTGCCTCAAAAAACCGAATATTATGTGGGCGATGAATTTGAACCAGCGGGAACAAAGATACAAGTGCTAGCAAATAGCAATGAAGCATCATATTATGTTGATTACACAGACTCTGAATTAAGATTGAGTGGATTTGATAGTACCACACCGGGAGAAAAGACAATTGAGGTAACATATAAGGGGTTTAAAACTTCTTTTACGGTTACTGTTGTTGAAAAAGAAGAAAATCCGCCTTCAAAATCTCCTGTGTTAACTTCAATCAAGATTTCCGATAATTTTATTACAACATATGATCGACTTGAGTGGAATTTTTACGGCCCGAGTCTCGAAGGTGTAACCCTCATTTGTACGTATGATGATGGAAGTCAAATTGAGATTCCTATGATCTATGATTATTTTGAGGATCTTAGCCTTAGCTTAAAAACGGCTGGTGATTATGAGTTCACATTAAAGTACAATGGTATTACCGCAAAAATTACTATTACAGTAACAAACTAACCCCCGCAGGGCGCAGAAATGCGCCCTGTTTTTTTAAAATAGCGCCCCAAACTGTGAGAATTCACATATTATCCGATATTCGTTCACACTTTTGTAAAACAATTTTCTCAAAAAAACGCCCCTCACAGCCCCCCTCGCCGCCCACATCTATATGCTTACTGCACACCTTCCAAGAGTTAATACTATCAAGGACGAGGAAATGGTTCGCCTTGCGGAGCTTTTCGGTGTTAGGTACAAAAAAGACTTTTCAAATCTTTAAAATAAAAATCCACTTGACTTAAAGTCAAGTGGATTTTTGCTTAAATTGGAATTACATAAGCTTAAGGTAAAGCTCCTTGATCTCTGCTACGCTCGTCTCTCTGGGATTTCCGGGACGGCAAGCATCGTCGTAAGCGGACTGAGAGAGGAAGTCAACGTCCTCGGGCTTAACGATATCCTTGAGGTCTGCGGGAATTCCAACGTCTGTGGAAAGCTGTTTAACAGCATCAATAGCTGCTTTTCTTGCTTCGTCAAGAGTCATAGCATCAACGCCTTCAACTCCCATTGCCTTTGCGATATCTCTGTACTTTTCACCGGTTGCGGGTGCGTTGTATTCCATAACTGTAGGAAGAATAATTGCGTTAGCAACACCGTGAGGTGTATCGTAAAGAGCACCAAGGGGGTGAGCCATTGAGTGAACGATACCAAGACCAACGTTAGAGAAGCCCATACCTGCGATATACTGACCGAGAGCCATACCCTCACGTCCCTCGGGAGTGTTATCAACTGCGCCGCGAAGATGCTTTGCGATAAGCTCGATAGCCTTGATGTGGAACATATCGCTCATTTCCCAAGCGCCTGCTGTGATGTAGCCCTCAATTGCGTGAGTAAGTGCATCCATACCTGTAGCTGCTGTAAGTCCACGGGGCATAGAAGCCATCATATCGGGGTCAACTACTGCTACGACGGGGATATCGTGAACGTCAACGCAAACCATCTTTCTGTTGTTTTCTGCGTCTGTGATTACGTAGTTGATAGTAACCTCAGCAGCTGTACCTGCTGTTGTGGGAACTGCGATGATGGGAGTGCATTTATTCTTTGTGGGAGCAACGCCCTCAAGTGAACGAACGTCCGCAAATTCGGGATTTTCGATGATGATTCCTATAGCCTTTGCCGTATCCATAGAGGAACCGCCGCCGATAGCTACGATGCAGTCAGCGCCGCTTGCCTTGAACGCTTCAACACCTGTCTGAACGTTTTCGATTGTGGGATTGGGCTTGATGTTGGAGTAAATATCATACACGATATTTGCGCCGTCAAGAATATCGGTGACCTTTTTGGTAACGCCGAATTTTATAAGGTCGGGGTCGGAGCATACGAATGCCTTTTTGAAGCCGCGAGCCTTGATCTCATTTGCGATTTCAGCAATAACGCCCTTGCCGTGATAGGATGTTTCATTAAGTACAAATCTTGCCATTTGTTTATTCTCCTTATTAAGTAAGTTAAAGATTTATCAATCTTTTCTTTATTATAGCCGATAATTCTTATTCTGTCAATAAAAAAATTCACGCTCCCGCGTGAATTTTTGTTTAACAATTATCAAATTGCTTTTGTTTGTGACTGGCTGTGGGCTGTTACGATGCTTGGCAGAACTATGATCTTGGCATCGGAGATATTTTCTCCGTCGAGTGCACTCTGCATCAGTCTTATCGACTCGTTACCTATTCTGTAGCTATCCTGCATAATATAGGTTGGATGATACTCCGGGGCTGAGACCTCAAACTGCATAGGGTTGAAATCAAGATATACAGTTTCAAAGCGATCCTCGTATCGTATAGCTTGTGCAACCGTCTCCATATATTACTTCCTTGATCTCGGGCCATAGCTCTGCGTGGCGTCTTTCATATTCCTTTTCCATTCCGGGAAACAATTACATAATTGAGCCTTTTCGCATCATATATCCCCAAAAATTACTTTTTTTATATTCCAATTTTACCATAACGGATATTTGATTGTCAATGATTTTTGAAATTGAAATCAAAAAATGCAACGAAAAAGAGTATAATATATAAAATAAGAAAAAAGACTTGACAAAGCATATAAAATGTGCTTTAATATAGGTATAAAATAGTTATTTTTTCCATATAAACCGCGATTGTACAAATATTAATTGTTGAATATGCACAAAAACTCGAATGGGTATATGTGCAACATTTGCTTTTTCAGGATGTGTCTGCTAATTTTTGATAGTATATAGTTCGCGGTTTTTTTATTATTTAAATATATAGCATGGCGTATATCGAGCCGTATATGGTATTAAGAGTGATTCTCATATTAAGGAGTGATTGGGATGAACAGTATAAGTTACTATAAAAATGAATATCCAAGACCTCAATTATGGAGAGAGGATTATCAGTTGCTTAACGGTAAATGGAATTTTGCATTTGGAGAAAATGTGACAGATCAGGATATGTGTGCGGGCTTTGACGGTGGTATGAAGATCAATGTACCGTTTGCATATCAGGCAGCTCTCTCGGGAATAGGCATTGAAGAAAGGCACGACACCGTTTGGTACAGCCGTTCGGTAGAGATCGACAAATCTCATCTTGACGGCAGAGTTATATTACATCTTGAAGGATGTGACTATCAAACGTTTGTGTGGGTGAACGGTGTGCTTATAGGAAGTGACTGCGGAGGCTATCACAGGCTCAGCTTCGATTGCACGAGTGCCATTCGTGAAGGGGAGAATAATATAACGATAAAGGCATGCGACGATTACAGTGTCGAAAAGCCGAGAGGAAAGCAACGCTCTAAGGATACAAACTACGGATGCTGGTACACCGACACTACGGGAATTTACAAGACAGTATGGATCGAATTTGTTGCGAATAGTTATATTAGCGATCTTATTATAGAGACAGACGCAAATGAAGGCTCTGTCAGAATTCTTTCGGAAATAGTAGGTGAAGCTACCGGCGCCATCCTTAAGGCAAGGGTTACATACGATTCAAAGGAAATTGCATCTGGCAGTGTTGAGATAGTTGAAAATAGAGCAGAGCTGAAGATTTCATTGACAGAAGGCGAGCCTCTTCATCTTTGGGAGGTATTTGCTCCTGAGATCTATGAGCTTGAGCTTTATATCGACGCTGACGGGTTGCCCTTGGATAGAGTGGGCAGTTACTTTGGGGTCAGAACTATAGAGGCTAAAAACGGAAAGATATATTTGAACGGCAAAGAGCTTTATCAAAAGCTTGCGCTCGATCAAGGATATTGGAGAGAAGGTCTCTTGACTCCGCCCGGTGAGGACGCTATTATTTCTGATATCATCGATATGGCTGATATGGGATTTAACGGAGTTCGCAAGCATCAAAAGGTTGAGGACGAGCGTTATCTTTATTATGCTGATATGATGGGATTTATAGTTTGGTCGGAAATGCCGTCAATGTACAGCAATACCGAAAAAAGCAGAATGGTTTTTGAAAGGGAATGGTTCTTGGCTCTTGAACAGCAGAGAAATCATCCATGTATTCTGACTTGGGTACCTTTTAATGAGAGCTGGGGTATTGAAGAAATACTTACAGATAAGATCGTTCAGGATTTCGTCAACGATATTTATAACAAGACTAAGAAGCTCGACCCGACAAGGCTTGTCGTGACCAACGATGGATGGGAGCACACGGTCAGCGATATCCTCACTATTCATCATTATGAGCAGGACGGAAAAAAGCTGCGCAGCTACTATGATACCATGGAGAAGTGTTGCGCGGACAAATGGGAGAATCATCACAAGGGCGCATTCGCAAACGGATACGGCTACAATGGACAGCCCATAATCATCTCGGAATTTGGCGGAACTGCATTCGTAAAGGATACAACAGGAGATAATTGGGGATACGGCGTTGGTGTTCAAAGCCTTGATGAGTTTTATTCTCGCTTGGCTGCTCTTATTGATGCGATAGACAGCTTGCCATACAGCTGCGGATATTGCTATACACAGGTCACTGACGTTCAGCAAGAGGTAAACGGATTGCTTGATTTTGACCATATATCTAAATTTGATAAGGAAAAAATACGAAGCATCCTCGCCAAGAGCGGCAGATAATATCGCGCAAAAACGCGAAACAGGGATATCCCTGTTTGTTGGTTATGTAATAACCAACAAAAACAACACTATTAACTTATCTTTGAAAGTTTTTTTGTGAAATAAAAAATAAAATGAAAAAAGGAGTAGAAATTATGAAACAAAGAAACAGAGTTTTGTTATCAATACTTGCTTGTTGCTTGTGCTTGATAATGGCAGGATGCTCATGGTTTGTAAAAGATCCTGTTCAGTATAACATCACAATCGACTCCGGTATTGAAAACGGAAGCATTGAATGTGACAGAACAACTGCTATAGCAGGAGAAACTGTTACAATCACAGTATCCGCTGACAATGATTATCAGCTTGTAAGCGTTACTGTGAACGGCGAGGTTATAGAAGGAAATAGCTTCGTTATGCCCGAAAAGGACGTTGTGATCAGCGCAACGTTTGCTCTCGCGGCTGATCTTGTTGAGGCAGTGCCCGAAGGCGCGCTCAATATTTCTGCGCAGAGTGCCGGCGGAGCTTCTGCTAATGCTCACATTATGTTGACATTCGGTGCCAACGGATTGTCATTTGAAGCATTTGTAGAGGATTCTTCTATAGTTGAAAAAGACGGTGTTGCAATATTGCTCAGCCGTGAGCTTCCTGTTATCGCAGGACTTTTGCCCGACGGCAAGACAATAAAGGTCTTTGTAAATGCAAATGGCGTTGCTTCTGTTCAGGCTACAGATGCTGACGGTGTTTTGCAGGCAGCAGCACTTGAGGGTGTAACTACAGTATTTGCTACATGGTCTAAGGACGGAACAAAGCTTGACGGTTATTACGTAGATATACTCGTTCCTTACGAGGTTCTCGGTGTAACCGCAGACACAGCTAAGGGTGCGATCACAGTATGTCCTGTTGTTTACAGCGCATATGGATCACTTCCCGCACAGGCTAAGTCATTTGAGCACGTTGTTGAGGATGCTCAGAATACATACGCGGTACTTGTTAATGACAATACTGTTCGCGACAACAAGTACAATATGCTTTCTGCACAGCTCGGCTCCTTCGGTTCTGTTGAACATGGTATGTACTGGGATCTTTCCAAGGACTACTACGCAGAGGATACCGAGAATTATCCTAACAGAGAAGCGTTGCTTATAGGTCATGACGGAAATGACAATAACATCGTTTTCTATCGCACAAGCGCTAATGAAATGTACGTAAGAGCAACTCTTACAGTTACAGGAGTTTCTAATAAGAATGACCAGTGGCCCAAGTTTGGTCTTATGCTCTTTGACGGAGCAAGCAAGAAGGGTGTATTCTTCTATGTTGATGCTTTTATGACCGGAAATTCCGGAAATACGGCAGATAATATAGTTGGCAGAGACATTGGTTACAATGTTGCTGCAGGTACCGACTACGGCTCTTGGATAACTGCTAAAAACGGTGTATTTGATCTTGAGACCAAGTCCATCGTTATGGAAATGGTTTACCAGGATGGATACGTGCATATGTATGCAGACGGTCAGCTTATCAAATCCATTTATTACGGATCATATAACGAGAACCTTCACTTTGGTATCAAGAGCTTTGGTATCGATCTCAAGGTTACTGACTATATGACATCTGCGGATGCAGAGGCTGACGGTTGGGCTGACAAGAAGTTAGCTCCTCCCGATGCAAAGGCTATCGATATTTTGTTTGCAGGCGATAGTTATATGGAATTCTTCAAGGGCGGAAGAGGAGTTATGGATAATAACCTCTCTTACACAAACGCAACCTACGAAAATGTAGGTGTTGGAGGAACAAAGGTTCAGTATTGGATCGACAAGGCAAACGAAATGTATAAGCTCTACGTTCCTGCAAAGATCGCTTTCCACATCGGTGTTAACGATATTGATGATGCGGGCGCTGATCCTGCGGAGGTTATTGAGAGCCTTAAGGTGATGTTTGAAAAATATCACAGCTTGTTCCCCAATGCAACAATCTATTGGAATTCTCTTATTCCCAATACAATGTTTGCAAACAAATATGATGATTATAAGGTTATCAATGCTGCTATTGAAGAATATGCGGCTGATAAGGATTGGTTGACATATATTGATCAGACAACATCGTTTGATTACAACGGCGCAGCAAGACCCGATGTTTTATACGACGGCTTGCATCTCAGCGACGATATCGGTTATCCCATCTGGGCAAAGAATATGCTCAACGCTATGGGCTATGAAAGAGCTGACGGCGAAGGAATGGGTGATATCGATAGATTCGCTCACACAGGCTTGTGGGAGTTTGGAGAAGGTTACGCATACAGCGCAGGTAATAACGATACAGCACTTTGGTTCAAGGGTGTTGAAGGTGAAAACGTTTATGTTGAAGCAGTTATCAGCGCAACCAAGCTCAATAATTTTGACGCATATCCTAAATTCGGTCTTCTTGTAAGAAACGACCGCGAGTCACGTTGGGGCTTTATCGATGCGGTTGGCTTCAACCAGGCTAATACAACAGCAGGTATGGTTTACCGCGGTGTTGTAAACGATGCTCAGGGCAACTGGGATTGGGGTTCTGCTATTTGGGGCGGAGCAACCGGTTGTGACTTTGGCAATGTAAAGCTTGCAATTGCTAAGGTAGGAAATCAGCTTTACTTCCTCGTAAATGACGAGATCTTTATTACATCAACCTTCGAGGGTGAGGTTGTAGTTGGCTTTGAAGCCTTTAATCTTGAAGTTACAATCACTGACGTTGTAACATCTACAGATACTGAATTTATTCAGAAGCAGTTGCGTGAAAAGAGAAACATCAGCGTCGTTGGCGAAAATGACGGCGTTAAGGTAGAGGTTGCTGAAAAGGCACACGCAGGTGACAAGATCGTTGCTAATGTTATCGTAGCTGAAGGTCAGACTCTTGACTATGTTAAGGTTGACGGTGAGGCTTATGAAGTAGTTGACGGTAAGATCGAATTTACAATGCCTGATAAGGACGTTGTTATTGAAGTTGCTCTTCAGGGTCTCGGTGTAACGAATGAGATATCCGAGATGGACGGAGATACAAATATCAATGCTTCTGTGAATTGCGAAGCGATCACTGCAGTTGTTGGACAGACAATCACATTCAAGGTTGAGCATGATGCAAACGAAATGAGTGTTGCATCTGTAACTGTTAACGGTGAAGAGATCACAGCTGAAAACGGCGTATATTCATACGTTGTAAAGGCAACAGACACAGAAATAGCTATCAATGCTACAATGAAGTATGTTCTTTCCGAAGAGATCGACGCTCAGAAGGGTGAAGGCTATGGCGATCCTATTACAATGAAGGTAGAGGGCGGTCGCAGCTTTAACGTTTGGGCAAGAAGCGATGAGTACGGCGTTTACCTCTATGCAGAGGCAGTTTCCGCAACTCTCATTGCTGACGCAGGCGATTTCTGGGGTAACAATAACTTTGAATTCAGACTTAACGGCGCTGAACACGGTGCTGTAACCGCTAAGGGTGAAAAGCACAGAGTATCCAAGGGCGCTTATACCTATGCTCAGCTTGAAAACGGCTTGTATAAGCACACAGCTGAGATCTATGTAAACAGAGGCTGGATACCCAACTTTGATTCAGCAAACACAATTCTTCACTATGCATTCAAGACTCCCGGTGAGTGGGTATGGCACGACAACATGGTTAATAACGCGTGGAACAGAACCGACTGGTGGAGAACAGGCTGCAGCACACCTCACGGTGGAGAGCCTGTAGCACTTGGACAGCCTAACGGACTTTCTGATTGCATTCATATTACAAAGAACGGTCTCGTTCACGATTGCGAAAGATCAAGCATCGACGGTGATCTCAGCGAATACGAAGGTAAGAATGCACTTATCGGCCTTGGTAATGGTAATGCTAAATTTGACTTTGTAGGTTATGTTGCAGAGGATGGCGTTTACCTTGGTATCACAATTTACCAGAATAACATCAGCCCAATTCAGGATTGGTGGAATACGGATAACCTTGAGATCAAGCTTCTCGGCGATCGTGCAGGCTTTACGATCATTGAAGACTTCATCGCAGGATGCGCTCCTGTCTCCGATTATGCTATGATTCGTACGGATGGCGGAGATAGCGGATATGCATACAAGACAATAGTTGAATTGTTCTATGCTTACGATTTCTCAACCGCTAAGCAGGCAACGTTCCAGGTTGGTATAAACGGAGAAGGCTTTGGCGGATGGCAGGCACTTATGTGGGACGGTAACGTACCTTACATTACAGAAAACGGTATCGAGTGGATCACTCAGGGCAAGAACTGGGAGGGCGCTCAGAAAGACGTTGCTGAAAAGATGGCAGCGGGCGAAGGTATTACAATAGACGGTATTGCTGATGAAGATCTCTATGCAGGACTTCCCACGATTACTTATGAAGGTATCCACGGAACAGCTACTATGGTTCTTACAGGTAGAAGATTCTCCACAGGTATCGTTATTCACAACACAGTTACACATACAAGACCCGTTACTGATGTAATCCAGGGTGCGGGTGATGCTTGGTGGAACTTCCTCAACCTCGAATTCCGTATTTGCGGCAACTACAATACTCAGTTGGCAACTTCCACATTCGAGAACGGCAACTGGGATGCATATTGTGCGTCTAAGGCTGTAACTACGGATAACGGTGACGGAACGTTTACAACAGTATTCGAAACATTCCTTCCTTTCACAACAGAATACGGCGGAATGGATTACGACGGTGAGATTCAGGTATGTATGGGTGCAGTTCTCGAAAACGGATTTATCTGGGTAACGGGACTTGAATCATCCAACCTTTACGCAACCGAAAACGGTCTTATCTTAAAATAAAATAATCTCATATATTTGAGACAGTCAGTTAAGTTTTATCTTCCCCTCACGTGCTTTTAGCGCGTGAGGGGGAAGTGGTATAAATGTTAATAATGAACGGAGCAATTATGAAAAGAATAACAAGATTATTTGCATTAATTTTGTGTTTGACCATGTGCTTGGCAACTTTTTCCGGATGTCCGGGTGGTGGCGGAAACAAGCAGGACGTTGAACTCGATGATAAAGGTAATGTTCGTCCAAGCGATACAGTTTCAAAGGTTGAATTCTGGATCAACGGTGACGAATATGAGCTTGAGGTGTTTTCTGATCTTGTAGAACGCTTCAATAATAAATACAAAGACTCGATCAAAGTTGAACTCAAGCAGAAGCCCTCCGACGGTTATGAAACGGCAGTTCAGACTGCTTTGTCCGGAAACAAGCTTGATGTTTTCTACGTTGGTGATGCCGGATATAAGTCATATGCAGAGCAGGGATTGCTTTACGATATTACAGATCTGGTAGCAAGCAGCGAGGTTTACGATCTTTCAACAATGTGGTCTGACGTTGTTATACGCTACAAATACGACGTTAATACCAAGCTCTCAGGTACATCATCCGGAAGATATTACGGTGTTCCTAAGGACATCGGTCCTACAGTTATCTACTATAACGAAACAGAATTCGAAAAAGCAGGAATTAAGATAATCAGCGTAGATGCAGCGGATCTCGATGCTTACAATGCAGGAGCTAAAGACGATAGAGGCAATACAAAGGCTGATATGGGTCTTGAAGGCGTTACAGTTAAAGAATACGGATATTTTGTAGTTAACGGACAGAAGTATTTCAATAATCAGATCCCCATGAGCTGGGATGAAACAGTTGAGGTTGCTACTATTCTTCAGAATAGTATGTCAAATGCTAATGCTTACGGTTACTTTACAGAATGGTGGTTCAACTACGGTTGGACAGTTGGCGGTGACTGCATTCAGTTCGTTCCTTCGTCCGATGCAAACCACAACGGCGGTTGGTATGACTTTACATTAGCAGATTCAACACCAAACTACATCGTTGCTGACGATGTACCAAGCGTAACGGTTAACGGTAATACATACAAAGCAGGCCAGATCATATCCTATCAGGATAAGCTCGGCTTGAATTCAACAAGTGCTGCAGGCGCAGAATATAGCAAGGAAATAACATCCGAGGTTCTTGGCCTTGTAAATGAGGGTAAGCTCAACGAGCTTCCTTCTCAGAGAGAGGCATTTACAGAGTTCGTTCGTTTGGCTGCTAAGACAAATACAGTTGTTGACAGAGTTAACGGCGTTGCTCTTTACGGCTATGGCGTTACTCCCACTCCCTCATCCATCGGATCGGATGCCGGCAAGACACAGGCATTTGCTCAGGGTGAGATAGGTATGCTTGTTGACGGTCGTTGGGACGTAACTTATTTCCGTGATCCCGATTCCGGTATAAACTTTACTTGGGATGTATGTCCTCTTCCTATGTACAGAGCTTATGATGCTGAAGGCTTCGGCCCTGAAAGAGAAGTTACAGTACACGGTATTGAGGCAGGACACAGCGGCTCCGTTGGTCTTTGCATCAGCAATAATTCTGTAGTTAAGAATGCTGCTTGGAAGTTTATTGAGTTCGTAGGCAGCGAAGAAGGTCAGGCAGCTCAGGCAGCTAAGGGCTTTGCAATTCCTCTTCAGAAAGAGCTTGCAAATTCCGAGGTGTTCCTCCAGACAGACAAGATGCCCCGTAACTCTAAGATATTCATCGACGCTGCTGAGATTCAGGGCGCGGGCGACTGGTGGTATCTCACAGATAACGCTTGGATCGATGACTGGGCAGGTATTCTTAACGGTGACGTCAGAAACGGAAAGAAGACAATGACAGAATTCTTCGAATCCTCTGCATTTATGAACACATACCAAAAATTACTTGAGTACACAAAGAAAAAATAAATTATTTTGAAAGAACGAGATTATGAATCTTGAAAAAATCTACCAAAAAAGGCATAAAAAAAGTTTAGGGGAAAACGGCAGCGGCTTTATAATGGCGAGCATACCCGTTATAGGCTTTGTGCTTTTTGGAATGATTCCATTGATTTTGGCTCTGGCTATGGCGTTTATGTATGTCCCGGGAAAGGGAAACATTGCTGATGCGGAATTCGTTGGTTTTGAGAATTTCAAGGAAGTCCTTTCAGATGAAATGTTTTGGCAATCCATCGTTAACACTTTAAGAATGGCGATATCCTTGCCGATATGTATCGTTGTTGCACTTGTAGTTGCCTTTTTACTTACAAAAAACATCAAAGGAAGAAGCTTTTTCAGAGGCGTATATTTCGTACCATACGTTTGCTGCGCGGTTGCGGTTTCTCTTATGTGGGAGCTGATATTTAACCAGAATCACGGTATTATCAATTCCTGGCTTGGTTTGACCAGGGATACCGCGATCCCGTGGCTGACGGATTCCTCAACCTATACTCTTTGCTTGATAATCATTGGTATATGGAGCGGAACCGCATATGGAATTGTATTATACGGAGCAGCTCTCACAAACGTTAACCGTTCTCTTTACGAGGCGGCTAAGGTGGATGGTGCAGGCTCTCTCAGATGCTTTTTCAATATTACGCTTCCCGGCGTATCTCCCACGTCATTTTATCTTTTGACTACGGGACTTATCGGTGCTTTGCAGGAGTTTACGCGTCCGCAGATGATCGGAGGAGGAAACGGAGCAGGACCGAACAACGATGGTCTTACTATCGTGTTTTATATTTACAGAAGGGCGTTCGAATATAACAATCAGATGGGACAGGCTGCTGCCGCGGCATTAGTCCTTGCCGTATTTATCCTTATAGTTACGGCTATCAACTTTGTTGTATCAAAAAGGTGGGTGAGTTATGATTAAAGCAAAGAAAAAGAAGCTCACAGCAAAGAGCTTGTTGAGTCAAGCACTTATTTATGCGGGACTTATCCTCTTTGCATTATGGGTATTATTGCCGTTCTCACTCGTTTTGCTTACTTCCTTTAAGGGAATAATTGAAGCGAACAGCCTTGATTTTACTTGGTGGCCCAAGGAATTTACCCTTCAGGGCTATGAAAAGGTTCTTGAATATGATATGGGTACTGCCTATGAAGGTGTTCCGCTTATCATTTCAGGATTTATCAATACCTTGTGGATCGTTATCCCTCCAACGTTGTTGGGACTTTTCTCATCTGCGATCAGTGCATATGCATTTGCAAAGCTCCAGTTCAGATTCAGAGATAAAATGTTCTCGCTTCTTTTGGCTACCATGATGATCCCGGGTACAATCTTGTTGACTCCCACGTTTATTATCTATAATCAGATAGGTTGGGTAAACACTCCTCTCCCATTGATGATACCGGGTATGTTTGGTGCAGCAACGTGCGTATTCTTTATGCGTCAGTTTTATTCGGGTATTCCGACCGAGCTTATTGAAGCAGCAGAGATTGACGGAATGGGTTATTTTGGAATATTTTTCAAGGTAATGGTTCCTCTTTCCGTTCCTGCATTGCTTGCTCAGGCACTTCTTGGATTTATCGGTGGATATAATGACTATCTCGGTCCTCTTATCTATCTTCAAGATCCCGAGATGTATACTCTTCAGATCGCAATGAATCAGTTAAAGAGCTACTTTGCCGGAAGAAACGTACCGGCTATGATGGCGGCTACAGTTATCAGTATTATCCCTACTGTTACGCTGTACATAATTGCTCAGAAGCGATTCGTTGAGGGTGTTGCCACAAGTGGCATGAAAGTATAATTTAAGGAGATACTTATGCTTAAAAAAATTATTTCTTTATTATTAATGGTATTGATGATGTTTAGTACTGTATGTGCATCTGTCAGCTGCTCATGGCTAACGGGGAATGATTCCGAAGCGAAGGGCACGTTTGACTACGTTACTTATGAAGAAGATACTTACGACGAATATTCTTATAATAAGAATCTTTATTATTTGAATGAGCTTAATTTCCAGATAGCTGACCCTACAGTTATCTACGTTGACGAAGGTGAGGGCGCAGGATATTTCTATGCGTATGGAACAAGTGACCTTATTCAGTGCCACGGCTTCCAATGCTGGAGATCCAAGGACATGACAAACTGGGAATACGTTGGAGTTGCATTTGAACCCGATTATTCCGAAACTTGGGCAGTCAACAACTATTGGGCTCCCGAGGTGTTATATGATGACGGAGTATATTATCTGTTCTACAATTCACAGAATATATATGCAAACAACCGTCATTGCATAAGCGTTGCAGTTTCTCAGACTCCTTACGGTCCTTTTGAAAATTTAGACGGTTCAAAGAACCTTGACGGCAAGACTCTTTCAAAGGGTGAGCCCGTTTATGATTTTGCAAACATTCTTCCCAATCGTGATGGAATTGAAAATGACGTAATCGACGCTCATGCATTTATCGACCCTGTTACAGGAGATAAATACTTGTATTTCTCCGCATGGCAGAGATGGCATACAAGAGGCTATCAGGAGATCTACGGTGTTAAGATGAAGGACTGGTTCACACCGGACTATTCCACTCTTAAGCAGATCACTTCTATTTTCAACTCAACAGTTGAAGACTTTTCTGACAAAATGGCTGAGGGTCAGATCCAGTTTGGTGATATTGATGAAGGTCAGGACGAGCAGGCAACTGTAAATGAAGGACCGTTTGTTTATTATCACGACGGAACTTACTATATGACCTATTCCGTTTATCCTTATACAAGTCCTAACTATCAGGTAAGACAGGCTCTTGCTACATCTCCTCTTGGTGATTACACAAAGGTGCCCGTTGAGGATGGCGGTACTATCATCTACACTGAAAGTGACTGGGACAATATTTCCAGCGCGGGACACCACTGCTTCGTAAAGTGCGGCGACCAGCTCTTTATTGCGTATCATACGTTCCTTGACAGAGCCACTATCCAGAATGGACGTGCGCTTGCAGTTGATGAGATAAAGTTCGTTAAAAATGATAAGGGTCAGACTCTTATGCACACGAACGGTCCCACATACTCATATCAGCCTCTTCCCGAGGCAGTTACGGGCTATAAGAACGTGGCTCCCATGGCAGAGGTTACTGCTTCCCACACCGCAGGGGACAGCGACGTTAAGTATCTTACTGACGGCGTTTACAAGGTTCACAGAGGCGATCTTGTTAATGAATATTTGACTCAGACCGTTAGTGAGACTACAAGAGCTACTATCAGCTTTAAGTTTGATGATTTTGTAAACGTTCGCTCGCTATTGCTTTACAATAGCTTGGATTACAACCTTTCTGTTCCAAGTATTTCCAAAGTAAGACTTAACTACAAGACAGCTAACGGTTCTGCTTGGGCAGAAGCTAAAAACGTTAATTTCAACTATGCGTGGAACTCCGACTCTCGTTCAACAATGTATCCTGGCGGTGGATTGATCCTTGAGTTTGAGGAAATGCCTGTTAAGGAGATCGAACTTACTATCACGCTTTCTGAAAGCATACCTAACGTTTCTATCGGCGAAGTAATGATCATGGGTAGAGAAGTTAAGGATCCTGCTCCCGTAAGCGAGTTTAAGGAATATACTTACGAGAATCCCGATCCTGTTGAGTATATTAAGCACAGCGAGGGTCATAGTGTAGGTACTGTAGGAGATTTCAACACAACCTGGGGTTACGGTGATCTTTCCACAGACGATGGAACAGAGAACGCGTATATTGAAAATACAGCTCCCGGTGATCAATTTGCTTTCTTCAAGGGCGCTGAGGGTTACAACTTCTATTTTGAGGCTGAGATGACCATCACAGAAGATATGCCATATAGAATGTGGCACGGAGGAATTGAAAATTATCCTAAATTCGGATTGGTATTGAAATCCCAAACAGGTAGCACATTCTTCTATATTGACTCAGCTTATGCGGGCGGTTTCAATAACAAGGCTGTCGGTTACACTCAGAGAAAGCAGGATAATAGTGACTATGACTGGGCAGTAACAGAAAAGCTCAGACAGTTCGATATCTCCTATACAAACGGAGAATATACAAAGCTCGCTATTGCCCGTGTAGGCGGAACATATTATTTCTTTGTAAATGATATTTTGTTTGCTACTGAAACGAACCTTCGCGGCTTGAGTGGCGAAAACGTTGTTGGCGGATGCTTGGTATTCAATATGGGTATTCGTGTAAAGAATTATAGCGTTATTTCAGGGGAGGACGAGGTATTAAGCAAGCTCGGATCCTTGGGAGTTAATCAATAATTAATCAGCTTATTCAAGACGATTTGTCTTAGGGCAAATCGTCTTGATCTTTTTAAAATCAGATTGAGGGTAGAATAAAAATGAAATTAGTAAGATCGGACGATTTAAAACTAAGAGAGTGTCAAGCAGACCCATATATTTTTTGTGACGGTGACAGATATTATCTGTATTGTACCGGTAGTGAAGGAGTTCATTGTTACTCCTCTGATAAGCTGGGAGATTTTACTTACGTCGGGATTGTATGCTCTGAGAATGACTGCTGTCAGTATTGGGCTCCTTGCATAAGTAAGTATGACGGAAAGTATTATTTGTATTATTCATCAATGCCTGATGACAGTGATGACGTTCACACACAGCAGCTCAAGGTTGCCGTTGCCGATTCTCCGGAGGGACCGTTTTTATACCGGAACGTACTTGCTGATGCATTTTCTATCGATGCGGATATTGCCATAACAAGCGGGGGCAGATATTTGTTTTATTCTATTAACGATTATAATGCAGAGCGCGTTGGAACGAGAATAGTCTTGGATAAAATGCTCAGTCCCACGCATCTTGAGGGTAAACCGAAGGAGGCAGTAGTCCCCACACTTGACGAAGAGATATTTTGCCGCGACAGGTTTAAGGCGGGGGAGCATTGGCATACCATTGAGGGCGCAAATTTCTTTTATGAGGACGGTTGGTATTATTTGCTTTTTTCAGGTAATTGTTATCAGAACAATAACTATTACGTTGGATATAGCAGAGCCAAGGCAGATAGCGACAAGCTTGAAGACATTGTGTTTTTTAAGTATCCCGATGATAAAACATACCATCCGTTGCTTTGTTCTGACGGCGAAGAGCTTGGAACAGGGCATAACAGTACCATAAAAATAAACGGACAGTGGTATATTATTTACCACGGTAGGGATAAGAGTGACGACCCAAGCGTTGAATGCCGAACAGCGAGGGCTGCAAGGTTGATAGTTGATAACGGTGTATTACGTGTAGAAAAGATACTTGATGATGAATAAGATATATGATTTTGGTATTATACCAAAGATAAGCGCACAGCAGAAAAGGTTGGTATATAGCTACATAGGGTTTGTGATATTGTTTGCAGCAGCAT
This sequence comes from Clostridia bacterium, assembly GCA_017531925.1. Taxonomy (GTDB): domain Bacteria; phylum Bacillota; class Clostridia; order Oscillospirales; family CAG-272; genus RGIG4608. Next base: position 21,418 of record JAFXKD010000017.1, on the reverse strand, counting down.
TAGCAACTGCCTGTATATCAATAAAAAGCAATTTGCTGCTGACAATTATTTTTGCTGTATTTCTGCTTTGCTTTATATTGGGATCCATATTGTTTTGGAAAATAAAATACGGTATCCTTAAAAAATACAAAGTGTTTTTAGATAATATAGAAACGGGAAACAAAGAGGATTTTGTGGGTGAATTTAGTGAAAGGCTCGCTGTTGCGGATGACGATGAGTTTGAAGTATATCTTTTTGAGTCCATGTCAAAAAAGACCGGCTTTCTTGTTCACAAGCAGCATTCAATGGATCTTATAAAAGGGAAAAGATATCATCTTGAGTGCGTTGGCAATTATATGTATCAATGGGAAGATATCAATTAATATTTGATTCTTCTCTCTGTCAGGAGTTTTATGAAATTAGATAACACCATCTCTGAGCGCAGGATAAAAAATGCTCTTGATTTAAAGACCGTTTTGACGGTATTGGTCGTAGTGCTTGTCCTGTCAACGGTATTTTATATCACGTTAGAGAATATAGAAAAAAAGGAAGTACTTATTTGGTTTGTCACAACGGATGCCGAGGATATGCTTTCTGCAAATGAGATAAAGCTTATCAATGATCGAATTTTCCAAAGCGGGATCGATAAGGCTATCGTTACAAAAAGACATCCCGATGATAGATATTTTGATGTGGCAATGTCCACAAGCGCATATTATAACTGCGATATATTTATAATGAAAGAGGAAACGGTGAAAAAATATCTTGATATGGATATGTTTTTAACTCTTTCCGACCGCGGTATTGAATATGATGATATTCTGTATATCAATAACAGTGCCGTAGGTATATTGGTTTTTGACGATTATTATTTTTTGATAAATACCCGAACAGACATCGGGATAGAAATAATTTATGATATAGTAGATATTTTGATCCGAGAATAAATATGAGAAAAAAAGGTTTAGTTGAAAGAATTGTAATGAAGGCTCCCTCAAGTGAGGATTTTTCACCGAGGAAGCTTCCGAAAAACAGAAAAGAGTTGTTTGGCTATATGCTAAAGAATAAATTTGGGAAAATATATAAGAACCATTTGCTTATAGCGCTCTTTTTCATACCGCTCATAGCCTGGAACATTTTGAGCATGCCATATACAAATGCCATATTCACTCTTGAGGCAAGAGAGGGAATTACTCACCTTGTGGAATATTGGTTTACAGTGTACGTAACTGCCATCCCTTTGTGGGCGCTTGCATTTGTTGGGCTTTCAGGGGGACTTAACGTTATTAGAAAGCTTGCATGGAGTGATCCCATAGTTTTAAAGCTGGATTTTATTCAAGGTATCAAATCAAGCGGGAAGCAGATGGCATTAATAGGATGCCTTTGGGGAAGTGCTTTTGCGGTGATCAGATATGCTATAGATTGGCTCGGTTTTTATTACCGTGTATTTGATAGCTCATATTCAGTGGTTTTCGGTATATTTGTATGTGTCTTTTTGCTTACCGTTATCGTTGGATTAACCGTTTATATGACATGTATGTGCTCCATATACAACGTTAGCTTTAAGCAGCTGTTTGTTGGTGCTTTTAAGCTTTATTATTCCGATTTCTTTTTGGCAACGGGAGTGATACTTGTTTGTCTTTCTCCTATTTTGATTCTGATGACGGTCGGACTTGCGATCACTGTATTGATCGCATATCTATTATCTCTTTTGCTTCTTATAGGTATAATTATCATACCTATGTTTTTGGTTTGCCAGCACACGTTCGATAGGATCATAAACAAAAAGGACTATCCTGATTATTATGGCAAGGGTCTTTCATACGGTACATATAAGGATAGCGGCATTTCGTTGAAGAAAGATCCGTCCGTTGAGGAAAACCTTGCTGAAGAGATCGAAAATGATTTTGAGAGAGTAAACGATGACTAAGATTGATGCAAAATATTTAACAAAAGTATATAAAAACGGTGCTTACGGGCTTAAAGGATGCTCTTTTAGTGCTAAAGACGGTGAGTTTTTGGTGATAGTGGGTGGATCCGGTGAGGGTAAATCAACACTTTTAAAGGTTCTTGCGGGAACTGAAAAGCTCTCTTCGGGCGAGCTTTATTTTGACGGTATATTAGCCGAAAATATTTCCACCGCTCAAAGAAGTGTTTCAATGGTCTTTCAAGAATATGTGCTGTATCCTCATTTGACCGTTTTTGACAATCTTGCAACTCCTCTAAAGCTTGAAGGAGTTGATGAAAAGGTCATATACGATAGGGTGATGGCTGCGCTTGCACAGTTTGGTTTGGAGCTTGCGGCAGATGTTAAGCCCAAAAAGCTTAGCGGTGGAGAGCAGCAGAGGGTCGCACTTGCTAAGGCTCTTTCAAAGCGGAGTAAATTGGTTTTGCTTGATGAGCCAATGAGTAATGTTGACGAAAAATCCAGATGGGAATATTGCCGATTGCTGAAGGATCTGAAACAGGTGCTGCCCGAATCAACCTTTATCTACGTTACACATAACACGAAAGAGGCAGCTTTTTTGGCAGATAGGATTGCAGTTATGCACAATGGATCGATCTTAGAGATAGCATCAACGGATTTGATTTTTTCACATCCTCAAAACCGTATCACTACTCAGTTGTTGGGAATTTCCGATACAACGGTGGAGAGCGCTTTTGATGAAAACGGAAATACTCGCACTTTGTCCTATAGGGGTATCTTTTTTGACGGAGAGTTGAGAGGAAGTGCCGTTATCTTTGCTTCACAGACGATAGAGCTTAGCGAAGAATATATGAGCAGACTTTTATACCGTCCTCAAAATGCGCTTATATATCTTAGCATCGATAAATTGAGTAAGACAATGCTTAGTAACAGCTTCTCTCTTGTATTTGAGGTGGTTGAAAACTGCGGTGATTACGTCATAATGAGGACGGGGGACAGGAGCTTTGCATTTGATAGAAAAACCGCACTAAAAGCAGGGGAGAGAATACGTCTTTATTACAAAACGGATGATCTTATAATTTATGACGGTGACAAGAGAGCTACCTGCCACTATCCTTTGCATAATAGTATCAAGATCGGTCTGCACGATGCCGGGGGCGGTAGGGTAGAGATACTCGGAAAGCGCATAAAGCTTAAAAGAGCCATACCGGAAAACGCAGAATACGTAGCGATCGACGAAGAGGCTTTTGAGCTTTCCTTTGAGAGAGGAAGATGCTCTGTTTTAATAGATGCATGCCTCGATGAAGAAATAATAAACGGCAAAAAGCTGATGCATGTTGCGATAAAGGGCGAACAAGGGTATTTGTCATTTATGGCTAAAGAAGAAATTTGTTGCTTTACAAAACAAAAGGTATATTTGAATATTTATCCTGATAAGTTAAAATTTAAAGAAAAGGAAGTGTAGTATATGAAAATTTTATGCCATTCGCAAGGAACACAGAGCAGAGATCCTGCTATCACTAAACATAACGGCTATTATTATTGGACATATGCCGCTGATAGCCGTCTTTATATTATCAGATCTGATAGTATAGAAGGCTTTGAAAGAGCTGAATCCAAGCTTGTATGGACTCCTGAAAAAGAGGAATATTCACACGAGGTATGGGCTCCCGAGCTTCATATAGTTGACGGGATATGTTATATTTACGTTGCTTGTGATGACGGTGATAATTACCACCACCGTATGTATGTGCTTTCAAACGGAAGCGATAATCCTCTTGATACATATAAAACAGTCAGCAAGATAACGGATCCTACTGACAAGTGGGCTATTGACGGAACGCTTCTTCATCATAAAACGGGAATGTATATAATCTGGTCAGGGTGGGAAGCGGATGAAAATATCGAACAGAATCTTTATATCGCAAAGCTTAGCAGTCCTACTGAAATTGAAGGTCATAGGGTCTTGATATCACGCCCTGAATATGATTGGGAAAAGTTGGGAGGCAACGGACTTAAGGACGGGGCTCCATTTATTAACGAGGGACCGTTCGTATTTACTATTGAGGGAAGAACATTTGTTGCATATTCGGGTGCCGGTTCGTGGTGTACCGATTATTGTATAGCGCTTATAGAGCTTGTGGGCGATGATCCTATGGATGCTTCATCTTGGAAGAAGCAATCGCAGCCCGTTCTCTCGAAAAACGATCAGTTTATGGGTACGGGACATTGTTCAATTATTGAGGATGAAAAGCTTATTTTCTTCCACGCATGGAGAAGAGATGAAGAGAATATCTCTTGGAATACCGTTTATCCCATTTGCGCGACATATCGCCTTGACGGTGATGATCTTATAATCGAATAAATATTGCTCGCTTTTCAAAACTCTTATATATTATTAAGTTAGTGGATATTATAAACAAAAATATCCACTAACTTTTATTGTTTTTTAAAAGGCCGATATTTAAGTAGCTTTTATAAACTGTAATTAAAGAATTTTTGAATGTGAAATAATATTTTCAATATTAGCTATTGAAAAAAATGCTCGGTTATGATATAATGACATAGTTACTATGGATAAATATGGTCTGAAGGAGATTAATATATGAAACTTGGTATAGAAGCTTGGATTAGCTTTTTGCCGTAATTACACGTATCTCCTTAAATTCCCGCAAACTCTTATATATCAAGGGTTTTCCAAGTGTTAACCATAATTAATAAGTCTATAAGACGCCCTATGTTTTTATGTATTTCGATGCGAAAATGGGGCAAAAAATGGGGCAAATTTTGGCGCGGAATCCACGCACTTGCACCTCAAAACAAAGAGTCCATGTAACGAAATCATCCCCCGCAAATCCGTGTGATTAGCGGGGGATTTCTTTTGACGATGCTATCTCTTCATAGTTTATTTTACCGTCATTACTATTGCTTGATTGTAGTCACCAAAGTTTTTACCGAAAATATTGATGCCGCCGCGATGAACGGCGTCTTTTTTTATTTCAAGACGCAGCTGAACTGCATTTCCTTTGTAGAGATTCAAGTCGTCAAATTTTATGTCTTTTCTTATCAGTACGTTGTTTTCGTAAACTCCTTGCTGATCTACCTTGATATTTTTAAGAATTCCAAACTGTGTGCTGTTAATTGACCAGTAAGCAGGGGAGAACTTTCCTCGTCTGCCGCCAAAATCGCCCGGGAGGGTGGTTGTCAACGCTTCCACATTATTTATAAAAACCGAAAGATCGGATGGCCATTTCTCGTTATAATAAGCTGTTTCAGAGCATACCTCAAAAGAAAATGATATGCTGTGGCATTGATGATGGTACAGGACCTCTGTGGGGAAGTTATACGAGACGTGACCGACATTGAACCAAAGAAGCTCGGCAGATCCGCGATCGGGAGTGAAAAAATACTTTGGATCATCGTATTTTATGAGCGGCTGTGTAGGTCCCAGCAATCCGCAAGGCGCGGAAATGTGGCAGTGTGCGAACATTCCGATGGGCATTTCAACAGAATATGATTCTTCCTCCACGCTTTCGTCATTTTCAGGCGCGAGCTTTATAGTCAGCTCACGTATTGCGTGTGCGCAGTGCTTTGCGTGTCCCTTGATCCCAGGCTGATAGTCGATAACGATAAGCCCCGCCTCTGCGAGCGCGTTTGTGTGACGGGTCACCGTGGTTATGGGGATGTTCAATTCACGGGATATCTGGGAAAGCGATTTATTTGAATACATCAGGTTTTTCATGATCGCGATCCGTTCCGGACAGGAAAGCGCATAGGCTATCTTTTCAATGTATTTTGTTTCATTTGCATCATCTAATCTGAAGGTCGGATTTTTATCAAGAAATAAATAGTCGCTCATATTTACACCTCAATTTATTTATACTTTTCGATAAAATAACGGCTTTATTTACATTTTATCATCAAAAAAACAATATGTCAACACTTTTGTAAACGATGTTCAAAAAATGGTAGTTATGCAAAATGAAAATGCCAAATATTGGAGGGGTCCGAAATATAGATTTTTGGCAAGAACTGTGATATAATTGAATTACAAAGGAGAAAAATTGTGCAAAATGTACAAAAAAATACGCTGGTTTTTGTCAAATTGCGAAAATCTCTGTTGTAAATATCACTTTTGGAAAGGGTTGATATATTTAATGAGGGAAAAATTCAAAAAATGGTATGAGAGATCGATGGACATGCCAAAACCGTTAAGACGGGGAATGCTTCCGTTTTGTTATGCGATGGTTGCCATTGCTGTAGTTAACTTCATAATTTTCTATATCGTAGTAAACTTCAACTCCATCGTTATGGCGTTTAAGGAGTTCACGGGTTATGATGAGAACTATAACGAGCTGTATGAATGGTCGGTAGCAAACTTTGAACGCTTTTTCAAAGAGATGAAGCTGCCTAATTCATCCGTTTCGATCGCATTGGAAAATACGATAAAGTATTTCCTTGCCAATATATTGGTCACCATACCTGCTTCTTACTTTGTATCCTATCTTCTTTTTAAAAAGGTCAAGGGATATAGGGCATTCAGATTTATATTCTTTTTGCCTTCCGTAATATCTGCGGCGGTTTACGTAACGGTATTCAAGAACTTTATTTCCGTCTTCGGACCGCTTGATACGATACTTTCGATATTCGGATACAAGCTGCCGCCACTGCTCAGCAGTCCCGAGACAGCGACCTCTACCATCATCGCTTATACGATATGGACGGGACTTGGTATCAATATGATACTTTATGAGGGCGCAATGAGAAGAGTTCCCAAAGAGCTGCTTGAGGCTTGTATGATCGACGGCGGTTCGTGGTATCACGAGCTTTTCCACGTGATCACACCCCTTGTATGGCCCACGTTATCTACAACTATCATTCTTGCTATAACAGGCTTGTTCGTAAGCTCCGGCCCCATACTCCTGTTCAGCGAGGCGGGCACTGTTCCCGGAGGTAATGATACGATGACGATCGCGTTCTTCATCTTCCAAAAGACGCAGCAGGGAGGAGCTCTTGAATATCCTGCGGCGATAGGTGTGTTCTTTACGCTGGTAAGCATACCGATAGTCGTGCTTGTCAGAAAAGTATTCAAATGGATTGATCCGGGGGTAGAGTACTAATGAAAATACATACAAAAAAACACAAGAAAATCAGTCTTACGAGATTGTTGATATTTTTTGCATTTACCTTTTATGCAGTGAGCTTGATATATCCTCTGGTTTGGGCATTCCTTTCTTCTCTTAAGGAAGCAACCGAGTATATGACCAACAATAAAATGGATCTGCCCAAGGATTGGTTGTTTACAAACTATCTGAAGGCATTTGAAGGATTGAACATTGACGGTAAGGACATGTTTGATATGTTCTTCAACTCGATCTGGTTCACGCTTGGCGGAACGCTTGCAGGTGTTGGCGTTTCCTGTATGACTGCATATGCGGTCGCCAAGTATCGCTTCCCCGGAAGTAAGCTCATTTATTGGACGGCGGTCATTTCAATGATGATCCCCATCGTTGGATCTCTTCCTTCTCAGTTTAAGATCTATACGGCTCTTGGAATTATTGAAAGCCCGTTGCTGCTTTTAGCTTTTTTGAACGGCTTTGGATTTAACTTCCTTGTGCTGCACTCTTATTTTGAATCGTTGCCGAGAAGCTATATGGAGGCTGCGTTTATTGACGGAGCGAGCCATTTCCAATGCTTCTGGAGAGTAATGCTTCCTCAGGCAAAATCTCCTATCATGGCTTTGAGCTTAGTAAGCGCGATCAACTTCTGGAACGATTACAACACACCTCTTTTGTTCCTTAAGGAGTATCCGACGTTGTCGTCAGGTATTTATATGTATCAGGTAATCAATACGAGAATCCTTAATATGCCGATTCTTTTTGCCGGCATCCTGCTGACCGCGGTGCCCGTGCTGATACTTTATGCATTCTTCTCAAACAAGATAATGAATATCTCCCTTGAGGGCGGTATCAAAGGCTAATAAATAATTCAATAAATAATAAAAAGGAGAAAACGATGAAAAAGTTAATCAAAAGACTTACAAAAGCAGTAGCTCTGACAATCACGGCAACAACGCTCCTGTCGTTGTGCGGATGCTTCCTCTTTGACAAAAACAGCGGAAAGATCCCCGAGTACGAGGACGACAGAGAAATGATGATCGCCGGCTGGGATTCGCCGATGAATACCCTTGAGGATATTCAGATTGCCAAGGATATGGGACTTACTCATATGTTCCTCGATTCATATCACGCAAAGCGCGGAACAAAGGCTTATGAGGATGCGCTCAAGCTTTACGAGCAGGTGGGTCTTAACGTTATCGTTCAGACCGGAAGCGGCGCTACTACAGAAAACACAATGAAGGATGATACGAATTATGCTGATTTTCCTATAGTTACACATATCAACTATTGGGATGAGCCCTATTATTCCAACATTGCCCGTATTGCAGAGCTTGCAGAGCAGCACATTGACAAATACGGAAACGACATTCTTTTCTTTGGAAATCTATTCCCCAACTCGGCAACTCCCGTTTTTGAGGGACACACATATAAGGAATACGTTAAGCACTATGCTGACAGTGTTCTGATGCAATTCCCCGAGGAATACCGTTGGCTGTCCGCTGACATCTATCCCTTGGATGAAAAGAACGGCGGCTCCGGCTCCGCTATCAGATCAAACTGGCTTCCCTGTATAGAGACGCTTGCTCTTCAGGCGAAGGAATCCAATGCAAAAACTCATTTCTTCCTTCAGGCAACCGAGCATTACAGCTACAGAGCCGTTAAGGAAGAGGATATCCGTTTTCAGTTCTATGTAAATATGGCGTTTGGCGTTCAGGGATTCTCATATTTCACCTACGCAGACTCCGTATTGTCGGATTTTGAGCATTCATTCGTTGCAAGAAATGAGTCCGGCGTAATTCACGATACTTATTATAATGCACAGAAGGTAAACAATGAGATCAAGAAGTTCGACCACGTTTACCTCAACTACACATGGCAGGGAACGCTCCCGATCGTTGGTAATAACAACGAGGAAGGATATAATCTCGGCTTCGACGGCTTGTCCGCTCCTCTTGAAGACCTTAGCATGTGCAAGAGATGGGATGCCTCCGAGGATGCGCTCGTTGGAACCTTTGTGGATGAAAACGGCTACGAGGCTCTTATGGTAGTTAACTATACGGACCCTGCAGATCTTTGCTCCAACCTTGTAAGATTTGAATTCAACGACGTAAGCAAGGTAAGAATGTATCGCGGCGGCGTTGCTTATGACTATAAGATCAGCAACAATCGCCTGGATGTTGAGCTTGATCCCGGTGAAGGTGTATTTATTATTTTGGTTCCCTAAAGCAGATATATAATAAAATTTGAAAGGAGAAAATATGAAAAAACTCAAATTTATTTTGGTTATGCTTCTCATTTGCTCAATGGTGTTGCCGTTGACCGCTTGTCCCGATGACGGCGGCGATGACGATTGGGGCAATACAGGAGGAGGCAATAACAAGGGAAAAACACTCACTATTGTATGCTATGAGGGCGGCTTTGGTTCAGCTTGGCTTACAGAGCTTGCAAAGCAGTTTGAAACGGCGTACGATTGTAAGGTAGTTGTTAAGCACAGCTATATCAACGGTGAGCTTGTTACACTTCTCAACGATAACTCGTGTAATGAGGATATCGTTATGGCTCTTGGTACTATGGATAACGCTCAGGACAGAGGATTCCTTGTGGATCTTTCCGATGTGTACAACGCAGTTCCTGAGGGAGAGGACAAGGCTATCAAGGACAAGATGGTACAGTCCGTTTATGAAAAACTTCTTACAGATGACGGTAAGATCTATCAGATGAACTGGGCTAACTCTGTCAGCAGTATCGTTCTTAACAAGACCGTTCTCGACAAGGCTTTCCCCGAGGGTTACGATATTCCCAACACAACCGATGAGCTTATCGCGTTCGCTGACGCTATAAAGGCAAAGGGCGTTTATCCCTTCTCCTTGAGCACATCCGTAAGCTATTGGGACTACCTCCACTGGACTTGGTGGGCTCAGTATGACGGCTATGAAAAGTACACGGATTACTACTACGGAATCTATCACACTCCCGAAGGTGAGAGAGTGAAGGATACCACAGGTAAGGTCCTTGAAAACCAGGGCAGACTTGAAGCTTTGCAGGTTGCATCAACATTGTTGAACAAGAACAACGGTTACGTTCATAAATACGCAGAGTCAATGACATGGCAGGAATCTCAGATCGCATTTGTAGGTCAGGGCTATGCCGGTCAGGATATGACGGAATGCGCAATGATGGTAAACGGCGACTGGTTGCAGAATGAGGTACAGAGCTATCTTATTCAGAAGAATCAGGAGCTTGTTATGATCAAAACTCCCGTTATCTCTTCCATCGTTGAAACACTTGAAAACAAGAATATGACGGATGCTGAGCTTAGCGCAGTTATCGACGCGATCGACGCGGGCGAAACGTCATATCCCGGTGTTTCTCAGAAGGATTTTGACAGAATCACAGAAGCAAGAAGAATGGTTTACAGCGCAACGTTTGACCACTGTATCGCTGTTCCCGCAAAGGCTAAGAACAAGGATCTTGCAAAGGAATTCCTTAAATTTATGGCTTCCGATATCGGACAGTCCATTTATGCTAAGTATCTCAACGGTGCAAGCATGCCCTACGGCTACGTTCCCACCGAGATGAATGCTTTCGTTGAATCAAGATATGAGATCGTTGAAAATATGATCCCCATTTGTCTTGATTTCTCATCCCCCCTTGTTTACAGACAGGGACACACAGCTTATACATCGGGAGCTCCCGTTGGACTTGACGGCCTTCTTTACAACGGATCAAGCGCTGAGTGGATCATAAATGATACCAAGACAACGCTCCTTGCAAGCTGGGAAGACATTATACTGGCGTTTAAGGAAAGATAAAATTTCCTGAACAAATAAATTTTTTTGGAGGTTAACATGAAACGTTATTTAGCCATCATTTTGACATTGGTATTGGTTATTTCATCGTTTACAGGTTGCTTCATTACTGATCTTTTTGGTCCTAAGTTGTCCATCAACGCGCCCCAAGAGGTTATTGAAGCAGAGCTTGGAAGCTTTGATTTGCCCAAGTATCAAGTAGTTGACGAGGAAGGTCTTATTCTTTCTGAATATACCGTTATCGTCAAAAAAGTAGTAGGCCCCGACGGAAGCGAGGTTAAGGTTGCATATAACAAGATCAATGCGATCGCAGAAGGCGTTTACACCATTACATACGGTGTTGAAGACGGTTCTGTAGCTGACGTAGAGGTTAAAGTAAGCTTTGCGGACAATACAGCTCCTTCTTTGGATATGGATGCCGCAGCACTTCCTAAATTCTACATTCAGGGTATGTCATACAATATGCCCGCTTATCAGCTCACTGACGGACCCGACTACGATGCGTGCTATGCAAAGCTCTACTATTTTGCAGATAAGAACGCAGAGGGTGAAGAGGTTACAGTTACTGACGGTGTGTTCTTGGTTGATCACAACACGGGTTACTATCAGATCCTTATCCACGCTGAGGATGCTGCAGGTAACGTTAAGGAATACACATTTAATGTAGAAGCTACCGGTCCTTCAGAGATCGTTGACGGCAAGGTGCTTTACTTTGATGAAAAGTACGGTATCTCTCAGGTTAAGAACCTTTGGAACCTTTGGGAGCTTTCCTACTCATCCGAGGTAGCTTACGGTGATGAAGCAGGATCTATGAAGGTCGTTACAAGCGCAGCGACAGACTATATCGTTCTTGACAAGCTTATTCAGAGCGACATTTCCGAATATGATTTCCTTACATTCAGAGTATATAACGCAAATGACTATGACGTATATACAGGTTATACATGGTTTGCAGACACAGTATGTAAGGCAAGAGAGTGGACTGAGGTTACTATTCCTGTATCCTGGTTCGAAAGCAAGAATGCAACTAACGTTGACGGTAAGCGCATTTATGCGGACAACCTCACCGGTCTTGCTATGAGAATATTTGAATCCTATGATGCAGATGCTAACACAGCAGGAGCTACATTCTATTTCTCAGCAATGGTTGCAACAAAGGCAACTCCCGACGATCAGGTTCCCGCAGATACAGTATTTAAGTTTGACAAGCCTCTTGATCTTTCAAACGTATCTCTCTACTGGGACGGATGCAACAGCCTTGCTATCAGCAACGATGTTAAGTTCGGCGACGAAAAAGGATCATTGCAGGTAATATTTAACCAGGCACAGGGTTGGAACTATATTCAGCTCAATATGCCCAATATTAAAGACATCTCCGCATATGACTACATCACATTTAACGTATATAACCCCAAGGATTTTGCATTTGAGCTTTGCTATTGCTGGGGTGGCAACGTAGTTTGCTTGCCCAACAGCTGGACAGAGGTTAAATGGCCCGTAGCAGTATTTGCAAACGGCGGTGCAGACGTTCCCGCAACTGATATCAGCGGTATGGAGATCTGCTTCTACGGTACGGGTATCGATCCTACGACCGGTGAAGCAACTGAGGACGCTATGGCAGGCGGAGATTGCTTCTATGTCTCCTCTATCAAGGTTGGCAACAACGCTCCCGATCCCGTTGAAATTCCCGATGATATCGCAATGAAGTTCGAGAATGAAGAGGATCTCGGCAGAGTACGTCCTTTCTGGGATTGCCATTCTCTCTCCATCGACACAGAAATGAAGCACGGTGATGACCTTGGTTCTCTTAAGGTAACTTGCCTTACAGACGGACAGGGAAGTAACTACGTTATCCTTACAACACCTTACAACGACGGTAACTTTGAGGAGTACGATTACGTTTCTTACTGGGTTTACAATCCCACAAACGTTACATTCTCAATGGGTGTAGCTTGGGGTGCAGACACAGTTATCGCTCCCGGTGAATGGACCGAGGTAAGAATCCCCGCAGATCTTATGAACTCCGGAAACGTATCTCACGCAGGTGACGGCGTTTGCTCAATGGCCGACGTATCCGAGCTCAGAATCAGACTCTTCGATGCTGAAGGTCTTATGACTGGTGATTACTTCTACATCTCTGCTGTAAAGGCAGGTAAGAACGAGCCCGCTCCCGAAGAGCCCACAGTTGCTGATGATATAGCAATGAAGTTCGAAAACGAAGAAGATCTTGGCAGAGTACGTCTTAACTGGGACGATTGCCACGAGCTTTCTATCGACACAGAGATGAAGCATGGTGATGACCTTGGATCTCTTAAGGTAACATGCCTTACAGACGGACAGGGTAGCAACTACGTTATCCTTACAACTCCCTACAACGACGGTAATTTCGAAGAATACGACTACATTTCTTACTGGGTATACAATCCTACAAACGTAACCTTCGGAATGGGCGTTGCTTGGGGTGCAGACACAGTTATCACTCCCGGTGAATGGATCGAAGTAAGAATCCCTGCAGAGCTTATGAACTCCGGCAACGTATCTCACCAGGGCGACGGCGTTTGCTCAATGGCAGACGTATCCGAGCTCAGAATCAGACTTATGGATGCTGAAGGTCTCATGACAGGCGACTACTTCTACATCTCCGCAGTTAAGGGCGGCAAGAACGAGCCCGCTCCCGAACAGCCTGCAGTTGCTGATGACATCGCAATGAAGTTCGAAAACGAAGAGGATCTTGGCAGAGTACGTCTTTACTGGGACGATTGCCACTCCATTTCTATCGACACAGAGATGAAACACGGTGACGATCTTGGCTCTCTTAAGGTTCTTTGCAACACAGACGGACAGGGTAGCAACTACGTTATCCTTACAACACCTTACAATGACGGTAACTTTGAGGAGTACGATTACGTTTCTTACTGGGTTTACAATCCTACAAACGTTACATTCTCAATGGGTGTAGCTTGGGGCGCAGACACAGTTATCGCTCCCGGTGAATGGACCGAGGTCAGAATTTCCGCAGAGCTTATGAACTCCGGCAGCGTATCTCACGCAGGTGACGGCGTTTGCTCAATGGCAGACGTATCCGAGCTCAGAATCAGACTCTTCGACGCTGAGGGTCTTATGACTGGTGATTGCTTCTACATCTCTGCTGTAAAGGCAGGAATGAACGAATAATTCCAGAATATTCTGAATCAATACTGTTGAGGTTGGAGCCTGCCCCCTACGGGGCGGACTCCGCCTGAAAAAAAGCTATGTATTATTGATGGATCACACTGTATCAGCTGTGATCTGTCAGTAATACTATTGTTGTATTTTACAACAAAAGGAGAATACTATGAAACTTTTGAAAAAAATGTTAGCGGGATGCTTGTGCCTTGCAATGCTTTGCTTATTTGGTTGTGAGCTTATCCCGGGACAGACAACTACTACCGACAATCAGGGTAATAACCCTCCTGAGGTCGATGAATTTGCAGAATTGAAAGAAACTTTAGAAACAAAGATAGATTTGCACTTTAATGAAGACGGAAAATTTAAGGTACTTGTAATGTCGGACTTACATCTTCACGGAAATGATACGGGCATCTCGCAGATGAAGGAGGATATAAAGCTCCTTGTGGACCGTGAGAACCCCGATCTTATCATACTTGACGGCGACAACTTTGCAAACGGTTCTGCCAACAGCCCCGCTGCTATCAGAGAATCTCTATCAAAGGTAATGGCGTACGTTGAAGAAAAGCAGATCCCCTGGATGCACGTATATGGTAACCACGATGATATCGGTATGCCCAATGAGGATCAGCATCCCGTATATCAGGAATTTGAGTATTGCATTTCCAAGGATGTGGAAGAGCTTTACGGTGTTGGAAACTACGTTATCCCCGTTTACGGTCATGACAGCGATAAGGTGAAATTTGCGATCTGGGCTCTTGATTCCGGCGCACACCTTTCAAAGGCGGATCAGGACAAGTATTTCCCTTCAAAATCAGAGTTTAACGGACACACCGGCGTGCAGTATGACTGGATCCGTGGAGATCAGCTGTCTTGGTACATAGAAACATCCCAGCAGCTTGAAGAGTATGCGGGCGAAAAGGTATATGGCCTGATGGCTTTCCATATTCCGTTGCAGGAAACATACACCGCTTGGACAAACAGAGAAACTATGAAGCATTCCGGATTGAAGTTGGAGGATGTTTATGCGTCCGCTATGAACTCCGGCTTGTATTCCGCAATGCTTTGGCGCGGAGATATAAAGGCTGTTGTAAACGGTCATGACCATATTAATAATTTTGCTGTTGATTACGGCGGAATTATCCTCAGCTATGCAGGCACTATCCGCTCCAATCTTTATCACGATGAAAGAACAGACGGTGCCCGCGTGTTCGTTATCAATGAAGAAAAGCCCGATGTAGTAAGAACATATTTCTCATATCTCGACGGAAGAATCGAGGAGTGGGACGATTACAGATTGGCAGATGATTTCGCCGACGGAACAACACATGATTTCGAGAGCGAGACGTCTATCAGAGTGTCCGGATACGAAAACGATACATCGTCAAGCGCTAAGATCGATGAGATCTTTGCACAGGTTAAGCCCGGTGTGGGATTGAATGGCTCAAATGCGCTTGCTGTAAAGAGAAGCGTATGGAATAAATCAAATATGGGCAACAACATGGAGATCAGATTTGATATGGGTACTTACGGTGCTATTGGCGATAATCAGTACCTTATGGTTTGGATGGATCTTTCCACCAATAACATCGATTTGCGCAAGGCTTGTATGGGACTCCTCGTTGAAGGTCACGACACACCTTATAAGACCGATAACAACGAAAGCTCTACCCCCTTCTATTACAAGGCGGACGGCTCCGATGCTTGGATATCGCTTTCACACAGCGATGACGGATGCTTTGGTGCTACTCAGGGCTCATCCGTTGCAGGATACAAGGGATGGTTTGCATTCCCGCTTTCTGATATGATCAAAAACGGAGAGGCTCTTAACTCCGAATCAGTTGTAACAGGATTCTTCTTCTACGGCTCTTATGCTAATGAAGAAATGGCAGATAAAGAAATTTATCTTGATAATTTCACACTTGTTTCTGATTATACACAGCACTAATATTTTAACAATTTAACATTATCCCTTTGCTCCCCTCAGGGAGCAAAGGGTAACCCCATTTTTATAATATATATCAAAAGCAATACTTAACTTTGAAATTTGGTCTATAGAAATAGATTTTATATATAAAAACAAACATTAATCTTTATGCAATAGGAGGTAAAAATGTTTTCTAATCCATTGTCACAGTTTAATTATTCTGACCCGTTTATTACTTATGATCAAAAGACAGGGTATTATTATTTTATAGCGTCTTGCCAGTGTAATCAGTTGACACTGCACCGTTCTAAAAAGGTTGGAGACATTCTCAGGGGCGGGGATAGCAAGATCATATATGAATGCGGATCCGATGGCACCTTTGGACCTATGTGGGCGCCTGAAATGTATAAATTCGGTAACAGATGGTATATATACACGAGTTGTCGCGAGGAGTGGGACGATAATCTCTTCGCTGTCAGGAAGCAGCCTCTTATTCTTAAGTCAAAAACAGAGGATCCGTTTGATGGGTTTGAATTCGGCTCCAAGCCCGATCCTTCGATTTTTGCAATAGATCCTACTTGCACGATCATTGACGGAAAGCAGTATATATGCTACTCGGAGGTCGTTGAGGGTCAGCAGGTGCTTGTTATTAGAGAGATGAGCGATCCTCTTACCTTTACCGACAATAAGGCGGAAATCACCCGCGCAACGCTTGATTGGGAGCTTGCGGAGGGTTACAGGGAATATTCGATAACCGAAGGAGCCTTCTTCTTACAGAGAGGAAGCAGACTCTACATAATATATTCGGCGAACGGCTGCTGGTCCGACGATTACTGCCTTGGCGTTCTGGAATACAAGGGCGGAGAGATCTGCAACGCGAAAAACTGGGTAAAGCATCCCGAGCCCTTATTTGTCAAGGGTAACGGAGTTTACGGCGTTGGACACGCTTCCTTCTTTACGTCCCCTGACGGCAGGGAGGTCTGGTGTGCATATCATTGCTTGCTTAAATCCAATCCTATGCGTGTGGATATGGACCGTCACACCTGCATTCAGAAAATTGATTTTGATAAGAACGATTATCCCGTAATGGGCGCTCCTGTTGGTATCAACAGAAGACTTGTTTCGCCCTCGGGAGAGAGAAGCATTGTTAGAAGTCCGCGCGAATTTGAGAGAAGAGCGGCTACGGTTGATATGAGCAGGAGAGTGTTATGCCAAAAAAAGAAGTGATTTCAGATGCAAAAAAATATTTGAGAATTGATGGGCTTAATATACTGTCAGAGCAATGCGATATGGACGGCTTTTCCGTAAAAAGGGATAAGGAGCAGTTCGTCATTCACTATAATGACCGTGTTGATCTCTTTAAGGCTCTTGGGCTTATCTCTATGTATGGAGAAGGGATCACCGAGCTTTCACAGAGCAAGAGGATCGACCATCTTGGCTACCTTGTGGATACCGCGAGAAACGCGGTGCCTACCGTGAAGTCGATGAAGGAGCTGTTTATCAGACTTGCAAGCTTTGGATATGACAGAGTATATATGTACATGGAAGACGTTATGCAGGTTGAAAATGAGCCTTTTTACGGTCATTTGCGCGGTAGATACAGCTTTGATGAGCTAAAAGAGATGGATCGCTATGCGGATGAGCTTGGTATGGAGCTTGTGCCGTGCATCCAGACGCTTGCTCACCTTAACTGCTTGTTTAAGTGGCCTGAGTATGCACAGTGTAACGATACCGCTGATATCCTTTTGATAGACAGTGACAGGACTTATACGTTGATCAATAATATTTTTTCAACCATCAACCATTGCTTTAAGAGCAAACACGTGCATATAGGAATGGATGAGGCATATCTTGTGGGACGCGGCAAGCATATGGATACGTATGGATATGAGGAGAAGCACGATCTTCTTAAGCGTCATATAGATATGGTTATGAATATTGCCGGAAAATACGGTTTTACCGCTGAGATATGGAGTGATATGTATTTCAGAGAGGCGTTTGGCGGCGGATACTATTCCGCGGATAAATGTCTTTCGGATGAAATATGCGAGAGCATACCTAAGAGCGTTGGTCTGGTATATTGGGATTATTGGAATCGCGACGAGCGCGTGATCGATAATATGTTTGAAAGTCACATCAAAACGGGTAATGAGGTAATATTTGCCGGAGGTGCTTGTAAGTGGATGGGATGGAACCCTTCTACTGAATTTGCTCTCGTCCTCGGAAGAAAAATGCTTGCTGCGTGTGACCGTTACGGTATCCGCTCCGTTATTTTAACCGCTTGGAGCGATGACGGTGCCGAAGCATCGTTGTTTTCCGCACTTCCGTCCATTATTCAGTATTCCTTGCACGCATACGGAGAGAGTATTTCGGATAGCAACGTGAGTGATGCTCTGCAAAGATACTGCGGGCTCACGCTTGATCAATACCGCGTTGGCGATCTTGACTTCTTAGCTGAAAGCAGAGTAGAGGAGAGCTATCTTTTTGGCAAGCTACCGAAGATAATGCTATACAATGATCCGCTCTCCGGAATGTATGATTCTATTCTTCAAAAATATGAAATAACCGAGCAGATCGTTACGCATAAAAACAGGTTGAGCGCCGTTTATGATGAATGCACGGGCAGTGAGAAAAAGATGTTTGAGGTCATGATGCTTCTTTGCGATGCGCTTGAGATCAAATGGGATCTCGGCTTGAGGCTCAGAGCCGCCTATCATAGCAAGGATCTTTCATCCTTGGAAAAGATCGCGAAGATCGATATTCCCGAATTGATCCGAAGATTATCCGAGTTCAAGGCTGCTTTTTATATTCAATGGATATCGGAAAACAAATCAAACGGCTTCCAGACTCACGATCTGAGGATCGGCGGAATGATAGAGAGGCTCAATACGGTCAAGCTGTTAGTTCTTTCTTACTTGAACGGAGAGGTAACGGAGATCTTTGAGCTTAGTGAGGATTTAGTCCCGTTGGATAACGTCAATGCAGAGCTTGATATGCTTCTTTGGACGACGTGGATGGGGATCCACTCTGTATATGTAATATAATTTCAAAAAAGAGGTGGTATGTGTGTTAAACCGGATTATCAAGATAAATGAAAGTGGTTCTGTGGGCGCATTTGCCACCACTTATTTTTGGCAGGAAAATTCTGAAATGCCACCGAAAAAGCGCCCTGTTGTGGTTATCTGTCCGGGCGGTGCATATTGCTCTGTTTCATATAGAGAGGGAGAGCCCATAGCATTACAGTTTATGGCGCACGGATATAATGCGGTTGTGCTTAATTATTCAGTTCATCCGTATGCTCATTATCCAACCGCGCTCTTCGAGCTTGGCAGAGTGGTTCAGATGCTTCGTGAAAGGGCGGATGAGTGGCTTATTGACGCTGATAAGATAATGGTGATGGGATTTTCGGCGGGCGGACACCTCGCAGCATCCTATTCTTGCTTTTGGTCAAGGGGATTTATTTCGGATGCTTTGGGATGCGCTAAAGAGGAGCTTAAACCGAACGGACTTTTGCTCGGCTATCCCGTTATAACGAGTAAGCACACTCTCGGCGGTTCGTTCCGTCATCTTCTCGGTGATAAATATGATGAGCTTGTGGAAGGTATGTCATTAGAAAAACAAGTAACGGATGCTACTCCTCCAACATTCATTTGGCATACCTTCGTTGATGAAGCAGTATCATATAAAAATTCCGAGCTGTTTGAAATAGCGCTCAGGGAAAAGAATATTGCCGTTGAATTACATATATATCCGGAGGGAATGCACGGTCTTGCGCTTGCCAACGAGGTCACAGCAGTAGATGAATCCCAGATCGTTCCTTCTTGTCAGGAGTGGTTTGAGCGAGCATTGGAATGGATAAAAAATACCCTATAAAAGGAGTTGATCTTATGAAAAAGCTACTCTCGATCGTTTTATGCTTGACTATGATGGTCATAACGTCGTGTGATATTTTTCAGGTGGAAGAACCAGAATACGAGGTGAGATTGGATCAGAACAAGATAACTATGTTTGTCGGTGAAGAAGTTGAGGTATCAGGATCAGCATATTGTGACGGCGAGCAGATTGAATCTCCGCAGCTCACTTGGGAAAGCTCCGATCCGTCGGTCGCTGCCGTGCACGATGGTCATATTGAAGCCGTCGGTTTAGGAAGGGTCAAAATCACAGCCAAGTATGAAAATGCTCAGAAGGACATCACAGTTGACTGTGTGGGAGAGATAACCTCGGAAAAGGCTAATTCGTTTGACGAAAAATACGTTAATATCTTCGGTCGTTACTATGCGGTCGATGGCGGCTTAAAGCTTGATCAAACCGCCAATGCGGTAGAAATCGGGATAATCGGCACCTCGCTTTCAGTCGAACTTACGTCGGATCTTACAAGCTATATGAAGATATACATAGACGGAGAAGATGCAGGTCGCATTGAGGTGTCAAGTGGCAGAAGCACTTACAAGGTGGCTGATAATCTTGAGGAGGGTTTTCACGTTATCAGAGTCGTTAAGGATACCGAGATGCAAAACGCGAAATGGACTCTCCACTCGTTTGATTCTCCAAGGTTTGCAAGTGTTCCTGAAAAATCCGAGCTTAAGATTGAGTTTATCGGGGACTCTTTGACCGCGGGATACGGATCCATCGGCAAAAGAGGCGAGGCGTGGAGCATTGAAAATTCCTCTCCTACAGAAGCATATGCATACAAGACAGCAGAGCTTCTCGGAGCAGACTTTTCAATAATTGCTTGGAGCGGCATCTGCACAAGAGCTTATTTGTGGACTGATATCAATATGGCTTCGCTTTATAATTGGAAATCCTCTGAAAATACCGAGCGATATGAGTTTGACGATGAACCGGATGTTATCGTGATCAATCTTGGAACGAACGATGCGTCATATATTATGAATGGGCACTCGGACTATAAGGAAAAATTCTTTGACCACTATCTTGAATTTGTAATGGATGTAAGAAAGAGCAATCCCAACGCATATATTATCTGTATTTACGGTGTGGCGGGAGAGCATCCCACTGTGACGGAGGGCATACAGATGGCTTCTGCACTTATAGATGATAAGGTGGTTTTTAATCCCTTTGAATTTGTACCAAATGCTGAGGGCGTTAACGGGCATCCCACAAAAGAAGCTTATGACGGATGGGCAAAATCGCTTGCGGAATATATTGAAGGCTTGAATATTGAATAAGAAAACATTAAGAGGCAATTATGATTGCAATAAAGAACGGAAAAATAATATTTAAAGATAGAATGATTGAAAATAAAATACTTTTACTGACGGATAAGGTTGAGGGAATAGTAGATGAAACTGAGATTCCCGAAAATTGTGAAGTGATCGATGCCGAGGGCGGCTACATCAGCCCCGGATTTATCGACCTGCACATACACGGATATCTTGGAAAAGATGTTTGCGATGCTAATGTTGATAGTATCAGAACGATCGCAGGCGGCATTGTGGAGAACGGTGTAACGGGATTTTTGCCGACC